>JAUXHN010000273.1 GCA_030621515.1 Deltaproteobacteria bacterium | reverse complement strand
GTCGCTGTAGCTATCCCCCGGGCCTGCGTACGCCCCCAATTCAGAGGACTTGTTGAATATCACCCAGTCGTTGTCGGGGCTGATCGCCGGGTAGTAGTAGTTCACATCCGGGTCGGCCGGCACCAGGATCTCCGGTGTTCCCCAGTTACCCGGCCCTGCGTATTCCATCAGCTCTATCTGCCCGCCGTGGAACGACCAGTCACAGGAGCTGGTCGGCACCGTGTCCCGGGTGGCCCGAGTGAACGCCACCGTCCACCCGTCCGGTGACCAGTCGGGATAGGTCACGTGATCCAGGGGCAGGGTCTCGACCGATGTCCCGTCGGTCCCGTCCCGCAACGTGAAGACGCCCTGGTAAACCGATAGAACATAGGAATCGTCAGGCGAGAACGTATGGAAGTTGGCGTAGTACTCGTCCCCGGGAGTTATCATGGAATCCTGGGTCGATATGGCGATCATGTCCGCTATCCCGTCGCCCCCATCGTAGTTGAGACTCATCCGCGTTCCATCGTGGCTCAGCGCGTGACAGGCCACGCAGCGGCCGGTGGTCTCGACAGTGGTGTACACCGCCTCGGCGGTCTGGCCCGGATTGCCGAAATCGTATCTGTAGATGCCGTAGTCCGACGACACCGTGGAGGACGCTGCCCAGTAATAAATTCCTCCCTGCACAGGATCCTCGGCGACCCTGTAATGCGAGGCGTCCGAAACCCCCAGGGTCGAGGTGTCCGCCATGGAGGTTCCCGATACGATGATCTCGACCGGCCCCAGCCCCGCGTTTCCGGTGATCACCTGACCCCACAGCAGGTCTTCGGGGATGAAAGAAGGATTGACGGTGTAGATGTCAATCTCCATGAACTCACCTTCGAACCGAAGTTTCCAGATATCGTTTCCCGCGCCGCCGTCCCACATGAAGTTCACGTCGGTCAGGTTGGGAGGCAGAAGCACACCGTCCGGCGGGTACAACAAGCCGGGCGCGATGGTCGGATCCTCGGTACCTCCGAACATGGTGTCGGCGTCCGACGGAGCCCCGTCATCGATGTGAACACTGTGAACGTGCACCGTGAACTGGGCCTCGCCGCTGACTCCGTCGAGCTCGGCGACAACCGTCCCCTCTCCGCCGAACTGATCGGTAGTCGTGAAGACATTGCCGTCCAGTTGACCCATCTTGGAGGGAGTCACGACCATATCCACGTCGTCGGTGACATCGGTCACATTCCCGTCCCCCCAGAGGGCCTCGATCGTGAAACTCTGCTCGTCGGGCACGTCGTCCTCTATGGTCAGATTCCACGTGTCCGGAATGAAAGCGATGGATACCAAATGGTTGGGATCATCGTTCGTATCCGTTCCGCCGTCGTTATCGCCGCCCGTCGCCGGGCTCGACGACTCGCAGGCGAGCACCAGCAGCAGTGAGGCGAGCGCTCCGATAAACCAGTAGGCCACAAACGTATACCGCATGCTCATCGACTTTCTCCTGTACCCCATCAGAAACACGGTGAAATTTTTTTGGATCCCTTTTATTATAACCAAATTCAAGTGCGCCACAACACACCACACATCAACTTCACAAGGCGCGCAATTGTGAATACCTCCTCGGGGGTAACGTCCAACGTCTTGCTCGACGTTTTTTTATTGAAATGACGCGATTGACATACTGGCCCAACAATAAACAAGAAAAAGGAGAATCCTCATGAAAAATCTTCTTCATAGAGCAGCGCTCGTGATCACGATGATCATCGCGGCCGCGTGGATGTCCGGATGCGTCATCCATGCCTATAGCGGCGATGGAAACAAGCCGACAAAAACGAAACACGCGAAGTCCAACAAGAAACACAAGGCCAAGCCGGCCAAAAAGAAGAAGGCCAAGTCGGTCGAAAAGAAGAAGGCCGAGCCGGTCGAAAAGAAGAAGGTCGAGCCGGCCGAAAAGAAGAAGGCCGTGCACGCCGAAAAGAAGAAAGCCAAACACGCCGAAAAGAAGAAGGCCAAGCGGTCCGACAAGAAGGGGACCGAGGCGGTCGAAGAGAAGAAGTCCGTGCACGCCGAAAAGAAGCCGGCCGGGCTCGTGCCGATGCACAAACCGGACTCGCAGTAGCTGGTGCATTCACCAGACCAATAAGCGACAAATTCGCCAAAAGATGCCATATACAGCCGCATGAGCGCGGATGACACGAAGCGCCTTGCGTGGAGGCTTATCATCGCCGGGTTCGACGGGCTTTCCCTCCCGGATGATCTCGCGCGAGATTGCGCCGTCGGTGCGCTCGCGGGCGTCATCCTTTTCAAGCGAAATATTGCAAGCGCAAAACAGGTCTCTTCGCTGGTGGCGGAGATCAAACGCAGCTTTTCGAAAG
Organism: Deltaproteobacteria bacterium; assembly: GCA_030621515.1. Taxonomy (GTDB): domain Bacteria; phylum Myxococcota_A; class Polyangia; order JAAYKL01; family JAAYKL01; genus JAUVAN01. The sequence goes on along the minus strand of JAUXHN010000273.1, from coordinate 2,590 downwards.
ACAGACCTCCCCTCGTTTTGGTGGATCAGGAGGGCGGACGGGTGGTGCGCATTTCAAAACCGCTTACCGTCCTGCCACCGGCGCGCGTTTTTGGTGAGATCGACGATACGGAGTTGACCGGCGCGGCCGGTCGCCTTGTGGGGCTGGAGCTCAGATCCCTCGGGTTTACCCTGAACCTCGCGCCCATCCTCGACGTGGACACCAACCCTGACTCTCCGGTGATAGGAGACAGGTCCTTCGGGAGCAAACCCGACATAGTTATCAGGCACGGTTTCGCCTTCGCGCGCGGACTGAAGACCGGCGGGGTTCTCCCCTGTGCCAAGCATTTTCCCGGCCATGGTGACGCCTCCTTCGACAGCCACCTCTCCCTCGGGCTGGTAGAGCATGACGCAGCCCGTCTCGAGGCCGTGGAGATGGAGCCGTTTCGCGCGTGGGCCAGGACCGGTCTCGGACCGATCATGACCGCCCACGTGATCTACCCGAGCCTGGATCCCGATAACCCGGCCACCGGCAGCCGGAAGATAATCACCGGAGTGCTGCGGGAGAAGATGCGCTTCTCCGGCGCCGTGCTGACCGACGATCTGGAAATGGGCGCCGTCGGACAATCCGGCGGCCCGGCGGCGATGTCGATTGCATCCGTACGAGCCGGCGCTGACGGCCTCCTCGTTTGCAGGAGCTCCGACGTGCGCAAGGAGGTCATCGACGCCCTTGCGGCGGAGGCCTTCGAGCACAAGAGCTTCGAACGAAAGCTGCAGATCGCCGCGAAACGTCTCGAACCCCTGGGCTCTCCTCCGGGACCGGATGTTGACTTCTCCTGGATCGGGTCCGACGGCCATCGATCATTACAGGACAAAGTGATGTCCCGTTTCGACGGAGTTTAAGGAAATCTATTGGCGGTTCACGGCAATCTGACCGGCCTCAAGGCGACCCACAAGAAAGCTCTCGAGCGCCTGAACAGGCGCCGGGTCCCGGCACAATCCATCGTGTCGCCGGAGCTCGCCGGAACGATGGCCCTGCTTTCCAGGGAGACGGGCCGCCAGATCGGCCTCTTCATAGATCGCCAGGGTCAGGTGACCGACGTGGCGATGGGCGACGCCGACAGGATTCTCCTGCCGGATTTCGGAAGGGTGCGAGCGGGAGAGCGACGATTTCGTGGGCTCCGGCTGATCCACACGCATTTGCACAGCGAGCCTCTCTCCCGGGACGACCTCACCGACCTCACCCGATTGCGCCTGGATATGGTCGTCGCCATCGGCGTATCACCGGGCGGGACCCCGGGCGCGGTCTACATGGCTCACCTTCTCCCTCCGTCGGAAAAAGGCGAGTTGCATCGCCTGGCGGGCCCCCTGAACCTGGGTATGCTCCCGAAGGATTTTTTGGAGGTGATGACCTCCCTGGAAGAGGAGTTCCGACGTCACTCGGTTGCCAGAACAGTGAGCATGCCCGAGGGGCGCGCGGTGATCATCCACGTCACCAGAGATCGACGGAAGCTCCGTGAGGCCGAGCTGGCCCTCGATGAGTTGAGCGAGCTGGCCCGAACGGCGGGGGTCGAGGTGGCGGATCGTGTGATACAGATCCGAAAAAAACCGGATCCCCTGTACGTGGTGGGACGCGGAAAGCTCGAAGACATCACCGTGCGAGCCATGCAACAGGACGCGGAACTCCTCATCATGGACTGCAACCTGGGTGCCAACCAGAGCCGCGCCATCTCCGAGATCACCGACCTCAAGGTAATCGACCGCACCCAGCTCATCCTGGATATCTTTGCCCAGCGAGCTCACTCGCTGGACGGGAAGCTCAAGGTTGAGCTCGCTCAGCTAAAGTATCTGTTGCCGCGTCTGGGCGCCAGGGACGACTCGCTGTCGCGCCTGACCGGCGGCATCGGCGGCCGGGGGCCGGGGGAGACGAAGCTGGAGATCGGCAGGCGGCGGGCCAGGGATCGGGTGACCAGGATAAAGAAGAAACTGGACAAGCTGGCAATGGCGAGGGTTCAGCGACGGGCCCGCAGGCAGCGCAACGAGGTGCCGGTGGTCTCCATCGTGGGGTACACCAACGCGGGGAAGTCCACGCTGCTCAATGTGCTCACACATTCGGACGTCCTTGTTGAGGACCGGCTGTTCGCAACCCTCGACACCTCCTCGCGGCGTCTTCGGTTTCCACGGGAGAGGGAGATCATCATCACCGACACGGTGGGATTCATCAGAGATCTCCCGAAGGACCTCATGGACGCCTTCAAGGCGACCCTCGAGGAACTCGACGACGCGTCGCTCCTCCTTCACGTCGTGGACGTATCCGATGTCAACCACGCCGATCAGATCAAGTGGGTGGAGCAGATCCTGCTGGATCTGGGGCTGGGCGACACGCCGAGGCTCATCGTGCTCAACAAGGCGGACTTGCTGGACGACCGAGAAGGCATCCCTGAAGCCAACAACCTCGACGGCGTTCTGATATCCGCGATCGACAAGAACACCCTCAAACCCCTGCTCGCGCGAATCGAACAACATCTGTGGCGCACGTAGGGGCGCAGCATGCTGCGCCTCGAATTCGATAAACAAATAGACAAATGGGGTCGTAACCCCAAATCCGGGTT
>JAUXHN010000057.1 GCA_030621515.1 Deltaproteobacteria bacterium | reverse complement strand
CTTCGGAGAGATTACAGCCAATTCTCTCGAAGGACATCTTCTTTTCGGTTCATGCTGGCATTCACCGCGCCCTGATGAGGGCGCGGTCAGGATGCGCGTCGCGCAAGCCCAAAGGGCTTCAAGAGAGCCTTCGATCTCCCCTCCCCGCAATGGGGAGGGGCTGGGGGTGGGGTCGGAAAAGTGATATGTTCGCTTTTCAAGGGAGGTAACCATGAAGACATTTTCCATCCTGCTGATTTCAACGTGCCTTCTTGTGGGGCTCGCCTCGTGCGACGACGAGAAGACTGTCGAAGATGCGGAAGCCGTCGCCGCGTGCGACGACTACTGCCAGAAGTTGTTCGACTGCGGGATCACCCTCCCCGCCGATATGACAGAGGAGCAGTATCAGGACATCTGCGATGACGACTGCTACGACGCCCTGACCGGCGCCTCCACAGAATCGGCACAATTCGAGATAAAGAGCAGCTGCGGCCCCCTCGACTGCGACGTCTCCGCCGACTGCGGAACGTGGCACCAGTGCATCAACGACTGCGGTTAGCCTGCATTTCCGGCAGCAAGGTTGTCGGCAACGGCGAGTAACCAGGAGACGAACTCTTCCCAGAAGTCGGGTCCGCGTACACTGCGATGGGGTAAAGGAAGCCGGGCCGTTCGGATTGCGTCGTCCAGCTTCTCGATGAGAGCTCCGGCCTCAACCGCGCGGACGGCATGGCTCTTCGACTCGAACCTTATCATCGTCTCGAACGCCGACGTGAGCACGTGGAGAACGGATGGCCAATGCACGAAAACCTCGGGTAGCGGAATGAGCTGTTCGCGAAGCTGGTCTTCGCGTTCGCGAGGCATTCGGAAGTGAATCTGGTTGCGGATGGGGAATGTCTGTACGACATCTCCGAGGCGTAGCGCGTCGAGCGCCTGCGCAACGGCGCGTTTGGTGTAGCTGGTTTCGGCAGCCAGGTCGGCGGCGCTGAAAGCGATGCCCGGCGAAGCCAGGAAAGCGCGGAGGATTTCGGCGCGGGCCCCGACCCCCAAAAATCCACGCAGGCGTAAAACGAGCTGCGACGCGCGGTTGAAAGCCTGGATTTTGGGACGCTCTCTCGGCCTGTGTTTGCGCCTTGTCGTTCGTTCGGGCCAGCGTAGAGAGGAGTGTTCGGCCACGGTCGCGGCGAGCTCACCGTAACCGGCGCGGACGCGGTCATTTTCGTGGGTGAGCAGGTTCTTGAGGCGTGCACCGGAGACGAGACTCCCATATCGGATGCACCAGTCCGTGGCCTCGTCGCGCAGCCGTGGATCAGCGTCGCCGAGCGCGGCGGTGAAGATGATAAGCGGCTCCGGATCGATGGCGTGATCGTGATGATTATCGATCTGTCCCGACACACCGAGCCCGGTCCACAGGCTCCAGGCGAGATCGAGCAACCTCTCGCGCACTTTCTCGCTAGCGGGGGACATCATCCTCCTCCACGCTGAAGTAAGCGAGCACCTGGCGCGACAACTCGTGGAACTCCGGCGACGGATCGTGTCCGCGCGCCCACTGCGTCGCGTCGAGCAATTCGTCGGCTGTCGGTTTCAGTCGCCGCAGGTCGTCGACGTGCTTGCTGCGGGGCCCCCGGTCAACGGCGGCGTAGAACTTGAAGAAGATCTGGTCCAGCCGTCCAGCCAGATGCACGGTCAGGCCGTGATAGCTCTTCGTGATCATCCGCTTCTCGAATCCCTCTGGTAATCCGAAATCCAGAAGTTGTGCGGGTCCGGAGTTTAGCCAGTCACCTGGCAGGCCGAGTGTTGTGGCGACGTCGTCGCGTGCACGTGTCAGCTCGAGTGGCAACGTCTGCGCGCTGACGAACCGGCCGTCGAGGATGAGCGCGACGATATCGATATCTCTGGTTGAGCGTGAGATGAGCCCCAGCAGCGACAAGGCGCCTCCCCCAACCGCAACGACCTCGCAGTGGAAACCGCGTGACTCCAACACCTCGCCGAGGGTCGAAAGCGCTTCTTCAAAGTTGATAATGTTATTACTCATAAGGAGTATGTTATACTCTCGAAACGAGAATGTAAAGCACTCGTTTTGGGCTGGTTGACCTTCTCAGAGAAACAACAGGGCGGCGCCGCCCACGGCGACAAATGCGCCGATGATTGCCCTCGGCGAGATGCGCTCCTTGTTGATCCAGATGGCGGGCGGGATGATTATCACCGGAGTGAGCCCCATGAGGGCGGCCGCCACGCCAGCCTCTGTATGCTGAACCGCGACGAGGGATAGCGAGACGCCGAGGAAGGGCCCGAATACGGCCCCCAGGGAGATGCGCGACATTGCCCCCCGGTTCTTGAGCGCGGAAAAGACGCGGGGCCACCAGCCGATAAAGAGGAACAAGACCGAGAAGCCGACGATCCCCGCGATGACACGAATCTGCGTCGCGGCAAAGGCGTTATAGCTTCCCATGCCCAGTTTGCTCAGCACGAAGCCGAGGGACTGACCGGCCGCGCCGGCGATACCCAGGAGTATGCCCGATCGGGACGGTCGCTCGGTCTTCATTTTGCCGACCGGCCTGCGTTCGAGCACCACCCATGCGACACCGCCGACAATGAAGGCCATGGCCAACCAGTCCAGAGGTTCGAGGTGTTCCCCAAGCAAGACCCAGCCGAGGAGGGCGGTAAACGGCGGCACCAGGGTCATAAGGAGCATGGAAATACGCGCGCCGACAACAACGAACGCCCGAAATAGACACAGGTCGCCGATGGTGAAACCGATGATTCCGGATACCGAGAGCCAGAGCCAGGCGTGGGCCGAGGCGTCATCCGGAAAGGGCCGCCCCCGCGTGATCCAGCAAAAAATCGACAAGAAGACGAGCGCCATCACCAGTCGAATCAAGTTGACCGACATGGAGCCGACTCTCTTGCCGGCCGACTCGAAGGACATGGACGTGATCGTCCAGCAGAAGGCTGTACTGAGAGCGGCGATCTCACCTATGTGGGAAAATGGCATCTAGAGGTTTGCCTGCCCGCGTCCGTAGATTACCTCCATATCCGGACCCTCTGTGCAATACATATGGACCCAGATATAGGCGTGTTGAAAAAGGGCCAGAACCAGTGCGTTCCACGAGCCGCAGAGCAGAGCCATTCCCCACAGGCCAAAAAAAACAAAGCTGTACATTGCATTCGAGGAATAGCGAAAGGCGCCTTTTTTTACGAGCGGCATGTTCAAGAATCGATCGAAGAAGTGATCCCCTCCAAGGGCGCGGCCGATGCCGAAATATCGCAGGACCGAATGCACCGCCCATCCGGCAGGCAGCAGAAGAAGGACCCCACCCACAAGCTGCAACACGCGATTGCATTCCAGCGAGCCCATATCCGCCACGCCGACGCCCAGGAGCAGAAGGGGACGACCCAGAAGGAAGGGCAGGAATATTGCTCCCCATACTTTCAGCGCATGTTTGCCAAAAATGCGCGTCAAGAGGCCAAGGTGGAGTTGTAGACGAAAAACCACGGCGACGATGATCTGATGGATAAGGGCGACCGCGATTGTGACGTATGCCCACTTCATGACTCCGAACCCGAGAAAACTGCCACCGCTGCCTCGCAACAGTGAGTATGTCCCTGCGGTCAGCAATGCCGCGATCATGATGTGCTGAATCTGGCCGCGGAAGATCTCGGTTTTCCCGGTGTTGGCTCGTATGTCTTCGAGAGTTCTCATGGGGGATCCCTGTGGTTTCATCTCAATGAGGGTTCTATAGCAGAACTATCGGGATGTCAGGGAATTCAAGGTGCATTCACTCAGGTGGGACGTCTGCGCAGCCGCTGTGCTCCATCGTCGAATAAATCGTAGAGCACCGGGATAAAGACCATGGTCAACACCGTTGCCGCTGTCATGCCTCCGATGACCGCGATGGCGAGTGGCGAGAATCGCTCCGCGCCGAGCGCCCATTCGGCGGCCAGGGGTGTCATGCCGACGATGGTGGAGAGCGAGGTCATCATGATCGGTCGAAAGCGGGTCTTGACAGATAATATCAGGGCATCGCGCCGCGCTACATTCTGTTCGCGCTTCTGTCGAATGAACTCGATCAAAATGATGGCGTTGTTGACCACAGTGCCGACCAGCAGGATCATTCCGACCATGACAGGCATGGAAGCAGGTTTTCCCGCCAGCCACAGGGCCGCGAAGACGCCGATCAGGCTGAGGGGTATGCTCATCATGATCGTGAGCGGCTGCAGAAACGAACGGAGCTGCGCCACGAGCACCAGATATACTGCCAGCAGCGCGATGGCGAAGGCGCTCACTAACTCAGTCCTGGCTTCGTCCAGATCCGATTTCTCGCCGGTCAATCCGATCGCGTAGCCGTCGGGAGCCACGAGATCCTGCATCACTTTCTCCACATCGGCGATTATGAAGTTCAGTGGACGGCCCTGCGTGAATGCGGAGACCTCCAGAGTGGGGGCCATGTCTTCTCTCGTTACGACACCCTGGCCACGTTCCTGTTCGAGGTGCGCCACAGAACGCAACGGCACGGCGTGCGGCGATCCGGGCACAAAAACCGGATAGTCCAGCAGGCTGTCAGATTCCGTCTGCTCATCGCCCCGATACTCCACCTGGATTGGATCGGGCGAGCCGTGGACGCCGTAGAAATACCCTGCCGGCACACCGTAGGATCCCATTGTCATGGTGGCGGCGACCTGGTCCGGAGAGAGTCCGAGTTGTCCGGCTCGCAACTCATCCACCTTGACCAGCTCCCGCTCCTGATCGAAGCGCCAATTGCGCGTGGGCTCGATAACGTTCGGCACCCCGGCCAGGCGGCGCTTCACCTCGTCTCCCAGTTTGTCCAGCACCAGGGGATCGTCTCCGGAGATGCGTACGATAATGGGGGCAGATGTAGTGGACTTGGCCGTGTTGCCCAGCTCGCGAACAGTCGATGCGCGGATGCCCGGGATCAGGGTCAGGCGCTCCCGCACCCTGGCCTCGATTTCCCAGATGGTATCCTTCCTGTCGGTGCGGTCGGTCAGCGTCACCGTGATGAAACCCTGTGTCGGTCCCTGCACACCGAAGGAGGAGAAGGATCGCATGCCCTGTTCGAAGCCGACCTGCGACTGAACCTTGATGACCTCGGGCTCCTGCTTGAGCGTTTCTTCAACAGCGCGCACGACTTGCTCGGTTTCCTGCAGGGAGGTGCCGGATGGTGTCTCCAGTGTGATGAAGAAACTGCCTCCGTCCATCTTGGGCAACACTTCCATCCCCTGGTTGCGCAGTCCGACCATCGATCCCGCGAAGAGGATCAGCAACGTTAGGATAGTCAGCAGGCGATGGTTCAGCGCCAGTTTCAGTATGCTCACATATCCGCCCCGCAGACGATCCATCAGCCATCCAAAAGGTCGAATCAATATGGCTGACCAGCTGTCCAGGCGGGTTTTCTTTGCCGTGTAGAGCGTCAACACGGGAACCAGAAGCAGGGCAACCAGAATCGAAGAGGTGAACGCGAAGATCAGGGTCATCGCCAGCGGTCCGAAAGTCATGCCGATGAAACCTCCCAGGAAGAGCAACGGGATGAGCACAACCAGGGTCGTCGCCACGCCCGCCAGCACGGCGAGACGCACCTCGTCGGTTCCCTGTACGGCGGCCTCCTCCGGTGAAAGACCTTCCTCATCGCGTTTGCGGGTGATGTTCTCCAGGATAACCACCGTGGCATCCACCACCATGCCGACCGCCAGGATGACCGCCGAGAGCGTCACCATGTTGAACTCGACCTTGAAGGCGTGCATCAGGGCAAAGGTGAGCCCGTAAGATAGCGGCATGGAAACGATAGTGACCGCCGAGCTCTTGATGCGCCCCAGAAACAGGAAGATGATCACGGACGCGAACAGGAGCGCCTGCCAGATGTTGGATAGCAGGTTGTCGATCGACGCCTCGGTGAAGCTGGCGCTTTCCTCGCCGGCCAGGAATTTGTAGCCGGAATAGGCCTGACCAAGGTCCTTCACTTTCTTCTGGACCGCGCGCACCACGTCGACCGTGTTGGCTTCGTCGGTCTTGAAGACCTGCATGGCGATTGCCGGCTCACCGTCAATGGCGAACCGGGCGTCGTCGTCGAAGGCGCCATGGCCAATCGTCGCGATCTCTCCGAGCAGAATGCGTTCACCGTTGGCCATCGTGATGGGAATGCGTTCCAGTTGTGCGATGCTCTGCGCGCGGCTCTCCAGCCGAAACATCGTCTGGCTGCTCTGTGTCCGGATCTGCCCGGCGGGACGAGCGCTGTTGTATTGGCGAATGGTATCGACGACCTTCCCGAGCGGGATACCGTAGGCCTTCACGTCGCGCTGGTTCACTTCGACGAGGACCGCCGGTTGATTGCCGCCGAAGACATCTGTTGCCGCCACACCGGCTACGCGCTGCAGCTCGGGTGCGAAGCGATCTTCGGCCATCTTGCGCGCCTGTACCAGATCGTCGGCCACCACTCCCACCGAGATGATCGGGCGGTCCGAGGTTGAAAACTTCAGCACCTGCGGTTCGCGAATTCCGCTCGGCAGATCTCCACGAATTCGGGCGATGGCGTTTTGCACATCCACTGCGGCCAGATCTACCTCCCGGTCATAATGAAACTCGACGGAAATGAGCGAGAGGTTGTCCTGCGAGGTCGTCCGGATCTTGACTACACCTTCGAGCGAGGCGAATTCCTCTTCCAGGATCTGGCTCAGGGCTTCGTCCACATCCTGGGCGTTTGCGCCGGGGTAGGCCGTTACGACGTTTACGAGCGGCGGCGCGGTATCGGGAAACAGCTGCATCGGAATGGAGGTGTAGGCACGCGCTCCGAAGATGGCCACCGCTATGAGCAGCGCCCATATGGCGTAGCGATTCTTCAGCGTGGCTCTTGTCAGGCTCATGGGGCATTTCCTTCAGATGAAACCGGGTAAACGGCCATTCCGTCGCGCAACATGTCCAGGTTGCTCACCACTACCCGGTCGTCACCTTTCAGATTCGCCTCGATCGCTATCCATCCCTTCTCGCGAATTGACGGCGCCACGTTTTCCCACCGGGCCACATCGTCACGAACGACAAAAATACCCATGCCGGGATCTGCTTTTTTCACGGCGTCCACCGGTACCATCACCGCCTCTTGTTTCTCGTTGAGCACAAAGGCGACATCGACGGACATCCCATGCCGGAACAGGGCGGCATCTTCTTCCTTGAGGGGAATGCGGATCTCAAACATACGGCTGAGCCCGGTTGCCATGGGAGCTGCGAAGCTCACCTCGGAGCGAAGGGGAGGGGAATGCTCGGGCGACAGAATAGCGATGGTTCCTTTCTCTATTCCCGCCGACACATCCTTTTCGTGGACCTGGACGCGCACCTCCAACGGTTCATCGCCGAGTATCAGGATCGGTCGACCCGGCATTACATTTTCACCCGGCTCGGCCAACCATTTCAGCACCTTGCCGTCAAATGGGGCGAGTTCGACCGTGTTGCCCGCCAGGACTTTCAGCTCGCGCAAGCCGGCTCTCGCCGCTTTCAGGGCGGCCCGGCTGCTCGTGCACTTCTGTCGGCTGCCGTCGGCCCTGACCCTCGGAATGGTGTCCGAGCGCGCCAGCTCCTTGTCGATCTCCGCCTGTTGACACAGAAAGACCGATTCCTCCCTGACCCGTGACACATCGGCTCGCAGACGGGAGACTCGTGCGCCGGTCTCCGGCGCGGCGATGCGAGCAAGCACCGCTCCTTCCATGGCTGATTCACCCTCGGCGACAGGAAACTCCTCCATCTTGCCGGCCAGGCGCGCCAGGACATTGATCTCATTTTGCGAATGCACCGTACCCACATAGCGAAGCGTCTCTCTGATGGGACCCGTGCGAAGCTGAGTTGTCCGTACGGCCAGAGGGCGTGTCGGTTCAGCCGCAGGAGGAGAGGACGTGCACGCCGAGAAGAAAACAAAGAGGGCAAAGATATGAGGGCTTGGCTTGTAAGTACTTGCTAGCTTCTCCGGGTTGAAAAAAAGTTCCTGGTTCATGATGGCAACCTACTTCCTGATCAGCGACATCAAGGTTTGCCACACGTGTGCGGCACGTTTTTCGATTGGTTCTTCAATGGCATCGTCCTGGGCGATGAGCAGCAAACCCATGACCGCACCGTTGAAAAGCACCAGAATATCAGTCAGGTCGAGATCCGGGCGAATGAGATTTTTCGTCGAGGCTTCAAGAAGACAGGAACTGATGAACTGTCGTCCCTGCTTCCGCAACTTCATGACCCTTTTGAGCCCGGCCTCTCCACCCGCGTGTGATAACTGGTTGGAAAACAAGAGAGATTGGACCCCCGGCTGGCTCGCCACGGTCTCGAGCCTGGCCATGAAGAACTCTCCGAGGCGCTTCAGGGGATCGCCGGTCGAGGGTGGTATCGTATCGGCCAGAACCCCCTCCAACCGGTCGAGCACCGCCATGACGATCTCGTTTTTGTTTTTGAAATGCCTGAAGATGGATCCGTCCTTGATGCCCACCTCCCGGCCTATCTGGGTTGCGGTGAACTCCCGAAGGCCTCTCTCTCCGATTATCTTGATCGCGGCATCCACAATCTGCGCTTTCCGCTCTGCTGTCGGCATTCTGGTTGTCATTGCTATCTCCTTGCAAGCGAGTACTTGCTAGCATGATAACCCCGGCAAAAAGAATGTCAATGCCTGTCTGGATGGAATCAGCGTGGTCGTCGATCTCGTCTCATCACCCGCCGCGTGATGATGGCGGCGACAACCAGGACAAGGATGGCGCACCATACCCTCGAGATAACCATCAATGTGGATTCCTCTCCGATTCCGGAGCCGATGAGGGTAAAGACGATACCCTGCGGCAGAAATCCAAAGAAGGATCCGATGAAAAACGTGCGCAGCCGCACGTTGTTGCTGCCGAGGAGCAAATTGATGAAGACGCCCCAGATTGGCACATGGCGAAGTAGAAAGACGTCCATGACCGATGGGTTCTGCAGATACTCTCGTGCTATTTTGAACGACTTCAACCTGGCCGTCACCCACTCCCGGGCGCTCCATCTTGCAAACAGAAACGGCCCGAGCGAACCGAGCATGGTGGCCATTTGAGACAGGGCGAGTCCCTCGATAAAACCGAATAGCGCGCCTCCGAGGGCGCAGAAAATCAGGCGGGGGGCGCCGACGAATATAAGGATCGCGGCGAGTCCGAAAAAGGCAAGGGGCGCCCAGGCTCCCGTGTCGGAGACCAGGGCTTGCAGTTCCTCCACGTTCAGGTACTCACCTGCGGGGGTGAGGTTCAAGAGCACCACGAAAAGGGCCAGGACAAGCACGACTACTCCGGTCTTGAGGTATGCGCGTTTGAAATCGGGGACCGGCAGCTTGTCTGGATCGGCCGGTGATCTATCGTCTTGCTTGTCTGTCCCGGAATTCTCAGTCATCTATCCGTCTGTTTCCGGGGATCGCCCTGGCGCGATACCATCTGAGCGCAAAGCAGTCGCGAATTCCCCGCCATAACCGGTTGTTGATGCCGTATTTCGATTGGCCCAGCGCCCGTTCGCGGTGACTTATCGAAACTTCGACCAGTCGGTACCCCTGCGCCTGCAGAATCGTGGGCAGAAATCGATGCATGCCGTTGAAAACAAACATTTCCTTGAGGGCCTGCTGTCGAATCACTCGAAAGGCGCACCCGGCGTCGGTGACCGTGTCTCCGATGATAAAACTTCTGAATCCATTTGCGATCTTCGACGACGCCCGACGCACGAAAGTATCTCTTCGCTCGGCCCGAACCCCGCACACGCAGTCCACCTCGTCTGTCAGAGCGGAAAGGAGCATGGGAATATCTGCGGGATCATTTTGTCCATCCGCATCCAGGGTGATGATGATGGCACCCCCGGCCAGCTGAAATCCGGTTGCCATCCCGGCGCTTTGTCCGAGATTTGTTTCATGGGAGGCCCATCGCAGCTGCGCGTATGTCGACGTGAGCTCTGCGAGAATGTTTGGGGTTTGGTCCGAGCTTCCGTCGTCGATAATGATGACTTCATATTGTCGGTCCAGGGGCTTCATGGCCTCGTGGATCTCCCGAACGAGGACCGGAACGCTCTCCTCCTCGTTGTAGGCTGGGACCACGACGGAGATGTCGATATTTTCGGTAGTAGACATATCGCGCGTTACGGTGACCTTTCCGGCTTCCGCTTGTAGACCCTGATTCCGTTTTCATTCAAAACGATCTCGTAGTCAGTACTCTTTTTATAGTACTTGACCTTCGGTATTTGAATTTCCTTATCTTTCTTTCTTTTCAGATCTGTTTTCCAGATAATCACGTAGTCGGGAACCTGGCCCTCCTCCTTTTCCCTGTGAAAAGACCAGACGTTCTTTCTCAGGGAAAAGTGTGCGCCCACTCGACGGGTCGCGAGTACGGACGCGTCGTCCGGCACCATGGATTGGATCTTCTTGATTGTCTCGTAGCGTGCTGCGTGCTCCGGCGTGGTATATCGCTGGAACGTCACGTATCCGGGGCGGAATGAAGAGTTCGGCCAGAACACGCCATACAGACTGGACATTGAGAGGGCGCAAAGCACCATGCCCACGGTCAGCGCCGGTCTTATCCGCTTCGGATCGAAGTTGAAGGCGCGGACCAGTCGTCCCTCGCTGATGTTGTTGATGGCAATGGGAACAGACGCCAGCATGAACGGCAGCCAATAAACGGAATACTGGGTCCCGAGCCTCAAGAATCCGGTCCACGATCCGAAAAGCGTCGTGGCCAGGCCCCATACAAACAGGATGTAATGTTTCCTGGAGAACAGGGGCAACATCATGAGGGGCATGAATAACTTCAGGATGTATAGAATTCTCTCCTCCTCCAGGGCGTACTTGAGGACAAACCCCGGATTGGTGAACAGCGAGATGAAAATGCTTGCGGCCGGAGAATAGCCTTCGAGTTTAATATCTTTGAAATAGAAAGAATAAGAGTAAGCGCCCGCCATGACGACGAGGTTGACAAGCAGGCCGTATGCAACGGCGAGGATGATGGTTATCGCTGCCACACGGTACAACCTGCCGCTGATAATCAGATACAGGGCCATCATGGCTGCGAGCGCCGGTGTGTCTTCTCTTATAAGGAGCAGGAGGACAAGGAACCCGTAGTAGGTTTTGATTCGCTCAGTCTCCAGACAGTACATGCACCACAAGAGAACCGGGAAGGCCAGCACAATGGAATGAAAATCATACATGTTGGGCCCATGAACCGCAGGGTGAAAGAGATAGACCAGGCTCAGGGCAATGCCGAACAGGGGATTTCCCATCTTGTGTTTTGCGAGGAGGTACAGGGGGATAGCCCCGGAAGCTACCCATGCCGCCTGGAAAACAATGAGGGTCTCCGCCTTGTTGTAAATCAGCAAGATGGGGGATATGAATACAAGGATGGGATCGAAATGGCGGCTGATGTGGGTTCCATCGGAGATGAAAGAGCACCCGAGAAAATTGCCGCGAAGGCTGTGCCAGAGACAATTGATATACAACCCAAAGTCCCAGTTCCGTGTGCCGAGGTTGTGATGGTGTGTTATCTGCAAATACGTGAGCGCAACCATATAGGACAAGGAAAGTAGAATCACGACGATCAATGGTACCCATCGCGAGCGTCCACGTTCGGACCTCATCCCAGTTTTGAAGAAGGACCACTGTTTCAGTTTTGCAATTTGGTAGGTGAAATAGGCCCCGATGAGTCCGATCCCCAGAGTGGCAAAAATCGATACGAACGGGTGTTCTTTTCCGAGGTTGTCTGTTCGCAGGAAGAGGAAAATGGGTACGATGCAGATGGGCACAGCGTATCGATTCATTTTTCTCAAGAATTCGTGCAAATCGATATCGGGCTTGCGGCGCGCTCGACGGCACATTATTGCATAGAAGAGAATAAGAGTGAAAACGCAGATGGCCGTCCAGGCGAGGAGTTCGTATCGTTCTTCATTGTCGGCCCTGTCATCGCCGATATGGCCGACAATCTCGGGCTGAAATAGAAACCATATGGAGAGTCCCAGGCAGACACCCACCGCGAGTGTCGTCGGCAGCCAACTTATCACCGATACGAAGGTGCCGCGAAACTTTTCAATCAAGTTTTCTATCGATTGCAGCCATTTTTCCAGCGAGTTCATCGCCGCATTCTACCCGGGATACATCGGGGATACAAATATTGTTTGGAGCATGTCTCGCCGGGCTTTATACGATTTTTCCGTTAATGGAAATGGTATTGGTTTGCGCAATTGAAAATTTCCCCGCTTTTTCCATTGCGGCCTGCACAATTCGTTCAATACCGCCACAGCAGGGAACTTCCATCTTGACGATGGTTATTGACTTGATATCCTGATTTTTGAATATCTCGGCCAACTTTTCTATGTAGGAATCTATTCCCGAATCGAGCTTGGGACAAAAATTGATCACGATCTTCCCCTTTACAAACCTTTGATGGAAATTCGCAAAAGCAAAGGGAACACAATCCGCAGCGATCAAAAGGTCAGCATTCTTCAGATATGGAGCATTCGGATTCATGAGATGCAATTGCACCGGCCACTGCTGCAATTCGGATTTCATTTCCACATCTGGAGTTGTGGTTGACTCTTCTTCTCGAGCTATTGAATGTGCCGCAACTCCCGGACAGGTCGTGCAAGCGAAGGTTTCTTCTTCAATTTCAGGAATGGGCAGATTTTTTCTCAACAAGATGACAACGGCCTGCTCGTAGTATTCTTTCTGGTCGTGGTCTTTCAGATGTTTCAGATGCGCCTTGATGGTATTTGGTCCGGCCCTGATGATGTTTTCCATCACTTTTGCCTCATCGTAAGGCGCGGCTTCCCTCTCGACCGTTGTGATCGCTCCTTCCGGGCATTCTCCAATACAAGCACCAAGCCCGTCGCAAAACAGATCACTTATCAGTCGTGCTTTACCATCAATTATCTGCAATGCCCCTTCCGGGCAGTTGGGTATGCACAATTCGCAACCGTTACATTTTTTCTCATCTATTTCGATGATCTGGCGTTTCATTCGTGGCTCCCGATGTTTTTCAGATTGAACGAATCTTTTGGTGATTACTTTCCCAAACTCCTTATTTCATTATGGTTTTTGCCGTTGGTCTGGGAAGTTTCATCACGAGTACGCGGGCATCTGCATCAGTTTCGTTATAAATGCAATGAACAATGCCTTTTGGGCTTTCGATGATGTCGTCCACTTTTACCTGGACCTTTTCATCTTCAACCATAATTGTGGGGCTTCCTTCCAGGATATAAAAAGCGACATCGACCGGTGTGATGTGCGGTTTCAAATTCTCACCGGCTTTCAAATGTAGATGCATGAGAACGGCGTGATCTTTGTCATAGAGTTTATGGGCAATAATTCCGTGCGGCGTTTGTGCCAACTCAAGTTCCTTGTAATTCCTGATTTTCATTTTTCCTCCTCCTTGGTGTTAACGCAATGCTGACAGGTCATGTCCGGGACCTTGTAATTCCCTTTCATGTCGATTAGCTCCTTGTTTCTCCCGGCAAATCTACTTGAAATACTTCTTGCAATTGAGAGCACTATTAACCCCGAAAGAAGAATCGCCGAGAGCGTTTTCAACCAGAGCGGAAGCATTTCCATTCCGCCGGTTAACAGATTCATATCTTTGCCGGAAATTTTCCAGATATGGTCGATTAACAATCCGAAAAGAAGAGCAGTGATTACTATGGAAAACAGATAAATAAACAGAATCTTTTTACCCAGTTTTCCGGAGACAAAAGCGAGGGTGGCGGTATTGGTAGCTGGGCCGGCAATGAGAAATATCAGGCCTGCACCGGGAGTCATTCCCTTGATAATAAGAGAGGCAGCAATAGGAATCGAACCGGTAGCGCAGATATACATGGGAATTGAAATTACCAGCATAACGGGATAAGCAAGCAGGGGATTGCTGAGGTATTGTTCAATGAAATCTCCAGGGATGAGAAATCCGATAATTCCGCCGGCAATAACACCGATCAATATCCATTTGCCGGAATCATCGATCAATTCAATGAACCCATATTGGAAAATATTTTTTGTCTTTTCCAATAAGCCATGCGAATGGGGTTCCTCTATAGTGCAGATATTGCAGGAATATCCCCCGGGAGGTTCCATGTTTTCTGTATCCTGATTTTTGTCCAGAAGCCCGGTCAGAGAACCGCTCAGGATTCCGGCAAAAAAAGCCGCAATGGGCCTGATGATGGCAAACAGGGGTCCGAGCAGAGAATATGTCGCCAGGATGGAATCAACTCCCGTGGTCGGCGTGGAAGAAAGGAAGGATACCGTTGAACCTCTACCCGCGCCCTCTTTTCGGAGATAGGCAGCAACGGGAATTACGCCACAAGAGCACAGGGGCAAGGGAACCCCAAAAAGTGATGCCTTGGCAATCGAGCCTAATTTATTTCCCGATAGATGTTTGTATATCTTCTCCCTTGGAATAATCAGATTCAGAACTCCGGCAATGAGAAAACCGAAAAGAAGATAAGGCGACATCTCAAGAAGCAAGAACCAGACCGACTTCAAAATTCCTGTTGATATTTCATACATTGTACATGTCTACTCAACAAAATCAGATAGTTTTATGGCCCTGAAAGTCTGGTAAACATTATTTGAAATGTTTTTTAAACCATCACCAAATATGCAAGTCTCAAATGTGCATACTGCCTTATCCAGAGGGCAGTCATTCGGGATGATTTTGGATTCCACGATTTCATAAATATCAAGAAAGCTGATTTCTTCCGCAGGTTTATTCAGTAAAAACCCACCCGAGGGGCCTCGGAAAGATCTGACGAGTCCGCTTTTACTCAGTCGCTGGAATATCTTTGCCAGGTGAGCTTCAGATGCATCTAATTTCTCCGCCAGGTGTTTTACATTTATTTTTTTGGGACTTTGCTGTGCCAGGATTGCCAGTCCGTGTAAAGCCAGCGAAGCACCTTCCGAAATATTGATAAAATGCGACATTTTAACCCCTAAACAACTAAACAGGTACCAGAATACCGAAAGGGGGTGTGGTTGTCAAGGACTTTTTATGTTCTTTCTCGCCGGACCAGATGAGCCGTTTTTGTCTTCATAAGTCTCAATGAAACATATGGAGGTGAACTGATGACAAGAATAGTCCCACTGCTATTACTCCTTGGCGCTCTGGCGATGTCCCTGGCTCACTGCAACGTAAGCGAGGGCGGGAGTTCGGATTCGGATTCAGATTCAGACTCGGACAGCGATTCAGATTCCGACTCGGACTCAGATTCGGACTCGGACAGCGATTCAGATTCGGACTCGGACAGTGACGGTGACACGGATCCACCCGACGAGATAGGTCCGGCGGGCCAGTTCACGGAGACCATCAGTGTTGATGGCGTGTCGCGCACGTACGAACTCCACATTCCACAGTCGGCAGTCGATGACATGGGAACGGGGCCGGTGCCGATGCTGATCGCCCTCCATGGCGCCGGTGACAGCGGTTCCAATTTCATCAGCGCCATCAGCATGATCGCCACCGCCAGCGCCAACGGGTTCATTCTTGTAGGTCCCGAGGGTTATAACTCCGGCTGGTTCGTCACCAGCGCCGAGGGCTGGCCCGGGTCTGACGGCAATGACAACTCTCTGAATAACGACATGGAGTTCATGCTGCAGATTATTTCGGAGACCGGCGATTCCTACTGGGTGGATCACGATATGATCTATGCTGTGGGCCACTCGCGGGGAGCCGGAGTCACCGGGCTTATGGCCATGTTCTCTGGAGGGATGTCCATCGCCTCCGGCACGTGGTCGACCCCCTTCGCCGCCTATGGCATCAATGCAGGGTACGATGCGACCGGCGGTTCCCAGAGTCTCACCCAGGCATCACCGAAGCGACCCATCTGGATCATTCACGGGACAAGCGACTCGGTGGTCCAGTACTCAATGGGCGAGAGCTTCTACAACGATCTTGACGCCGCCGGATGGGACGTCGATTTTACTTCTGTGTCAGGAGCATCTCACGTGTGGTTGTGGCGCGACACATACGGGCAGAACAACCAGGATCTCTGGGATTTCTTCGAGAGTAACGCTCTGTAAGAGGTCAGATAGCGATCCCGAATCCTATCCTCACGCCCACGCCGACCCACCAGCCTCCGAAAGTCACGTCGTTGTCGTCGCGTACTTCAGCCACAACCACCGGCAGGCCGTACCCGCCCTGGAAGCAGAGGCCGATGGTGGTACGGCCGAGTAGCAAGGTTGGAGCCACCTCGATCCGCGCCTCACCCGCGCCACCGGCGGAAACCTTGTCGGTAAAGGTCTCGGGATCTCTCGCTCGTCCTTCGAGGCGCGCGTAGCCCCCCAGGAACAAGAACCTGGCGTCGAGTTGAAAACGCTGCGTTATCACCAGCAACCCGGAGATCCCCAGGCCGGCCGTTACGGCCAGGGTTCCCACCTCTCCGCCCAGCCTGTCCACGCTCGAACCCTCCACGTCGATAGCCGCAACCAGGGCCACTCTCTTGCTAAATCGATAGACGAAGTCGATCTCGCCGTACCCGCCGACGAGCGGCTTGCTCGATCCGAGAGTCCGCGCCCTGATACCGCCTCCGATCTCGAGATCCAGGCGTATCTGATCTGCGGCCTCGGGTTCAGGTTCCGGGGGGGGCGTTGGTGGCTCCGGGGCCGTCGGCGCCACAACAGGCGGAGGATTATCCTCTCTCAGTCTCCACAGGGCCCCGGCGAACTGGGCAATGATGAGGGCGATCTGACGCTCCTCGCCCTCGTCCATTTTTTCCGGTGCCGGCACCGTTCGCTGTATCTTCTGAGTTCGCTCCGGATTGAAGACATTGACGATCACGCTTGTCTCATCACAGAACAGCTCTATGGAAAGCGGTGGCAGATTCTCGACGTTCTCCACCGAGGCCAGCTCCAGGTAAAGCAACCGTTTGATCTCTTCCCCATCGAGATGCGCACACTCCTGGATGCTCAGGGGAAAAGGCTGCACGCGGCCCTCGGCGGCAGCTGTACCGGCCGAGGCAAATACAAGGCAGAGCAGCGAGGTGGCTACAAGGGCCGCCCCACGCGGGAAATAGGTTTCATATCGGATCACTGCGTGATTCTACGCATACGATCGGCATAAGGTCCATTCGGAAACTTGTCCAGGTATCGATTTGCGGCCTTGTTGGCCTCCCGCAGGTGCCCGATCCTGTCCAGGGAGATCGCCTCCTGGAAGTGGGCATCCTCAGCGAGCGTGCCCCTTGGCGAGCTTCTCCAGCACTTGCGGAATGCCCGGGCGGCGTCCACGTATCGGCCTCGCTGACTCTCTACTTTACCAAGGGTGTAGAGCACGCTGACTACTCTCCCGTCTCCCGGGTATATGGTCACCAGTTTGCGAAGCAATTTCGCCGCCAGATTGTTATCTCCTCGTTTGCGTGCCCGATCCACCTCTCGCATCAGGTAGGAAAAGGATGGGACGGCTTCGTCGTACTGCTTTGGGGCTCCTTCAACCACGGAGACCGTCCCGTTTAGCATCGGCGCCTCCGGCTCTTCATCGATCGCGGCCACACTCTGCTCGTTGGAACGATCCCGGCCGGCCAGCACGATCTCCTCGCCCGCCGTCAGCTCCACCACGCCGGATCCGCTGTCGACAATAACCACCCCCCGTTCCACCTTCACTCTCACGTCGGTGACGTCCACCTCCACAATAAACACCGTTCCTACAACCCTCACCTCGATACCGCCGGCGTTCACTACGAACTCGCGGCCAGGGATCTTCTCAACCTGATACCGAACCTGTCCGTTCTTGTGCCAGATCTTCACTGCGGAAATCGACTGCTCCTCGACATCCACTTCCGCTGTCGTGAGATAGGTGGCCGTGGAGCCGTCGAGGAACCTGAGCTGAGACAAACCGGTTCCCGAACCTTGTTCCGCGCCGAGGCCGGCGATGTCCAGTTTCGCATCTTCGGGCACCGCCGGGTGCGCTCCGTTGTCAAACATGAACATGAACAGCCCGAAGATCGCCAGCACCGCAGCCGCAATTGCCACTGCGGCCACAAGCCTGGGCCTCGACACCGTTTTCCTCGATTCCCGACGGTGGGAGAGCAGCCTGGTCAGGACACGGCGTTCTGTCACCGTGTCCCACATTGCCTCCTCGATGCCGTTCCTCCAGGCTTCTATTGTGTGATCAAAATTCATTGCATCTTATCCCTGATGGTTTGTTCCGCTTTGTTGATGCGCCTCTTCACCGTGGCCACGGAGATCCCGCACACCTCGGAGATCTCCCCCAGAGATCGCTCTTCCAGACGACGCAATATCCAGGGGTACAACAGTTTCGTCGACACGCCTTCCATTGCCCTCACGAGATCGAGGGGTATCGGACGATTCCTGGGATCGTAGCTCTGGTCCGTTTCCTTCGAGGCCCAGAAATGTAGAAATCCGATGCGCCTTTTTCTGGCTGACCGGCGGCGAGCGAGCCTTACGGCAATCTTCACCAGCCAGGTTCTGAAATATTCGGGTTCCCGCAAGCCAATCATCTTCTCCGACGCGGTGGCGAACACCTCCTGGACCTGGTCTTCCAGATCGCCATCGTCACCCGTTATCCCGTAAATGACACCGGCAATGTATCGTGCGTGCCTGGTGTACAGAACAGTGAACGCACGATCGTCTCCACGTATCGCGCCTTCTACAAGAACGGCGTCGCTTTCGTGTGCGGGAACAAGTTTGGCTGAAGTGCGCATGTTGCCCTATTGAGCGCTCCCGGAAGTGAAACGGCTCATTTCCAGACACGTTAAAATTATGATAACATAATTCAGGCATGGTTGAGAATCTCACATCTTTCACGAGAGGATCACCGATCCCTGGAATGGGCCTCTGCCTCGCCCTTCTTTGCTGGCTGGTGTCCTGCTCCATTGTGGAGGTCCTGGCCCCTCTGGACGGAGAGAATTCCGGGGATTCCGACTCCGATTCGGACACCGATACCGACACGGACGCCGATGCCGATACGGACACCGATACGGAGCCCGACCCCAGCTGTCCCGAGATGCCGGACGACGCCTGCGACAACATCAGTGTAGTTGGTGGTGTGAGCTGCGAGAGTCCGGCGTACATCGCCAGGTCCACCGTGGCGACCGGGTTGGGAATGCAGGACACCCTGGTGGGGGCCTTTGACAATGACCAGGCATGTTCGGGGAACGGCGGCGACCAGTTTTACAAGTTGTACATCCTCGCGGGTGAGACACTCACAGTCTTTCATACCGTAAATACGCCTGGAGCGTATGTGCCCGTCGTCGCCGTGTTCAAGACCTCGGATCCGTGCGTGGCGACGGGTTGCAACAAGCTGGTCTCCTGTGACGAGAACCTGGATGGAGACGAGACTGCCTCCATAAACGGCTATACCTCCACCAGCAGCAGCTGGCACATCATCAAGATAGACAGCTTGGAGGATCTCACAGGGGTAGGAGATCACTCCATCAATGTGGTTCTACAATGTATTAGTCCGATTGACTGTGATTGTTGAGCCAGTTTTCGATCAACGTGACTCAATATACGCATGGAGGTGAAACCATGAATAGACTCATGCCCTTGATATTACTTCTTGCAGCCATGGCGATAACGATGGTCCAGTGCGTCGACGACGGCTCCGATACCGGGAGCGACAGCGATTCGGACAGCGACTCGGACAGCGACTCGGACAGCGACTCGGATTCCGATAGCGATTCGGATTCCGATAGCGATTCGGATTCCGATAGCGATTCGGACTCTGATTCGGACTCGGATTCCGATGGCGACGTGGTCCCGCCTGCCGGGGGTTCTTCCGGCGGCAGCGGCGGCAGCTCTACCAGCTCCACGGGCACAACAGTGACCGCCGGGGGGCTCACCTATCGGATCATTGCAACCTCTTCGATAGGCGATCCCGCCAAGTTCATGCTCGTCTACAGTGGGACCGAGGGCGGCGCCATGATGATGCAGAACATCGCCCAGTTCGTGGGCGCCGACTACTACGGCATGGGATCTACCATCGTCGCGATCCTCAGCGGCGACGACTATTTCTCCGACGGGGCTGCCGGGGCCGCAGACGGCGTTACCGTCATTGACGACGTGCGCTCAAAGTACAATGTCGACAACGACCGAACCTACCTTCTGAGTGAATCGGCCGGCACCACCTCCGGGCTGGAGATCGGGTTTCATGTTCGGCAGTCCTACTTCGCGGCGTTCTGGGCCAACGACGTCAACGCCCAGAACTCGCCGGGGGAGACGGCGAGTGAGCTGGGGTTCGAGCCATGGGGCAACGCCGGTCCCGGGGGAGACTTCCCCGATGCCAATGCCATAGTCCAGGCAATGGATGACGCGGGTTATCGCCTTCCTTCCGATGCTCCGTATTCCGGACCGGGAGCCTCCTCGCACGGTTCTACCGAGCAATTCATGGCGGCCATTGAGTTCTTCGATGGCAAGAACCGTTTCTAAAGAAAAATTGCCCCACGAGGAGAAAATACAATGAAGAAACTGCTGCTTATTGCGCTGATCTTTGCGGCGTTCGCATGTGCGGCCGCCGGATGTGACGAAGACGGGTCGGGTAGTAGCTATTCGGGAGACTCGGATAGCGACTCGGACTCCGACTCCGATTCCGATTCTGATTCCGACACGGATTCGGACAGTGACACTGATTCTGATTCCGATTCCGACACGGATTCCGATACCGACACGGACGTGACAGCCAACCCACCCAGCTATGGTTCGGGCACAACGATGGACGTGCAGGACATGGCCGACTGGATCAACTCACAGCGCCAGGGCTATGAGCCCCACGACAGATACTGGGGCATCCCGTTCAGCAACGACCACTTCCACGCGGTGTTCACCTGGCCGATCGTGATGACCTGGGACGACACGGCGGCCGCCGTCGCGCAGAACGAGGCCGACTCCATCGCCTCGGGGAACGCGCCTTCCCTCATCTCGGTGGAAGGCGGAATCATCTACATCAGCTCCCCGTGCACCGCGCCACACATGGTGCACACGAGCGAAGCGACAATGAGCAGTGTGAACCCCTTCATGAGGATGGCGGCCTACTACCACGACTTCGGAGGTGAGGGGCCGGTGCTGGACAAGATTGGAATCGGCGCCTCGGACAACGGCGACGGCTCCACCAGCTGGGTGCTGGCCTTTAACTGATATCTACATCTAGTTCGCGAGGTCGATGGTGAGTTCTTTGTCGGCAGGGTCGGCGTCATTGTAGAGCTTGGCGATGAGCCCGCCCACGAGGATCATGACCCCGCCCTGTGAGTTGATCTCCGAGACCGCCTGCTGCGCCTCGGTCGTGTACTCCTCGTCCCCCAGCATGTGGGCTTTCCACGCGTCCTTCATGGCCGGCATGGCGAACGCTGCCTGGGCGGCGGAGAGGCCGAAACTCTGTGCCATGTCGGTGAGGTAGGCCTCGAAGGCGATGTCCAGTTGTTCCTGTGCCCATGTGTCCAGATCCTGTCCGCCGGTGTCGAAATCAAACTCGTTTGTAATGGCCGTTGTCATCTCCACTTTTCCGTCCTCGTGAAAGGTTACGAGACGATAAGAGAAGGGCCAGATGGACAGGCAGGAGGTTTCCGCGTCGTAGATGGTTGCGTCGCCCGTTTCCTGCATCGACACGTCCATGGTGTGGTAGTGGCCGGTGAAGACCAGCGGAACTCCGGAAGTCGCCAGTTCCTGGGCCGCCGCGTCGTGATCGTCCACCAGGAATCCGGCGAAATAGGTGTCCTGTGAATCCACGTGCTCCACAAGACCGTGGTGCATCACCGCCACGGGGAACGACCCCTCGGAGAGAGCTTCGACTGCCTGATCGGTAGCCCAGGCGACCGTGTCGTCGGAGAAGGCGCCGTTGAGGTGGTAACCGGTCGTGTAGAGGCACGAGTCGAGCATCAGGAAGCGGACGCCGGGCAGGGGCTCCACCGAGTAGCTTAGGGAGTTCGGATCGGTCGACACCGCTTCGGAGGGGCCCAGGTCGAAATAGATCTCGGAGAACTCCTCGGGAGTGATGTCGGGGACCGTGTCATGGAATGTTTCGTAGCTCACCGCATACTGGTTGTTGACGTCGTGATTGCCGGGCACCACGTAGACACCGATGCCGGTCGCCTCCAGCCCCTCCAGGAGCTGGGCCACCATGTGGTGGGATTCGGCGGCGCCGTTGCTGGTGAGATCTCCCGATATGAGGACCAGGTCCACGTCCGAAGCCGCAAGATTCTCCACCGTCGCCTCCAGGATCGCTTCGCTCGCGGCCACCAGCCTGGTCTCGGCCTGGAGGCCTTGCGCCGCCTGGTCCGACATTCCCAGGGTCTCGGCGTAAAGGTGAGTGTCGGAGAGAACCGCCACGACCAGCGGGAACGCCAACCCTTCACCGCCGCCGTCGGGGCCGGCGTCAACCACCTTCGATTCATCCTTATCGCAACCCAGCGCGAGGAGCATGGCGCATACGATTATCGTGCAAAAGATCTTCATAGTACCTCCTTGTGCAAACACTGTGCGATCGAGGTTGAGTTTCGGATGTCTTGGCAGCACTTATCTGCCTGTACAGAGGTAACGTGCGGACAATTCTTTTTTGTGGCTTCACAAGAGGGTTCACAAGAGTCCCAGTCATTATTCCCTCTGATTTTGCCTCATTTTTACCCGTTTCTAACGATTTTAGGCAACCGCCGTCGCAAACGACCGATTACAGGGGAAAAGGAGGCCCCATGGCGAAACGACCAAGATGGCTCAAGCCCGATGCCGCATACTGCGAAACGCAACGCACAGTTGACCGACAGTTCTTATTCAAACCCGACCCAACCGTGAGGAATATTATCGGCGCCTGCGCGGGGCGGGCGCAGAAGAAGTATCCGGTCAAACTCTACTGGGTCGAGTTCAACATCAACCACAAGCATACCGGCAAGGCTTCCATCTCCGAAAGCAAGGAGCACCTGGAGAACCTCGTCAAGTTCGACCAGCTCTTCAACTCTCTCGTCGCCCGCGAGATCAACCGGCATCTCGAACGAGAGGGCCCCCTCTTCTCCACCAGGAACCGCTCGGACGAAGCCGTGGACGATTTCAGCCTGGAGCAGCAACTCCTGTACGCGGTGACCAACCCCGTC
>JAUXHN010000030.1 GCA_030621515.1 Deltaproteobacteria bacterium | reverse complement strand
GATTGTCTTCCTAAGACCGCTTGGCCTCCGACTTTACCGTCCGGCAAACCCGTCCGCATCCGCGTCCGTCCCTCCCGTGTTGTCGGCCTTGTCGCAGGCGATTGTCATCGCGAGCACCGCGATGAGCGTTGCAAGTAAAATAGTGATTCGGTTCATTTCTTTCCTCCTTTGGGCTCGCGCAAAAACAACTTACCTGACGCAGCGCAGGCCCAGGGTGACAAATTTGTTGGCCGGGTTGGTGTAGTAGCGGTGCGCAGCGCGCATGTGGTCGGCGCTGTATTCAAAGCAGCCGCCGCGCAGGACCGGGAACGCGCCGGCGGGGATCAACCAGGCGCTGCCGTCCTGCGGTGCATCCGTGTAATCGTCGTGATACCAGTCCTGTATCCATTCGAACACGTTGCCCGCCATGTCGCAAAGCCCCTGTGTCGTGTTGCCCGCCGGCTTGCCGCCTACCGCCCAGGTTCTTCCCGTATCGCAACCTTCAGAGTGCGTATCGTCATTCATCACCGCATACGTACAAGTGGCTGTTGTATCTCCCCACGGGTATGTGATGTCTTGCCCTGCCGACCTCGCCGCGTACTCCCACTCGGCCTCGCTCGGCAATCGCCCGACGGCCCACGTGCAGAAGTCCACCGCCTGTTGCCAGTCCAGGCAGTTCGCCGGGTGGTTTTCATAACCGGCATCATTCCAGTTGCAGTCCGTGTCCGTATTCGGCTCAGTGCACGAGCCCGCCGTAACGCACTCGCCATATTGCGCTACCGTCACCTCGGTCTTCGTCATCTCAAACGCCGGCATCACAACCGAGTGGACAGGCAATTCATTTGAACCACCGGATGTGCTCCCCATGTCGAACGTACCGTCGGGGATTGCTACCCAGTTCATTGCCGTGTCCGTACCCGTGTCCGTATCGGTGTCCGCATCGGTATCCGTGTCCGTATCCGTATCCGTGTCTGTGTCCGTATCGGTATCGGCATCGGTGTCGGTGTCGACATCCGTGTCGGCATCCGTATCGGTATCCGTCCCGCCGTCAGATGCGGAATCATCGTCGTCGGAACATCCGGACGCCATCGCCGCCCCGACCATGAGAACGGCTGCAAGAGCTATCCAAAACAAGTTCTTCATGGTGCCTCCATTGAGTTGAGAAGGACATTATAACACAGGATCGAATGCCGCGAAGAATGGATGCGATACCCCCCAAATGGTCCATTCAGAAAGGACGAATGGTCACATCGCCTGAGCTGGTAGAAATGCCCATCAGAGGTTTGTCGACACTATCACCTGTGCTTCCCATCAGGCGGGACGAATGCGTGGATGTCACTTCAACCGGAGAGAGTACACGAATGTCGCCGGAGCTTGTCTCCACATCCAGTGTGGCACTGCGTCTGTCGGACACCCTGATGGTTACATCTCCGGAGCTCGTATCCACTCCAACTCGGCCATCCGGCGGTACCAGACCGAGTTCCAGATCGCCTGAACTGGAGTCGTGGTTGACTGCACCGCTGGCATTTTGGATTCGAACATCTCCGCTTGTTGTGTTGGTTGTGGTGGTCTGTGACAGAAGCTTGGTGACTTGTATGTCTCCTGACACGCTATTGATGGAGATCGTATCTGATGAAATGGTAGCGGCCCGCACATCTCCGGAGACCGAATTTAAATGCACAACCGTTGCCGTCAGTTCGGAGCTGTTGAAGTCGCCGGAGACGGTGTTCACACGTAGGGTGGAAACAGTGAGGTTTGTCTCCAGGGAAATGTCCCCCGATACGTTGTTAAACGTGAGGGAACCAGTAAACAACCTGGGCAAACTGACTTTCAAGACCGCATTGCTGGAGTAGCTCGGATCTTCGTTCTCGTTGTCCACTTCGGTTTTCAGAATCAGAGATTCGGCCTTTTGCTCGACTGTGATGCCTGTCATTCCGGCCCCCGGGGAAAAGGACTCGCGCCAGATGAGGTCGCCGCTCAAATCAGCCGTGACGGTGTCCCCCGCCGACTCGTAAATAACAACATCGGTCCCCACTGCCTCGATTCGGATACCGACTAACCCGACTCCGTTGTGCTCCGCAGTGTCGTCTAGCGGAATTCGCTCACCGGGACCATGGGAAGTGGTAGAGCTGATGGCCGTCAACCATCCGAATATGGTGGATTCCCCTTCGTCGACTTCAAAGGCCAAAACCGAAATCGTCAAGAACATAAACGATACGAGTGCTGCGATGAGCCCTACTATTGCTACGCGTTTCATTGCATTCACACCCCTTTTACCCGACGCACCAGGCCGACGTTGAATTTTACGTACTTTGCCGTGAGCCAGACAAAACCCCGGCTGACTAACACCAACATCGCGATTGCAAACACACCCGCCGCAAACATGCCTGCGACGGCAGTGTATTGTGACAGGCTATTAAGACCGGCCGCCTGGGCGGTTTCGGCAGAGGTGGTCAGGAGTATCCAGGACGAGAAAAGGGGCGCGAGGCCGGCGCACCAACAACCGATCAGCCCTCCGACCAGACCAATAAACGGACCAATAACAATAATCATGTTGAACAAGATCAATAGCATTGTGACCAATACGGCGGCCAGTGTGTGCCCGGCGGCAGTTGTGGCAGGCCTCTCGACACCGCTATTGTCCACTTCGTTGTCGACAAAGTCCTGCGCGATTTCTACAGGGTCTCCAAGCTGGTCGCAGATCTCTTGATCGGTTTTTCCCGCCTGTCTTCCTGCCCTGAAGTGCTCTTCATAGTCGGCGAGGATCTCCTTTCGCTCCCTTCGTGATAACCGGTTCAATGCCTTTGCTAGTTTTTTTAAAAACTGTTTTTCCGTCATTGTTCGTTTATCCCTTCAAGAGCCGGGCGGCCCCCTCAACGAGGTCTTGCCATTCTCTTGCCAAAGCAGTTCTGAACTCTCTGCCCTTTGTCGTCAGCCGGTAATACTTGCGCGGCGGACCCTCTGTTGATTCCTTCAGGTACGTTTCGAAGTATCCCTCCCTGGTGAGTCTTCGAAGGAGAGGATAAATAGTTCCCTCAGTGATCTTGATGTGCTTGGAAATGGTTTCAACTAATTCGTAGCCGTAGCTTTCTTTGTTCTTCACCGCTGTTAATACACAAAGTTCCAAAACACCTTTTTTGAACTGCGGGTTCATTCTCAAGAAACCTCCTGCCAATGAGTATGTAGCATGTGGTAGCTTGCTTAGCAAGGTACTGTGTTAAAACCTATAGCACAAACTGTAAGTCGGACAGGGCCAACGAATAATGAGTCCGTCACCTCCACAAAAAGTACGATTTATGATGTCTTTGGTGCAAAATGACTCCCCGGAGGACCGGATATGCTGAACTACGAAGAACCCGTCATCAGGCCACCGGCGGAGGCGGGTTCACTCATCCTGCAGGCGACCATAGGTTGCTCCCACAACCGCTGTGCGTTCTGTGTGACCTACCGGCAAAAGCGGTTTCGCCCGCAGGCTCGAGAGGATCTCTTCGCCCAGATCGACTGGGCCGGGGATCACCTGCCCGAGGTCAGGAGAGTGTTTCTCGGAGACGGCGACCCGCTGGTGCTGTCCACCGACCGCCTGCACGAGATACTGGACCGGCTGCACGATCGCCTGCCTCTCTTGCGTCGGGTGACCGCATACGCCTCCGCCCAAAACTTCGAAAACAAGTCAGTCGCGGATCTGGAGAGGCTGGCAAAAGCGGGACTGACCCAGGTGTATGTGGGGCTGGAATCCGGCTGTGACGAGATTCTCGAGCGCATCGACAAGGGGGTCACCCACGAACAGATGGTTGAGCTCTGCGAGAAGCCGACTGCGGCCGGCATCAAACTGTCCACGATGATCGTCCTGGGCCTGGGAGGGCCCCGGTTGTCGGAACGACACGCGGTGGACTCGGCGCGGTTGGTAGACAGAATAAAGCCCAGATTCGCTTCGACCCTCTCGCTGATGCTGCCGCCGGGGGCCCGGTCGTACAGGGAGGCTTTCGGAGATCCGCAGTGGCGACCGCTCGACTCCTTGGAGACACTGACGGAGCTGCGCCGCTTTGTGTCTTCCGTGGAGGGTAACGGCATAATCTTCAGATCCAATCACGTGTCCAACATCCTGGCCCTCGAAGGTGTCTTCCAGAAGAGCAAGCAGCGTATGATCGCCGAAATCGACCAGGTCATCGGCAAGTGATCGGTCATCAGCGGGCTAGGCTCTTCGGCGGTTGCAGCCACAGGCCGGGGCAGCAGTATTTGGAGCCGTCTTTCCACTTCCATCCACGGTGACTGCCCGACCATACGTCCTGTCGCTTCGCTTTCTTCAGCGTGTTGTTGCGCGGTACCCGCAACCACGCTCCGACACAATCAATCAAACGCGACGGATTCCCGGACGCGTCGAACTCCACGCCCTCGCAGACAACGTCGGAGACCTGAAACTTCAACCTGTAGCCGCCATCGTGCCTCTCGAATTTGCAGCGCCTCAGTTTCGTGGTGGAGATGGCCTTGCAGCGGAACGTCTCGTTCAACCAGGCGTCGCGCCTGCGGCTTGCCTCGTCTTCGAAGTAGTCGGGCTGCTGTGGGTGCGCGGGGGTAACGGGCAGGAGCGGCTCGAAAACCGGTGATGGGACAGGCGTTGTCGGAATCAGATCGGGCGCTACCCTGGAGGAGGGCCCCAGAAAAGGAGCGCCTCCCGTATCAGCGGGGGCGGCCGGCGCAGAATCGCAGCCGGTGAGACACAGCGCCCCAAACAGCCCGGCCAGAACGATAGCAGCTCGCACTCGCCGGCTCATCAATAGTAACCCAGATGTCGCCTCGCGCCCGGCAGGTCCTGCCGCGCCCGCCGCCGTAGCTCGGCCCGAACGAAATCCGCGTCAGCCCTCGAGATGGGTGTCTCCCTCGTGCTGGAATACGAAACGCCGTTTTCCCAAAGATGCGAAACCCCGAACACCTCCTGTGCCAGATCGGTGTTCCCTTCGAAGTTGTTGAACAGCACCTGATCCATGCAGGAAGTATCCAGCGTCGCGGTCGGGTTTTTCAAGAACTCGATCATCAGATGCCTGCCACAGTGCGTCTCCTCCGGGTCATCCGAAACCGGCGTCCCGCTGGTGATGTTGTGCGCAGCAGTCGGGAACAACAAGAACGTCTGGTTCGGCCCATTCAATTGTTCCCCCATGGTCACCGCGCGAGAGTAGTGCGTGGCCGGATCGAGCATTCCCTGCAGCATGAGCATGGGCACGTCGGTCTGCGCCCATATATTGTCGTGCAGCTCGTCGTTGTACTTCGGCCACACCTCCCACTCCTCGTACATGGAATCCCCCGATCCGGTCCAGAACACGGCATCGGCCTCCAGTTCATTCCAGTAGAGGTGCAGCGATACCGGATCCGGAAAGTCCGGATGCTCCCACATTTCCGAATACACAACGTTCCTGTAAAGAACCCCGGAGTAACCGTCGCCCAGATCCTGGTAGGTGCTATCGCTTCCGAAGATCATGTTGACGGCTCCCTCTATTGCCGTGATATCTCCCGGCTCACATCTCGCCAGGCGGTACAGCAGGGCCGGGACAACGTCGTGATACGGGTAGTAGTAAAGAAGACGGGTAGCCACATAGGGCACGTAGTACTGGTAATTCTCCGCGTCCGAGCAATGACCCTGGTACCAGACACTCTCGAAAAGCTCCTTGATCTTTTCGAGCGGTTCCTTGCCCCATTTCATACTGCAGTAGTCGTCCCTGAGGCAGGCGTCGAAGAGATCTTTCCCCGCCTGATCGAAACCCTCCTGGCTCCATATGAATGTTGAATCTGCGGGACAAACTCCTTCGAAGACCACGCCGTCCGACTGCTCGGGGAAGATCTTCAGGTAACGATGGCCGATGAAGGTACCGTACGAACCGCCCCAGATCAGCGCCTTCTTCCCCGGCTCCCGTGAAGCCTCGATGTACGCGGCGAGATCGATCGCGGAATCAGAGGTGGTGTAGGCCTGTAGTTCATCTCCGATCTCCGTTTCCACTTGCTCGATGCAGACCTCGACATCGAAATCCTGCTCGTTCTCCTCTGGACAAACCAGCTTCCCCGAGTCGCCGACTCCCCGGTGATCTATCGTGTAGACATCGAGTTCGGGGTAGAGGTTTTGTATCTTCTCCATCAACCCTGGCAGGCCCTCTACACCCGAAGCGCCGGGGCCGCCGTGCAAGAACCAGATCTGACCTTCGCTGACAGGCTCGGCCGAGAGGCGGCGCTTGGCGTATACCTCGAGGGTACGGCCGTCAGGGTTGTTCCAGAACAACGGCATCGCTGTCGAGGAACACTCGGCAAGGCCGTCGTCCTCACCGTAAATGAAAGAGCATGGGAACCACTCGACCGAAACGTCGGTGATCGGGTAAGCGTACTCCAATCCACCGTCCGTCCCTGCGTCCGTCCCCGCGTCGGGGATTACTGTCGAAACGTCGTCGGTACACGCCACCGCCACGACGGAGACAAACAAGGCAAGCCTGATTATCGAAAAATAACTCATCGAGCCGTCTCCTTTGATCCGGATACCTGGAATACCAAATTTACATGACACGGCTGAGTCTAACAAGGATTGCAGATGGAGGCGCTATTTCAACTATTGACGCCTGTCCGGCCTATTCGATGATCGGAGCGGGGTTGATCGACCGCACCCCGACACCGCCGAGGTAGCCGTACGAATTGGCGTGCGCGCTCCCCACTACCGAGAGGCCTACCTGGTCGGTGGCGGAAAGCACGTGGGCGCCGTCCAGACAACCGGTGGAGTTCTCCGGGTTGTCGATGAAGATCCGCGCCGTCTGCCAGTTTGAGCCGCCAACCGATTCGAACTCGGAGTCCGGGATCACGCCGAGGCAATCGAGGGTAACCTCGGTGCCGCCCCGGCGCACGATGATGATGTGGTCGTAGGCGAAGTCGAACACGTCGTCGGTGTTGAATACGTAGCGA
Source organism: Deltaproteobacteria bacterium (assembly GCA_030621515.1). Taxonomy (GTDB): domain Bacteria; phylum Myxococcota_A; class Polyangia; order JAAYKL01; family JAAYKL01; genus JAUVAN01. The sequence continues at coordinate 24,123 of JAUXHN010000030.1, read as the reverse complement.
TCAAGGAACTGCCCCGCCGGCGCGGACTGAAGCATCATCGGGTCGCCCTCGATATCGAAGCAGTTGACGTAGAGGCAACCGGTCATCATCTGGTAGGCGAAGAACGATGCTTCGGGCTCGGCCGGATCGGATGGATTGTTGAGGATCCCCTCGACGTAGTGATCCTGCTCGCTCTCGAAGGTGATCACCTGGCCTTGCTGGGCGAAGGTGTAGGACGAATTGTAGGGCGCGGGGACGGGAGGATCGAAGGTAACCGTCATGTCGTCGGCCCCGGCGATGATCCGCCAGAGCACCCCCTGTTTTGAGCATTCATGGCGATCGGCATGCCTCGCGAGCACCGTGCTGGTGCCCCAGGCTGTCAGCGGCAGTATCTGTTCCTCCACATGATCGCAGGCGGCCCAGGCTCCGGTCGGCACATTGGCGCAGGAGTGCCCGCCGAACACCACCACCGGCTTGTTCGCCTGGATCACGGTGCCGGTGAGATCATCGTTGTGTACTGCCGGCGAGAGGGAGATCACGTCGTACTCCTGAAGCGTGTACTCGGCGCTCTGGACTCCGGCGGTGAACGGACCGACGCCGCCCAGACTCGGCACGTTGACCGACGGGGTGAATGTGAGGGTGGTGTTATCCTCGGTGATCACCACGGTGACCTTCGAGGTGGATTCGGGCGACTCTCCGGGGCCCTCGCCCCAGGCGGCGGCGATGTAGGTGCCGTCCAGGCTGGTGGTCGGGATCAGCAGCGAGGCGTCGGTGCTGAACAGCTCGATGCCGTAGGGGTTCCACTGATAGGCCAGGATCGGCACGTCCGAAGAGAGGCGGAAGCCCACTCCGGCGCTGAGGCCCTGGACTTCGATTTGCTGCGGAGGGAGAAGGCAGCCCGTGGCGCAGGTGACGTTGATCACGTGCAGTTCTCCGGGGGTGAGCGTCACATTGTAGATCTCACCTGAGTTGCCGTGCTCGAGCACCACTTCGGCGTCCTTGTCCTCGTGGGGGTTGGAGACCACGATCGCGTATGTCTCGGGATCGCAGCTTTCATAATTGTCCAGGTCGGCGGCGTAGAACTCACAGCCGACCGAGGTCTTGGCCTCAGCCGCATCCGCGCAGGTGGGCGGTATGGCAGGGCCGGTGTAACCGGTCTCGGTATCGGTGTCGCCGTCACTGTCGCCGTCGGTGTCAGTGTCGGTGTCAGCGTCGGAATCGCCGGGGTTGTCCCCCCGATTCGAGTCCTCGCAGCCCGTCCAGAACAACGTGAGCAACAGGCCGAACATGCCGAGCAGCAGGGTCAATCTAAAGGAAAAGTCGTTTCGCATCGTATACCTCCGCAAATTGCATTTACTTGAATATTTAGAGTGTTCAAGGAACGTGTTCGGCTCAACACGCATGTCTACTCGACGTTAGTTGTAGAGATGGAAGCCCTCGATCCAGTCCCATGCCTGCTGTCGGATCCCGTACGTGGTCTCGCTGATGTAGTGGTCGGAGCCGGCGACGAGCACGAACTCGGTGGTGTAGCCGAACCAGTCGTGCCAGGCGTCGGCCTCGTACTCCACCGGCCCACCGTAATCGTAGTTCGCATCCTGGTCGCCGCAGGCGTAGAACATGGCGATCATGTGCAGGCTGGAGTCTGAAGCGTGAGCGTTGGAGCGGGCCTCCATGTAGGACGAGGCCGAATCGCCGCCGGTGCCGGGGAAGACCATCGTGCCGGCCACCTCGTCCTGGTTCTGACTGCCGACGATAATCACGATGTTCCCGCCGGCGCTCCAGCCGGCCCAGTAGTATCGCGCCATATCCACGTTGTACTGATCCTCCAGCTGAGGAATCACGGTGGACATCTTGCTCGTATAGGCGCTGATATCATTGTACTCGTCGAGATCCACAAGGACGATATTCTCGGCGTCGGCGATCGCCTCCCAATCGCTCAGCTCCTCGTTGAACATAAAGATTACGGGCGAGGCGATGGTCTCGGGGGCGTATGACGTTGGAATGTAGATAAACACGTGGCCGCTGCCCGCGCTCACCGTGACGTCCCAGGTTCCCCCGGGGCTTGTCGTTCCGCCTGAACCCTCCGAGGGATCGATTCCACCCTCGGTGTCGGTGTCGCTATCGCTGTCCGAATCCGAGTCAGAATCGGAATCCGAGTCCGAGTCAGAATCAGAATCCGAATCCGAATCGGAATCCGAGTCCGAGTCCGAACTTCCATCACCTGACGATGACCCATCGATGTTACAGCCGGTGAAAACCAGCAGAGCGAGCAGAATGAAAATGTGTCTTGCGTTCATGATGTCCTCCATAACTCAACAATACCGCACCGGGAGGATTGGCGAAAGCGTTGGTTTGTTTTGTATGGGCTACAGGTATTTGAGTCGAATCTGGATGGCCTTGCGCTCGGCGCCGACCTGGAATTTGGCGTCCCTGAATTTCGGCGGCCCCATGACGCCCCTGGCCCCCCGAGATGCTCCGACACCTTCTCTGGGCATGCCGATGAAGTTCTTCTTGAGCTTGCCGTTTTCGTCCGCGTCGTGGAATGCGAAGGCGGCGTAGGCGCCCGGTGGTACATTCTTGAACACCAATAATGACTTTCCGTCCTTGATGTCGCCACAGACGAACCGGTAGTGCTTCCCCGCATCCGGATAGGAGTCCGCGTCGTTGTACACGGCAACACACACCTTCCCACTGATTCCCTTCACGCCGACAATCTGCACCGCGATGGCGCCCGTTGCCGTCTCCTCGGCGAGGGCCCGTAGAGAATAAGCGGAGACGAGAATTGCGACGACGGCGGCTATTGCGGTGATGTGATTTCTGATCATTTGGTTCTTGGACGTCCTTTTGCCGATCATGTTCATATATAGCCGAAGAGTCGATACTACTGCGGAATTCTTCTCTCATCGCGTGCGTCAAAGAATAGTATGGGAAGAAGACTACAAATACCGCTCGTCCTGATATTGCCTGTCCTTGCAATGTCGGCGGTCTTCGAGATCGACGCCGGAGAGGAATCCTTCGATGAAAAGATCGCGCGAATCGAGCGCGTCCACGCTGATTTTCAGGCTCGCTGGAAGAAGGCCGGCCGGGAGGAGAGGCGCTCAATCCGTCAAGAAGCGCGCGAGTTCGCCGTAGATGCGATTGCAAACGACATCGTCCCCGCCTGGATGGGAACACCCTGGACCATGGCGGTGATCAGGGACGGCCTGAAGCCGAATGCACAGAGGCCGGGGCAAGAGGGCGCAGGGATCTCGTGCAGCTGGTTCGTCGTCAGGGTACTCGAAAACGCAGGCCTGAGGTTCGCGAACAACAACACTTTTGCGGGCGCCATCGCCGTTCATTTTCAACGGGCTCTCGCGCCGAAGAAGAAGGATCTCCACCGCTACTGGAACGTGACCCCCACGCAGTTGAAGAAGCGCTTCGTTACGCTCGGCGACGGCCTGTACGTGATTGGACTGAACTGCCACATCGGGTTTGTTCACGTTGATGGTGGGCGCGTGCGTTTCCTCCATTCCAGTTACGTAGATCCGTACGAGGTGGTTATCGAGGAGCTGGAGACGTCGGACGCGATACGGTTCTCAGAGGATGCCGGCTATGTGGTGTCGCCTCTATTCCAGGACAACAGACTCATCGACTACTGGATAACCGGCGCGAAGGTGCCTTTCTGATATCGTGGCAGCTTTTTCAAAACACTGGTAAAATATTTCCACGTGCAAAACGAAAGGCGTGGGTAATGAGATACTTGATTCTGATGCTGCTTGCGACCGTGATGGTTTGCGGCGGGTGCTCGAACGGCTCGTCCGGTGGCCTCGACAGTGGGACGACCGATACGGACATAGACACCGATACGGATACGGATTCCGACTCCGACTCCGACACCGACGACTGGGGCGATGCGCACGGATACATCCAGGAATGCTGGGACACCGGCGGTGGTCCCTCTTGCGGGGCCAAATCCAACGCCGAGGTGGTCGCGATGGACGAAGACTCCGACTCGTTCGGTCCGGCAATATCCGACACGGACGGCAATTACCTGCTGCCGCTGCCTCCGGGTACATACGACATCGAAGCTATCGATCCCGACGGTATGTGCGCAGCGGTTGGGGCGTCCGATCTGGTGATTGGGGTCAACGAATCGGTCGAGCAGGATTTCACCATGTGGGCCGACGTCGACGCCCCATACGTCTACCTCTACCCCACTACGGCTATGCAGATCGACGTGACACTCACGCCGGCCGCGGGCATGAGCATCACCGAGTCGGAGCCCGAGTACGGCGACGGCTGGAGCGTGTGGGCCGAGCCCTCGGGGCTGCTCGACGGCGAGCACGACTTCCTGTTCTACGAGTCCACCGTACTGTGGCTGTTTCAGGACGAGCAGGGCTGGGCCGTGCCGGCGGAGAATATCTTCGCCTGGTTCGAAGAGCATCTGCCCGTTATGGGATTGAACGACGATGAGACCACCGATTTCCTCGATTACTGGACGGTCCATCTGCCCTATGCGCCGTGCTATCGAGTGTTCCCCCAGCCGATCGAGATCATCGAACAGGAGATGGCGCTTCTTGTCGAGCCAGAGCCGGACAGCTTGTTGCGGCTGTGGCTGATGATCGAGGGCTCGGCGGAGTGCGACTTTGTTGCGACGCCGGTCGTGGAGCCGTTCGAGAGAAACGGTTTCACGGTAGTGGAGTGGGGCGTCGCGCTCAACGGCCCGACGTTCTAGACCGCAGCTTCGAGGCTTTGAGTTTTGATGGCAGGCGGTGCAGGGTTCGAACCTGTGACCTTCGGTGCCGGAGACCGACGCTCTATCCAGCTGAGCTAACCGCCCATAAAAAGACCTCGTTTTGTTACTGCAACGTTTTCACGCTGTCAAACAGGTAGATATCAAACAGGTAGTCCCTTTGGCGCCGCGCCAAGTCGTGCTATTCTACGAGGCTCGCAACCCGGAGGAAGAAATTGGACAGGTTCCCGATGACACCGCAGGGGCTCAAGGCGCTCGAGGCGGAGCTAAAAAAGATCAGGGAGGTCGACCGCCCGGCCAACGTCAAGGCTATCGAGACGGCCCGCGAACACGGCGATCTCAAGGAGAACGCGGAGTACAAGTACGCCAAGGAGCAGCAGTCGCTCATCGCCGGACGCCTGGAACACCTGGAGGAGCGCATCTCCCGCGCGGAGGTGATCGACCCCTCGAAACTGTCCGGAGATCGGGTGGTGTTCGGCGCAAAAGTCCACCTTGAAAACCTGGATACCGGCGAGCAGGTGGTCTACCGCATAGTGGGCGAGGACGAGGCGGATATCGACTCTGGCACCATCTCCATCACATCGCCGGTCGCCCGGGGGCTCATCCGTCGGGAGGTGGGAGACGAGGTGACCATCCGAGCTCCCTCGGGCGAAAAAAAGTACGAAATCTTTGACGTGGAATTCTGAGACATGCGGAGCGTATCGGCGGCAGTCGCAAGCCTGAAATCGGCGTTGGCGGCAGCACTGATGGGCGGACCCGATCCGTCAAAGACCAGACATGCGCTTGACGATCTCCAGACAATCGAAGCCTGCCCGTTGTGGGAGGGTCAGGAGAAGCTGGCGGCGTTCGCGACGTCGATCCGAGATCCCTCTTCCTTTCCAGGCGCCAGTCGGCCTGTGGTCCTCGCCCGGGGTCAGCGATATCTCCTGAGCCTGGCCATGGAGATCGAGGATCTGCGCGACGAACCCGCGAAGCGCGATAAACAAGATGGGCAAAAAAGAAAACAGGCGGCGCCGAGCACCCCGTTCGATCCGGCGCTCCTCGATCTGGCCGGCGTGGGCCCCAAGACCGCCGCGCGACTCGCGAGCCGGGGCCTGTCAAGCCCCCTCGACCTGCTCTTCTGGCTTCCCCGGAGATACGACGACCGCCGCACGATCACTCCCATAGGCGAACTGAAGGCCGGCACCAGAGTGATGACCTCGGGACTGGTGGATTCCATTCGCGTATACGGCCGCCCCTGGCGCAGGATCATGGAGATCAAGCTGAAGGACGGCGACGACTTCCTGAGCGCCATGTGGTTCTCCAACCGTCGACCGCGATCGGACAGATTCAAAAAAGGGGACGAGATCATCCTCGCCGGCCTGGTGAGCAACTACAAGGGACGGCTGCAGATTGCGTACCCGGTGGTTGCGTCCGCCGACGATGAGAGCGATCGGATGGGCCGGGTGGTGCCGGTCTACGCGGAGGTACCCGGGGTAAGCGGCCGCGTGGTTGAAAAGGCTATCGGTTCAGCCGCGCGAAGGGCGAACGAGCTGGTCTCGGATCCCATACCCGCCGAGCTGCTCGAACGGCGGGGATTGGTGCCCCTGGACCGCGCGCTTCGGGTTGTCCATCTGCCTCCTGACGACGTGAGCGCGAAGGATCTCGACGCGTGGATCGACGGCAGCTCCCCCGCTCACAGGCGCCTGGCATACGACGAGTTCTTCTACATCCGGCTGGCTCTCGCCCTGAGACGCAGCCAGATGGATCGATCCCCCGCGTGGGTAATTGAGAAGGATGACACCCTCCCCGCGCAGGCCGGAAAAATGCTGGGGTTCACGCCCACTGCGGCCCAGCTAAAAGTGACGATGGAGATCCTCTCCGACATGTCGGCCCAACGACCGATGCGCAGACTGCTGCAGGGTGACGTGGGCTCGGGGAAAACAGTGGTAGCGCTTGCGGCCATAGTCGCGGCGGTGAGATCCGGATGCCAGGCAGCGCTCATGGCGCCCACGGAGATCCTCGCCGAGCAGCACATGCGAACCCTGGGCCCTGTCCTCGAAAAGCAGGGAATCAAGGTGGTGTTGCACATCGGCCAGGCTCGATCGTCCGTCAAAAAGAAGTCCCTGCGGGCTCTCGAAACCGGCGCGGCGGGCCTGGCCATCGGAACCCACGCGCTCATTCAGGGCTCGGTGAACTTCGCAAAGCTGGGACTCGCCATCGTGGACGAGCAACACAGGTTCGGAGTGGCACAACGCCTGGGCCTCGTGGGCAAGGGACAGGACGCAAGGTCCCCTCACCTGCTCGTCATGACAGCCACCCCGATACCCGGAACCCTCGCGCTCACGGTTCACGGCGACCTCGATGTATCCGTCCTGGACGAGCTTCCGCCCGGACGCGTGCCGGTGGAAACCTTCCTCTGGTCGGAAGATCAAAGAGAAGAAGCCCTTGTGAAATTGTCCTTCGCCCTGGACAGGGGTGAACAGGCATATCTGATCTGCCCGATCATCGAGGAATCCGAAAAGATCGACGTCAACGCCGCATCGGATGTCTACGAGGAGATGGCAGAGCGGTTCGGTGACGAGCGCACCGGTCTCCTGCACGGAAGATTGCCGCCGGAGGAACGGGATCGCGTGATGGACGACTTCGCGAACGGTCGCATCGATCTCCTGGTGGCGACCACCGTGGTCGAAGTGGGCGTGGACGTGCCCGCCGCCACGATCATGATGATCGACGGCGCCCACCGGTTCGGTCTCGCACAGCTCCACCAGCTTCGGGGGCGCGTGGGACGGGGCCGCGAGGCCTCGGAGTGCCACCTGGTGTACGATTCCCGTAGTGAGGATTCCCTGGCCAGAATGGAAGTGATCGTCCGAACGACGGACGGTTTCGAGATCGCCGAATCGGATCTGCAGCTACGCGGCCCGGGCGAGCTCTACGGTCGTCGGCAGGCCGGTCTGCCGGGTTTCAGGTTCGGCAACCTGGCCCGGGATGGGGCCCTGCTTGACGCCGCAAAGGAGGACGTGGCCACGCTGTCGAGCACAAGCGGCGGGCCGACCTCCCCTGCCCTCGCTTTACTGAGGGAAGAGCTCAGGCGCCGGGTCATCGCGGGTGACGGCCCGGTGGGAGAGGAATCGGGATGATCCGATCGATTGTCAAGTGGGCCCTCGCGGGCACCGTAGCGGGATTGCTGCTGGGTGGCGCCGACGCCGTGGTGATCCTCACGAGGGCCACGGAGATGTTCTTCGACGACTCGGAGATGTACAGGACCGCGTTGATGAGCCTGGGAATGTGCGCCGCGGCCGGTGCGATCATCATGACCCTGCTCGGCGCCGCCGTCGAGGGGATCTCGGCCCTGTCCCGACCGGGCAAAATCCTGGACGGAGCCTGGCGCACCGAGCTGGCCTGCGCCGTCCCGCTGGCTACCTCCATCGATCTCGTCCTGTGGAAATTGACGCAAGGCCCGCAGGCCAGTCAGATTCCCGCACGTTCGCTGGTCGTGGCGCTCATCGCCGGAGCGGTGGGTATCGTGGGAAGCATCATCGCGATCCGCGCGGTGCTCTGGTCGTACGGAAAGCTCCGGAGACGACTGGTCCTGGCGGCCCTCTGCCTCATCTCGTCCGCGATTCTCCACGCGATCGACTCCCGGATACTGGTCAGGCTGTACCCGGCGTTTCACCTGTCCCTCACCGCCGGAGCCCTCTTCCTGTCGGCGGCCTCGTTTCGGGTTCTCTGGAATCGGCGTCCGGGTCGCCTGGCCCTGATCCTCGCGACCCTGGTCTGCCTCGGCGCAGTGGTGGCCGGCGGGTTCTCTCTGTTCCATGCTCGCGGCAGCCAGAACCCCAGGTTCGTGATCACCGAACGAACCGTGGCCGCCTCCGACGTGCTCGCCCTGGCCCGCGCGATCTCGCCTCCTCGCGCGCGGCAACTCCTCGACGAGATCGACGAATCCGGACCGGAGCTCGTTGAATCCGCAATCCCATCCGGACCGGCCCTCGCGATGCCGGGAAATCCGGTCATTCTCCTGACTGTCGATGCCATGAGGTTCGACCGGTTGGCATACCCCGGCGCGAAACGCCGTCCCGCCCCCAACCTGGAGAAGCTGGCCTCGAGATCGGTGGTGTTCGAGCGCGCGTACACGGCCATCCCCCATACCTCGTACGCAATAAGCTCCCTGATGACGGGCAAGTACGTGGCGCCGCTCTTCGATGTCCCGGGCGCTCCCCCGGTGCACGAGACCTGGCCCGAGATCATGAAAAGATTTCGATATCAGACGGGAGGCTTTTTCACCAAAGCGGTCTTCTTCATCGACCGGGCACGATTCGAGCCGTATCTGCGAAAAGGTTACGGATTCAATCACGTCAAGATGGACTACGAGATTCCGGCGATGGAGCGCGTGAAGCAGACCATCGAGTTTCTCGAGGAGAAAAGGCAGGAGGGCGCCAGGGTCTTTACCTGGACGCACTTCTTCGAGCCCCACGAGCCCTACGATGAGACATGCACCAGGTTCGGCCCGGGCGACTCAGACAGGTACGATTGCGAGATCTACACAGTCGACCAGGCGGTGGGCGAACTCCTGAAATACCTGGACGAGTCGTATCCCGACGCCATCATCATCGTCTCCGCGGACCACGGGGAGGAGTTCGGGGATCACGGCGGCAAGTATCACGGCACCACCCTCTACGACGAGCAGGTGAGGGTTCCTCTGATCATCAGGGTTCCGGGCGTTGAACATCACGTGGTGAAGGAGCCGGTGAGCCTCGTGGATCTGATGGGAACGGTGCTCTCCATGCTGGAGATCCCGGTGCCTGCCCGGGTTCGTTCCAGGGATCTGAGCGGCCTCATAGTGAAAAGAGACTCCCACTCCCTGACCACCTTCTGCCAGGTTCACGACAAGTTCATGGCCGTCAGAACCGATTACAAGCTCATCTGGGACGAGGAAAAAGACCTCACCCGCCTCTACGATCTTGTCGCCGACCCGGGGGAGATCACGTCTGTCGCCTCGGTAAAGCCGAGGATCGTTGTCGAACTGAAGAAACAGATACGCGCATGGAAAAGGGATCACTCCCGGGTGGAGCTGAGACCCGTCCACTCTCACGAAGGTGAGAAGGGCTGGCCCGTGGAGATCCAGAAGGCGCTGTCGGGAGATGAAAGCGCGATACCGGGTCTTGTCGATGTGATCTCAAAAAGCTCGGAGCCCCTCGTTAGACGAAAGGCGGCCGAGCTCATCGCCCGGATGTGGGCCCGGCGCTCGTACGAGGAGATCGATGCTCTTGGATCCGACGACGATCAGGTGGTAAACGCATGGCTCACGATCGCTCTCCACCGGGCCGGCAAGGAGACTGCGGTGGCCGATATGGCCGGGATTCAACCGGAGATCGAACAAATGTCCGCCCCGTGGCGCGAGGTAGTTCTGGCAAGACTGGAGACTGGCGATCAAGAGGTGCTCGACGACGTGATCGAGCTTGTGGGCAACAACGACGCGCCCATCGATGATCGATCCCGCGGGGTCGTGGCCCTGACCGGAACCTCGGCGCGCGGGGCCTATAACACTCTGATATCGCTCATCGACAACTACCAGCTGACCCTGGACATCGCGCGTGCGCTGGCGTCCCTTGGGAAACGGGAATCCGTGCCGATCCTCATCAAACGAATGAAGCGGGAGCGTTTCCCCGAGCGCCGGGCGGTGTTTGCGGACGCCCTGTCAACCTTTCGCGACAGGCGGGGGATCTCTCCCGTCGCCGGGGAGCTGGCCCGGGAAGATCCTGCGCCCACCGCTCTTGCCTCGCTCTTGCGGATGAAAGCCGCTTCGCCTCGCGGAAAGAAGATCCCGGTGAGCGAGACGGACGCCCCGGTGGTAGCATTTGCGCCGGCGCCGAAAACACCGATTCAAACAGCCATGCCCGAAGTCTCGCGAGTGATCGTACAGACCTGCGCCGAGGCGGACGGCGGGAGCGTAGTCATCTCATGCAATGGCAAGCCGGTCGGCAGGATCCTCGTCTTCTCCGGCGTGCAGGAGCAGCACATCGACATCGAAGGATGCGTGACAGGCGACGATGGGCGAGCGACCATCGAGTTGAAGATCGAACCCGAAGAGTTGGACATGAAGATTACGGCGCTGGCGCTGGTGGGCAGGTAGCGATAGACTCATGAAAACGAGGACGCAAATGAAAAATAACCTGGTGCTCAAGACGCTGTTAATCACCGCGCTGTTTCTCTGCAGCTGCGCGAGGGGAACCTTCATACCGTACGTGAACCCGCGCGATGCGACAACGAGCGCGCGTCCATTGCCGGAGGATCTCGTGGTCGAGAATATTGACATCGACGAGTATCTCCTGGCCATGGACAAGAACCCGATCGCGCAGGCCGAGGATGATCGCGCTTCCACAATCGTTTGCGATTTCCTGAACGAAAAACACGAGATCAACGAGGCGGTCCGGGAGGAAATCAACAGCAAGTATTCCAGCATTCAATACGCATCGATGTTCTTCGACGAAGATGACGACAGCGATGTGGATTCCGACGATCTGGAGAGCCTGTCGAACTATCTGGCCGGCGGCTTTCCCCCTGTCAGATCGATCGCGGTGCAATGCGAGGACGACAAGGCGCTGATAACCCTCGAACCTCCCCCCGACGATTCGGTGGAAAAGGCTCTCGAAAAATCGGATTATGAGGGTGACATCGATAAGCTGAAGACCGCATGGATCGAGGCTATCGACGCGTTTCGCGAGCCCTTCGATCTGTTGTACTTCTGGGAGCGCAACGCGGAGGATATAGAAGATCCGTTCTTCAACGAATACTTCCTCGCCTTTTCGCAAGAAAGACACGAGCTGTACAGGCTCTCACTCTACGATGGAGTTCTCGTGATCGACGTGCTCTACATCGGCGATTACCTCGAAGGCCCCTTCAACGTCACCTGGACCGGAGGCGAGGAGCGGGTATTCATCTCCGGAAAGAACGGCGATGAGATGCTCGGAATTGCGCTCGAAGAGAACGGGGCCGTCGTGAAGAAATACTATGTCGGCGACTACGTTCTTTCGCCCGATACCGACACCATCATCGTCACTGAAGAACCCAGGGCCGAGACCGCGCCTGCGGACGAAATCGAACCGGAACTGGAAGGCCCTACTTTATAGGGGTGCTTGAGAGTGGTTCATACGGATCCAACCGCGCTGGATGGCCTGTTCACCGCGCCCTGATATGATGATTAAAAACGGGGGTCGTTAGAGATCCTGGTCGATTTCCTTTTCCAGTTCCGCGAGCTTGGCTTCAGCGTTGTCTTCCACGATCTCCGAAGCGGCCTGGGCCTCGAACTCCTGGATAATAACGGCCTCCTCGTCCGGAGTGAGATTGTCGGAAACGGCTTCCGTTGTGTCGTCCGGCATCGGCGCATCCACCTGGGCATCATCACCGCACGAGATGCAGAAGAACGCTGTGATTGCAACAATCGAAAACGCCAGGACGAAGTATTTGGCTGTTTTTTTACTCATGAATTCACTCCCTTCATCTCACCTTACAGGTTGTTCTTCTTGCAAGCCTTCTGGTGGCGTTTACGTTCCTTGGCCATGATCTTGTTCACGCGCAGCACAACGTTACTGTCGCCCTTGGTCGCCGCCATCTCGTGAAGCCGCCTGAGCCTGACCATTCGCTTGAGGTGTTTGCGACGTTCCTTGGCCCTGGGCCCGGTCTTGATCTTGGCGGACTTGAGCAACTTTGCCTTCACCTCGGGTTTGAACCTCTTTCTCTTCGCAAAAGGCCTGTCGGAACCCATTCCCCTGCCCTTGCCCAGGCCGAGACCCTGACCCGGCTCCTTGTCCTTGCCTAGCCCGAGACCCTGGCCCTCGCCATGTCCCTTGCCTTTACCCTGACCAAGGCCCTGGCCTTCGCCGGCGCCCATACCATCGCCATGTCCCTTACCCTTGCCCTTACCCTTGCCGAGACCCTGGCCCTCTCCTGAGCCCTTACCTTTACCCTTGCCGAGCCCCTGGCCGTCGCCCGGTCCCTTGCCCTCACCCTTGCCGAGACCCTGACCCTCGCCCTTGTGCTTGCCCTTCTTGCCTTCTCCGTCCGTCTGGGCGGAGTCGCCTTTCTTGCCTTTTCCCTTGCCCTTTTTCTGGGCCAGGGCGCTTCCCCCGAGGAAAAGCATGCTGACGGCGAGCAGTATCGCTAGGACACATGCCGAACGAACCCTGCTTCTGTACATTTTTCACTCCTTTGGATTGCGGCTGTTTTCTTTACAGACTCATAGATACCAATTATCGGGTCTAGAAGAAAGAGTGAGTTGTTCCGAACGGCAGAACAAATCCGGATCTCGCGCGTCGAAGGGAATGGCGAGTTGTCCCGAACGGTTCGCCGTGAGACAGTATGGACATCATTAAGAGAAGGAGGTTCTTACCATGCGCACTAAAATCGCAATTCTGACACTAACTTTGCTGGTTGCCGGTTGCTCGAATGATTCGACACCTAGCACAAACGACGACGCCGGCACCTCGGACACGGACACCGATACGGATGTGGATACCGATGCCGATTCCGACACGGACACAGACTCCGATACCGACACGGACACAGATACCGATACCGACACGGACACCGATACCGACACGGACACAGACACGGATACGGACACGCCCCCCCAGGGGAACTACATGTTCGTCACCTCTATCGATGTGGCTGGCGGCGGGTTCGGGGGCGTGGCGGGGGCAGACACGGTTTGCCAGACCAGGGCCGGCATCGCGGGGCTTGGGGGAAACTATATTGCGTGGCTCTCCACCAGCACGGAGGATATGGTCGATCGGCTGACCGCGACGGGCGCCAGGGGCTGGGTGCGTCCGGACGGGCTGCCGTTTGGTGACGAGGTGTCGGACATCGTCAACGGGGAGATCTTCTACCCACCCATGATCGACGAGCTCGGAAACAGGGTGCCCGACAACCAGCTGGTAGTGACGGGGACCATGGCAGTGGGCGTGTTCGCCACCTCCGGAAGCTGCTCCGATTACTCAACGACGGCCGGAATAGTAATGGCCGGCCTGGCGGACAACGGTACGGTGAACTGGACCTCCGAGGGTACCATCTCTTGCGGCGCCGCGGCCAGGCTCTACTGCTTCGGGACGGACAATAACGAGGAGGTCGCCCCTGTGCCCCAGACAGGCAGGCGGGCGTTCATAACCGTGGCCTCCCTCTCGCCGGGCTCGGGACTCGCCGGAGCGGACGCCCTGTGCTCCACTCATGCATCAGCTGCCGGGCTGACTGGCACCTACCTGGCGCTCATTGCGGTCTCGGGCGCCAGCGCGGCGTCCCGCTTCAGCAGCTCCGGGGGCAACTGGAGCCGGCTCGACGATGTCCTGCTCGCCGGATCTGCGGCCGATCTGCTGGCGGGCGATCCCATGTGGGCGCCCATCAATCTCGCGGCGAACGGCACCGGCTACCTGGGCAACAGCATGGTGTGGACCGGTTCCCTGGGCATCGAGCTAAACGGCAGCCTCCATTGCGCTTCATGGAACGCCAACTCCTCATTAAACGACGGAAACCGGGGCCGCATTTGCAGCGCCTCGGAACAGTCCTTCGACTGGGGCGTCGTTCCGTGCAGTACCACGTCCGGAAATATTTACTGCCTGGAGCAGTGATCTATGGAGCGGTGATCTCCACGAAATCGTACCATGTATTGTAGGCCGAGTTGCTGCCCGCGGTGCTCATGCCGATAGTCAGGGTGCCGATGGCGCCGGTATACGGAACTGAGGTTGTTGTACTGTACGAGGAGAGGCTCCCGGCGTGCTCGTGGATGACCGCGCCATCAACGACGATCAACCTTGTCGGCATGGCACAACCGGAACCGTACTGATCGTCGAAGTTGATCATGCTGCAATCGGTGAACGTGGCCGGATCCGAACCTGACCGCCATTTCACATGGATAGTGTAGTTGTTGGACGGTAGTGAGAGCGTCACCTCGAGTATGGCGTCATCGTAGCAAAGGAGCTGGAGGTTGTGCTCGGTTCCGGTGTTGGAAAAAGAGACGCTGTTGGGATAGCCGCAAACATGCGGATCTCCGAACGGGTACGCTATTTCGGTGAAAACAGTGGAGCCGTTGAAGCCATCGTAAAACACTACCGGATCGGTGGACGTGCCCGTGTCCGTGTCCGTGTCCGTATCGGTGTCCGTGTCCGTATCGGTGCTCCCGTCCGGCCCGGCATCCATATCAGTGTCGGTGTCCGTGTCTGTATCGGTATCTGTGTCGGTATCAGTGTCACTGTCACCATCGGTGTCTGTGTCGGTATCCGTATCCGAGTCGCTGTCCGAGTCGCTGTCGCTAACGCCTGTCACCAACTTCGAATCGGCACAGGATGCGATCGTCGCGGTAATGAACAAACCCACAAGACCGAACAGAATGAAAAACCTGATAGTATTCAACATCGCACCCCTCAATGGTCAGTAACTATTGTTGCCGGATCGCCGCCTATAAACTCACCCATACAGATTATCACAAGAAATCGCCACAAGGTCAGAAACATGCTGAAACGCCTATTTGCTTCTGCTAGAGTGCTGAAAATTTGAGCAGTTGTCTGTGGAGCGATAAAAGTAGAGACATGGCCAATCTCGAACCGTTGATGGAGAAGAACTTTCTGGAGTACGCGAGCTACGTGATCGTGGATCGCGCCATCCCGGACATCCGCGACGGGTGCAAGCCGGTTCAGCGAAGAATACTCCAGACCATGTTCGAGACCGACGACGGCAAGTTCCACAAGGTGGCAAACATCATCGGCGACACCATGAAGCTCCACCCTCACGGGGACGCGTCCATCGGCGACGCGCTCGTCGTGCTGGCCAGCAAGGACTACTTCATCGAGAAGCAGGGCAACTTCGGCAACATCGTCACCGGTCATCCGGCCGCCGCGCCACGGTACATCGAGTGTCGTCTGACGGATCTCGCGCGGGAGACAATGTTCAACAAGGACCTGACCGAGTTCCGGCCCAGCTACGACGGCCGCAAGAAGGAGCCGGTGTTCCTCCCGTCCAAGTTGCCTGTGCTCCTCATGCTCGGAACCAGTGGTATCGCAGTGGGCATGTCCACCAGGATTCTTCCCCACAACTTGCCCGAGCTCCTGGAGGCGCAGATCAAGATCCTGCAGTACGAGCCGATCCGGATCTTTCCCGATTTTCCGACCGGCGGGATCATTGACGTTTCCGAATACGACGAGGGCCGCGGCAAGGTGAAAATCCGCGCTCGAATAGAAGCAGACGGCGACAAACGTATCGTGATTCGCGAGATCCCGTACACCACAACCACCGAACACCTCATCGCGTCCATCGAATCGGCCGCCCAGAAGGGCAAGGTGAAGATCGCGTCCATCAGCGACTACACAACCGCTAATGTGGAGATCGAGATAATACTCCAGCGCGGGGCCCACGCGCAGGATGTGATCCCGCAGCTATACGCCTACACGGACTGCGAGGTCTCCATAACCTCCAACATCGTGACAATCAGCGAAAGCCACCCCGTCGAGTTGAACGCCCACGAGATCCTGCGCTTCTTGACGGATCGACTCAGGGATCAGATCTCCGCGGAGCTGGAACTGCGCCTCAAGAACCTCAAGGACAAACAGCACTGGCTCACCCTCGAACAGATCTTCATCGAGAAGCGGGTGTACAAGCGTATCGAGGAGGCCAAGACCGAGGAGGTGGTGAACCTGGAAGTGCACGAGGGAATGAAGCCGTACCGCAAGAAGTTCCCGCAGGCGCTCACCGATGACGACGTTCACCGCCTGCTGGAGATCCGCATACGCCGCATCTCCAGATACGACATCAACAAGAACCGCAAGCAACTCCGCGACATTCTGGACGCCATCGAGGAAACCAATCACAAGCTGTCCGTCCTCACCCAGACCACCATCCTGTACCTGCAGGACCTGCTGGCAAAGTACGGCAGCCGATACCCACGGCGCTCCGAAATAGCCCAGTTCGAAACCGTGGATCGGCGGGCGGTGGCCGCGCAGAATATCAAGGTGACCTACGATCCCGAGACCGGCTTCTTTGGCCAGGAGGTCAAGAACGGCGACTACCAGATCACCATGAGCGAGTACGACCGTGTGCTCTTCGTCTCAAACGACGGAACCTTCCGCATAGTGGGACCGGTGGACAAGATACTGATCCCGGGCAAGGTGCTGTACTGGGACGTGTTCGACGAGGAGGAAGGCAAGACCTTCACGGTTGTGTACAGGGACAAGGAGCGCATCGCCTACGGCAAGAAGGTGCACATCCTCAAGTTCATCAGGGAGAAGGAATACGAGTTCATCAAGGGGAAGCAGGGCAAGGTCGATTTCCTGCTCGACGGCGACGCCCACGACGACCTCACCCTCCATTTCGTGCCAAAGAAGCGCCAGCGCGTCAACGAGGCAAGCTTCGATCTGGGCGATCTGGAATACATCGGCGTGACCGCGAGGGGCACCAGGCTGGCGCCCAAACCCGTGGCGCGGATCAAGCGGATAAGGAAAGAAAACGGGGACGCCGAACCTCAAGACAATGCGGCCCCTCCCTCGACAAAGACCCCCAAGAGGAACGGCAACGGCAAGAACAACAAGAACGACAGCGGCAAAAACGGCAACGGCGGTCCACCCACACAAACATCATTGTTTTAACTACTCTATCGGATCCGTTCCCTGTTCTTCGCTCTTGAGGAACTCGAAAGAATCGAGGATGACCTGCGAGTCGAAGATCCCGTCGCTCGTGTCGTGAACGTGGAAAGTGATAGCAAACACCTCGTTACCGTCGATCGGCCACGCGGTCTTGAGCCAGCCGGTGGACGATCCCTTCATGTCGCCGTCGTTCATATCGCTCGCAGCACACTCGTAACCGGTGCCGGTGATGTCGGTGCCCACGGCGGAGCTGTACCCGTCCGGGCATCCGTTGTACCAGCAGCAGTCGGAGAGCGAAGTGTTGATGGCTATGTAGCAGTATTTCTCACCCACGTCGCAACCCGTGTCGCCTGCCTGGCAGATGAAATCGTGATAGACACTCGGCTCGCGGCACTCGGTGAAGTTGATGACCGTGGGATTTCCCCCGTTGGTGCTCCCCGCCTCGAGGATAACGTAGAACTTATCGTTGAAATCGGTGGAAATGTAGTCATCGTATTCCTCGGAAAAGAACACGTACTTGAACCTGAACGACTTGGCCTCTGCGGGCGCCTTCAGAGTGAGCTGCCACTCCATAACATCGTAGGTATCGAACCCATCCGAGCTCCATGGATCGGGCAGGGGATTGGACATGTCATCGCACCATGTGGTGTGAGCTGTGCCGGTAGCCGGCCCGCTCGCCACGAGCGCGTACGAGTCATTGAGCTGCGGCGCGAGGCCGTTGCTCGCGCTACCGAAGTGATTCACCGCCTCGTAGGTGTCCTCCAGTGTGCAACCGGTGAGGTTCATCGGGCTGGAGTAATCCTGCTGGGCCACCACACCGACGTCGCACAGATCGATGGCGCAGACCATGTTGTCTAGTGACGGTCCCACGGCCGGACAGTTCGAGCAGTCCATCTCGATAGGTCCTCCATCTCCATCCGAATCCGAGTCGGAGTCACTGTCGGAGTCACTGTCGGAATCGGAGTCCGTGTCAGTGTCGGTATCGGTGTCCGTGTCGCTATCGCTATCTCCGAATTTGTCGGAAGTATCCGCCGCCTCGCAGGCCGAAAGGGCCAACATGAGGAAAACGGCGACGACCGTGGGTACGATACGGATATTGGTAAAGGCGTTCATGACTCTCCTCCTTGGGTTGCGGAGCCCTATTATTGTCTGTGTAGGTTTGCTCTTGTGCATAAATGTGGCGACTTCACATGGTTTGGGTAATTTTTTTTCAACGAAAGAATAATCATTAGCTGAAGCGTGTTTTTATTAATTATTCGATAATAACGGTTCCCGATCCTGCGGTCTGCAAAAACTGGAAGGCATCGATGATGACCTCGGAATCGAAACTTCCGTCGCTTGTATCGTGAATGTGGAACGTGAGAGCAAACACCTCGTCGCCGTCGATTGGCCACGTGGTTTGCAGCCAGCCGGTGGATGACCCATAAATGTAGCCTCCGGAGTCTATCTCTTCCATCTCGCTCGCGGCGCATTCGAAACCGGTGCCGGCGATGTCGGTGCTGGCGAAACCGTCCGGGCATCCGTTGTACCAGCAGCATTCTGACAGGGCGCTGTTCACGGCTATGTAGCAGTATTTTTCGCCCTCATCGCAGCCCGTGTCGCCCGTCTGGCAGATGAAGTCCCAGTAGAGGTCCGGCTCGCGACACTCGGTGAAGTTGATGACCTTCGATTGTCCCCCGTCGGTGCTCGCCGCGTCGAGGATGACGTAGAACTTATCGTTGAAGTTGCTGGAAATGTAATCATCGTACTCCTCGGATAAAAACACGTACTTGAACCTGAACGACTTGGCATCCGCAGGCGCCTTCAAGGTGAGCCGCCATTCCATCACATCGAAGGTATCGAGCCCGTCCGAACTCCATGGATCGGGCAGGCCGGGTAGCATTCCATTCCAGCACCATGTGCTATGGTCTGTGCCGATAGCTGGTCCGCTCGCCATGAGCGCATAGGATCCGTTCAACTTGGGCTCCAGGTGGTTACTGTTATCTCCGAAACGGGCCACCGCTTCGTAGGTGTCCTCGAGCACACACCCCCAACCCGTGTCCGTGTCCGTGTCGAACTCCCCGGGTGAATCGTAGGAATTGTCTTTGACCACATCCGTATCGCAGAGATCGATCGCGCAGACCATGTTGTCGGTTGACGGCCCCACTGCCGGACAGTTCGAACAGTCCATCTCAATGGGTCCTCCATCCGCGTCCGAATCGCCGTCAGAGTCCGTGTCTGAGTCGGCATCGGTGGCGGCATCGAAATCCGTATCAACGGGGCCTGGAACGGCGAGCATCTGCACCATATCGCAACCCATCATGGGTACGACGATGACAAGGGAAAACACGGTGAGGATACGTGATGTCATGAGGCTATTATATTATATCTCATCCAGGCGTGTCTTGACTCTTTGGGCCAGTATCGAATCGGGATAGTCTCGCAAGAAGGCCTCCAGCGCCGCCCTCTCCTGGCCGCTCTTTCCAAGAGCCCGCAGGGCGTTGGCCCGGCCGAACGACGCCTCCCGGGCCAGGGTGCCCTTGCCGAAGCGGGCGAGGTAGGCATCGAACACCCGCAACGCGGCCCGAGGCTTCTTCAGGTTCTCGAGCTGTATATTGCCCATGGAAACCAGGGCGGCGCGTGCCTGAGCGCTCGACGGGTGGGTATCGATGAGATCGCCGTACGCCCTGACAGCCGCCACCCAGTTTCGCTCCATGCGAAAGGCCTGCGCCCTTGCAATCATCTCCGCCGGCGTTGCTACCGGGTCGGTTGAAATTGGGGAAACACTTTTTGAACCGGACGTTTTTTTCCGGGCCGTTTCGCTCGAAACCGAGGATGCCACCTCCGTTTGAGGCAGCTCACCCAGCTCGAATACCCTGGTCAGTTTTCTCTCGACACCAAGCTCCAGGAGTTCTCGCACCGACTCGAACCCTTCCTTCTTTATATCGAGCCTCCGGTAACCGGCGCGAACCGAAGCTCTGACCGGCGTGATCCCCAGCTCGACCCCGTCCACGAGCACGGCGGCGCCCACCGGAACGCTGTCAATCTCCAGGGCGATACCCTCCCTTGAGGTGAGGATCTCGAGTGTCCTCAACATGGACGAGACCGCCGACTCACCCTCTTTGGAAAAATGTGTCACCCCTTCGCGACCCAGCACCGCCTCCTCGCCCAATCTCAGCGGTCGAGCCGGACCGGTCTCGCTTTTTAGCTTCACACTACCGCGAAACACCCTGACACTGGAGCGACCATCGACAACCGCCACCGAGAAGACGGTTCCCGTGACAGCAATACTCCCGTCGTCGGTAGAAACCACAAGCGGCGGACCATCATGATCGGGATTGACCTGCACAATTATCCGGCCTGATTTGACAAACAGGTCGACGAGGGTCTGCCCAAGCTCCCTTATCTCCACTTGCGCGCCTTCATCCATGAAAACAGAGATCCCGTCGGTCAGTTCCATCACGGCATGACCGCGGGCCATGGATATCCGAGAGCCCTGTTCGAGCGTGCTTTCCAGGCCGGGGACCTCTCCTCCCACGCGCACGTCGCCGGACGATAGCAGGAGGGTGCCCGCGAGTCTCTCGGAAGCCACGTAACCGATCGGCTCCTCACCGCTGCTTTGAGCCACGAACAAAGGCCACGCGGACCAGAGTATCGCGCTCACCGCCAGAACCGCAATTGCCGCGGCCACCGCGTATGAGGAGGTGCGCCATGTACGACGTTGCGAAACATCTGGGACTCCGGAATCCTGCCCGGGAACCATGTCCATCACATCATCGATCCACCTTCTGCGAGAGAGATCGTCGAGTTCGGGCGCCGGGCCGCTGGTCCCGTCAAACGCCATCTCCCCGAGGATGCCTGCCTCCACGCGACAATCGGCGCACTGATCGAGGTGATCTTCCACCGTTCGCCTGTCCTTCTCGGAAAGCACCGCGCCGAACGCCTGTGCCTCCCAGAGATCGTGAACCCTGTCGCAATTGCTTTTACGCCTCGTCATTACCGCTCTTCCCCTATCCACTCCCGCAATACGGGGTCGTTCGTTAACCGTCGGCGAAGTTTTTGCCGTCCCACGCGCAAACGGTATCGAACATTGTGCTCATTGGTATCCAGCATCCGCGCGATCTCCGCGATACTGTACCCGTGAACCAGTTTCATCGTCATGACCGCCCTTACACCGGGCTTGAGATCTCCAAATAATACTGCCACCTGCCGCAGAGCCCTCCGGCGAGACAGCTCCGTTTCCGCGCAGGCATCCACGGCGCCCTCGTATTCCTCGGTTACAACCATGAACTGACCGCGCCACCGCCTCTTCTTGATCTGGCGCATCACTGTGCGAACGGTGATCTTCTGCGCCCACGACTCCAGGGAGCTTTCGCCCCGGTACGAGCCCGCCGACCGGAGGATCTCCATAATAGCCATCTGGGCGTAATCCTCCGCGTCCTGGTGCCCGGCCGCCAGGTAGAGAGCGGTCGACCTTACCCGGTTCAAAAGACGATCCACAATCTGCCGTTGTGCACTCTTATACCCGCCGGCCGCCAGGGACATCATCCCGACATCGGCCTCGTTGTCAGCCGAACCCAAACCGGCTTTTTCACCTGGTATCATGTGCAGAATCATCTCATTTTTCCCGTGGCCTCGGACAGATGAATCGAGTAAAATTCTTTACAGCATTTCCACCACAATTCCTGCGAAGAACCACGGTTGCACCGGCCATGAATCCAGCATAGTCAATCTCTTGTCCTCCCCCTGAATTATATAATGTCTGGATATGATTGATATTTCGGCACCAGCGGCTACAAAAAACCCCAGCCTTGCATTCACGTACCAGGCAAATTCGACCGCCGGGAACACGCTCAGCAGGAAGTTGCCCGTGTCGGCGGTGGAGATCATCCCATCTTTCAACGAATGATTTTCGAACGTTGTGTAATCAAACAGCATTTTCACAGAACCGTTAAAACTGAGAGCGCCCCGGTCCAGATTGGCGCGGATTCCAAGGTTTATCGGATGCCGGTTTAACCTCACTGCGGCAAGCTCGGTGCGCGAAGAAATTGTGCTCAGGATTGTATACCCTGTCGTCACGCTCCAGTTCCGATGAAACCTGATGCCCATCCCGAGATCGAGACCGTGCACCGCCGGATGCTCGGAGCTATGGGTATACATGGCGTAAGAAAGACGAACGGAGAGGATTCGATTGTCCGGCGCGAGCGGTTCGGGCTCCTCGACGGGAGGCGGCTCCGGCGGCGGCGGCGGTGGTGGTGGCTCATTCAGCTCGGCTATCGTCGATACTGCGACTCCTATACGCCCTCCCCTCATCAACTCCGCGACAGAAGTCCGAACTATGATGGCGAGCTCCTCCGAGAGCGCACCCTCCTCCATATCCGACAGGCGTCTCACCAGAAGCCGGTCGCCTCCGGCCTCGGCAAGATATAGAAATGCGTACTCCTCCGTCCCGATATCGCACCAGAAAACCGCGAGCGCATCGTTGGCAACGGTTTCGCGCTCGGCGATATGCACCTGGGATCTCAACGAAGAGGCCAGCGCGTCCACCGAAACCAGCCGCAGATCGATCTCCAGATCGCTGAACTGGCTCTGGATCGCCCTGACTATCGGCAGGGATTCCTCTCTCTGATCCACGGGAACGATCATCACGACGGTCGTCAAGTCGGACGATTCCGGCACGTGGCCGGAACCCTCCTGTGCCCCGGCGAGCGCCGGGAGGATCATACCGACGACCGCCAGGCCAACATTGATATATCGCCATCTCCCCATTGAATATCGTTACTCCGACCCCAGCCCGTGCAAAAGACAACTGACTATCGCGTCCACCGCCTGCCTGTTCTGCCCGCCCTCGGGGATAATGAGGTGCGCCCGTTCCCTGGCGGGGGCCACGTGGAGGCGGTGCATGGGGCGAACCGTGCTGTAGTACTGATCCTGGATTGATTTGATGCTGCGACCACGATCGGTGATGTCCCGCTTGATCCTGCGCATCAACCTGATGTCGTCGTCGGTGTCCACAAACAGGCGCAGATCGAACATCTCCTCGAGGGCGGGTACAGAGAAGGTCAGGATCCCTTCCACCACCACGATCCGGCAGGGCTCGATCCTGCGGGTCTCTTTTTTTCGAGCATGGTTGGCG
Organism: Deltaproteobacteria bacterium; assembly: GCA_030621515.1. Taxonomy (GTDB): domain Bacteria; phylum Myxococcota_A; class Polyangia; order JAAYKL01; family JAAYKL01; genus JAUVAN01. The sequence continues at coordinate 692 of JAUXHN010000030.1, read as the reverse complement.
AAGTCGTACTGTGGGCACTCCACCGCCACGCCCTGACGCAGATCCTTGAGGTGCGCCGTCAACAGATCGTTTTCCAGGGCGAGCGGCTCGTCGAAGTTGAGCACAGCGCGCTCCTCGAAGGACAGATCCGCATGATCTCTGTAGTACCAGTCGTGCTCGATGAGGGCCGCCTCACCGGCGGGCATGCGCTTGAGAATCTTGCGCGCCACCGTCGTCTTGCCGCTGCCGGTCCCCCCGGCGATGCCGATGATCATGGGTTGCTCTGTTGCGTTCTCGCCGATCATCGTCCTCAAGAATCGGTGGCGGTGAACCAGAAGTCATCCCCGTAGATGCGGTAGCTGTGATCGGACATATCGCAATATGTCGAGCTCATATCTTCCACCACCAGTCGCAGGGTTACCGCCTGCCCCGCCCAGGCGGAGACATCCACGAAGCCCTCGACCCAGTCACCCTCAGTGCCGTTGTAATCCATCAGCCAGTCGACGGTCGTTCCCTCCACCAGCTGCACCCCCGCGTGACCCGCCCAGTAATCGGCGGACGCCTTTGTCCAGAAGCTCAAGAAAACGGTAGCCGCGTCGGGCACAGTCACATCCTGCTCCAGACCGCCCGTTCCGCAGTAACCGGTGCTTCCCGAAGAGACATGGAGGCTGTCGGGGGCGGATACGTAGTCACCGACTTCGTGATCCTCGCAT
>JAUXHN010000319.1 GCA_030621515.1 Deltaproteobacteria bacterium | reverse complement strand
GCAAGGGAGCCAACGCCGCGCTCGCAGTTGACAGCAACGGTGTCATGCTGGCGGAGTACTTCAAGGCGCACCTGTTCACCTTCATGGAAGAGGAAAAGTCGCACGATTCGGGTATGGGGCCGCGAGCGTTCGTGCTGGACGGCATGGAGATGACGTGCTTCGTCTGTTACGATTTGCGTTTTCCCGAGATGTTTCGGCTGGTGGCGGAGGGAGCGTCAATGGTGTTCGTGATCGCGTCCTGGCCGATGGATAGACAAAGGCATTGGGATATCCTTTTGCCCGCCCGAGCCGTGGAAAATCAGTTCTACGTGATGGGTGTCAACAGGGTAGGGACCGGTGGCGGGTACTCCTTTACCGGTGGAACGACAATCATCGATCCCATGGGAAACACTATAGCGCACGGTGGGAAGGACGAGGGGCTGGTCATCGCACAGATAGATACAGAGATGACGGCCGATACCCGCGCGAAGCTGCCCTTCTTGAAAGACCGCCGATTCTAGAGTATAGCCCTGAAAACAAATGATCGTCCCTCTTCACTATGAATTACGATACTTCGCGATGCGGATTATCCGAAGAAACGAGGAGCAATGAGTAAAGGACATCCAAAGGGGTTATACCCGCTGTTTTTCACCGAGATGTGGGAGCGCCTGGCATTTTACCTGATGCTCGGCATTCTGTTCCTGTACTGCAAGGACACCGAGCGGGGTGGCCTGGCCATGACCGTCAAGCAGTCGGCGGAGGTCCTGGGCACTTATCTGGCCTTCGTTTACTTCACTCCGTTCATCGGCGGCATGCTCGCCGACCGCTACCTGGGGTACCGCAAGGCGGTGCTGATCGGCGGCGTTTTCATGGCTGCGGGATTTTTCGCGATGGGCGTGCGCAGCGAGATGATGCTCTACCTCGGCCTGCTGCTGCTGTGCCTGGGTAACGGCCTGTTCAAGCCCAACATCTCGGCGATGGTGGGCAAGCTCTACAAGGCAGGTGACGCCAGGAGAGATGCGGGGTTCAACATCTTCTACATGGGCATCAACATCGGCGCCGCCGTCTCGGCGATCCTCTCGGCGCCGCTGCGCAACATGTTCAGTTTCAACGCGGCGTTCATCGCAGCCGGCGTGGGCCTGCTGATCGGTGTGACGATCCTGCTGATCAGCTGGAAGAGGCTGGCCGTGGCCGACGTGCGACCCGAGCCGACGCCCGATGACGTGACCATCGGCAAGATCTTCCTGGTGATCATTTTGCCTGCGTCGTTGTTCGGCGCCGTCGGCTATTTCGTCGGCATCAACTGGGAAGCGATCGCCAGCTCGATCGGCCCGATCACCTTCGCCTTCATCATCGGCATGCTGCCGATCCTCTTCTACTTCGGCATGCTGGTGAAGAAGTCCAACCCCGAGGAAAAGCCCGGCATGAGCGCGCTGATGCCGGTGTACCTGTGCGGCGGCGCATTCTTCATGATCCTGCACCTTTCGGGCGGGTTGATGACGTTCGTGGCCGAGAACAACACCAACCGGCAGGCCGAATGGATCGGCAATGTCCCGGTGCTTGACAACTACTCGCAAAAGGCGATGCCGTCGTATTACGCCAACGCCGACGAGTCGCTGCTGCGGCCGGACGAGCGCACCCTGCTCGAGGTCGAGGAGAACATGGCGTCGATGTTCGGCGCGCGCACGCTGGACACCGAGGCGCTGGAGCAGATCGAGAAGGACTTCCCGGACGTGAAGATCGTGGCGGCCGGCAGCGCGGACTACCAGGACGACTGGAGCAGGCTGACCGCCAAGGTGTTCGAGAAGGGGGTGGTCAAGGTCGAGAAGACCAGGGACGCCCACGGGCTCGAGACGATCTCGGTCAAGACCGAGCCCGAGACCGCCAAGCCGGTCAAGTCCGTGGCGTTGATCCGTGAGATCGACGGTATAAAGGTGCCATTGATCCCGGTCTCGGGCGAGGCGTTCAAGGCGGTCTATGCCAACACAGGCAAGGAGCGACTCCCGCCGGGCGAAATGGTCGGACTGGTCAACGCCGAGATGATCACGGCCCTGTTCAACCCGGTGTTCGTCGTGCTGCTCACCCCGCTGGTGGTCGCGTTCTTTGCCTGGAGGTTACGCAGGAAAAAGGAGGTATCCACGGCGCGGAAGATCTTCTACGGCATGGTGATCACCACCCTCGCCCTTTGCATCATGGCGGCCGGTGTCTACTTCAGCAACGATGGAGAGGACAAGATGTCTGCGATGTGGATCATCGTATTTTACGCGGTGATCACCTTCGGGGAGTTATGCCTGTCGCCCATGGGCCTGTCGCTGGTGACCAAGTTGGCGCCAAAACGCCTGGTGGGCCTGATGATGGGCGGTTGGTTCCTCTCCACCGCCATCGGCAACAAGATGTCCGGGTTCATCAGCGGCCTCGAGCCCACCACCAGGATATTCCTCATCCTCGCCGGCCTGATCCTGCTCGTCGCAGGGTTTATCTTCCTCCTCCTGCCCAAGCTCGACAAGGCAATTAAGAAGTACGGCGCATAGTCTTTCGACATTCTTCACGCAACGCATAGCCACTCCATTGGGGTCCCGTACGGTCAATCAAACAGTCGCTCATCCCACCATACCGGCTCGGGACGCGAATGCTCGATCTTCTCGAACTCTTCATGAGCCGGGTTGATGACAATATTATGTTCGAGTCTGGCTACGTAGCTGGGAACGATAAGAACAACCGAACGAGCCTCTGAAAGCCATTTCTCGCCGAAATCCCGTGATACGGAAGGCTCTTGAGTATCCCACCCGGGCAGTTTGTCTCTTGCGATCGTCTCATAGGTCAAACCTGTGGGTATGGCGATCGTTATAAAATGCTGATTCGGAGGCAGATGGCCACTTCCATGAACCAGTTTTTCCAGCATTGCCGTCGAGTAGTGCTCACTGGCATAGAGGCATGAAGTGCTCGTCTTGTTCCAACGCCCCGGATAAAGCTGCGAACCTGTAGCGTCGTAGATCGGATAGGTGCCGTTCGGATCGCCAATCCGGTAGCAGGTGACTATTCGGTCCAGTCGCTGAGTTGTCATGCAACCGAACCGTGCTCCAGCCTGCCGAGTATCTCCTCGACCATTCTGGTTCCAACGGCTGTGCGGATCACATTGACGGGACGTTTGCCCTCAAGCAATTGATGGGGCTCGAAAAGAAAGCGACGTGCCGCCTCAGCGCTATTCCATACAGAAAGTGCCTGCGACCAAATCCTTGCAAATCTGGCTGTTCTGTCGCTCTCCTCCAACGACAAGCGGCTGTTGTTACGCCTCCGACGGGCCAGGGTGGCGCGTGGGGCAATTCTTTGAGCGAATGAAGGGTCTTCGGGGGCGAGCAGCTTGACAATTCTGTCGGCTGCCGCGACAGGGAGCCCCTGTTCAATTGCCTCCGCCAAATCCAGACTTGTGGCGCCTTTTCGTTTCAGGCCAAGCACAGCGACGATGTCCTGAGTACTCACTGTCATTTTCTCACCTCATCGATCTCATTTGATACTAATTATAGTCTCAAATGAACCGCGTTGCAACC
>JAUXHN010000179.1 GCA_030621515.1 Deltaproteobacteria bacterium | reverse complement strand
TAAAAGATGATATAAATACTTCTCAAGGTGTCTGATAAATAATCGATCATGATCAAGCACGCGATTCTATTGGCAGTCGTATTGATCGGCATAACCGGCTGCTATTACAAAACGGATACGCCGGATATCACCGGCAAGGATATCCGGCTGACGTTGCTGCACACATCCGATCTCCATTCGCGAGTCCTCCCTTTCGATCACGCCCCCATGTACACCGAGCAGAAGCTCGGATTGATGCCGGGACGAGGGCCCTACGGAGGGATCGCGAGGGTTGCCCACGTGATCAAACGGGAACGCGCGAAGGCCGGCAGATCCCTGTGGTTCGACTCGGGCGACATGTTCCAGGGTGCGCCCATCTTCAACCTCTTCCACGGGGAGCCGGAGGTGCGCTCCATGAGCAAGGCGGGGCTGGATGTCTTTGCCCTCGGGAACCACGAGTTCGACGTGGGCCCGGTCAACGTGGTGACGCAGTTCAAGTCCTGGGCGGATTTTCCCATCCTGGCGGCCAACTACCGATTCGATGTGAACGCCAAGCCGTTCTCCGCCGATTTTGCCGATCTCGTGGACCCGGTGGCCGTGTTCGAACTGCGCGGACTCAAGGTGGGCGTGATCGGCATGGGCAACACCAGCTCCATGACGACCCTGGAGGAGGGTGGCAACTCCCTGGGTATCATCCCGCTGCACGCGGTACAGACGGTGCAGAATCACGTGAACGTCCTTCGCGAACAGGTGGACGTGGTGATCCTGCTTAGCCATCTGGGATTGGGTCAGGACGAATGGGTAGCCAGGAACGTGTGCGGGCTGGACATCATCCTGGGAGGTCATCATCACGTGGCGCTCAACCCCCCGAAGGTCATCAGGTACGACCCGGATCCGGATCTGCTCGAGGGCACCCACGGGGACGCTGAGTACGAGGCTGACGAAGGCTCCGGCGACATGATCGCGTTCGGCGAGTGTCCCGAGAGCTATCGCAGGGATGTGATACTGGCCCACCCCAACGCATTCGCAAAGTTCGTGGCGCGGATCGATCTGGTGATCCGGGACGGGCGGATACGATCCCACGCTTTTGAGCTCTTTCCCATAGACAGCGAAATTCCCGAGGATCCCGAGACTGCGGATGTGCTCGAGGAGTACATCGAGGAACTCGATCGCACTTACAACCTCGGGAGGGTCTTCGGGACCGCAGTGGAGGATATCAGGAGGTTCGGGGGCGCCGGCGGTGACAGCATGCTCGGCAATTTTGTCTGCGAGGCCATGCAGATGAGAAAGAATGTGGAAACCGATTTCTGCCTCACCAACTCCCTGGGGATGCGCACGGATATTCTGGAGGGGGACATCACCCTCGAGACCATGTTCAACGTGCTCCCGTTCGAGAACACCATCACCACCATGTACCTTAGCGGCGTCGAGGTGCAGGATCTCCTGGACTACGCCACCCAGCGGAGCGCGGGCAGGGGTTGCGCCACCCAGATCCAGGTGTCCAACCTCACCTTCACGATGAACTGCAGGACCGGCGTGGCGGAGGACATCATGATCGGCGGGCAGATCATCCAATCGGACATGGTTTATGAGATGGCCACCAATAACTACATCGCGTGGGGTGGCAGCGGCTTCGACATGCTGGAGCAGAACACAACCAAGCAGGATACGGGCATCTCCATGCGGGACGCTGTCATCGACTACATAAAGAAGCATCCGAAATTGCCCGAGTGCTTCGACGGCGAGATCGAGGGTTGCACACGCGGTGTGGCGATCTCCGACGGAAGAATCAGGCCGGCTTACTGAACGAGAGAAGAAGAAGTTGAGAAAAAGAGCGCTACTTTTCATGTTGATGGGGTTGTCGATTGCCGGCTGCGAGAAGAAGATCTTCGCGGACGATCCGGGCCCGTTGACATTCCAGGTGGATCTTGTTGCGGGAGAGATTGGCTCCGTGCAGGATCCCATTCCATTCACACATGAGTCATTCACCCTGGTTTTCAACGTCAGCGCCATCGACGATAAGGGGGAGATTGCGACCTGGTTCAACGACCAGGTGCACGTGCGGGTGAACCCCCGAGGAAATCTCATCAAGGGCCAGCAGTTGTGGTTTCAGATGAACAACGGCGTGGTCACCGACGTGGAGGTGGCTCTCAAAGATGTGCATGGGACGGCCACGGTCTGGTTCGAGCACGCAGCGAGCGACGAGCAGAACGGGAATTACGCCACGGGGCTCTCCCCGGTCATCACCGCGGTGAATCCTACCATCAGGAACATCCAGGAGGTCGAGCCCGGGAAGCACCAGACCTCGGCGTTGCGCCTGGATTTCGTCGAAGTGGATCTGGTGGGGCGAACGGGCATCGTGACCGGAGTCACCAACGATGGTTTTTACATGACCGACTTGAGCGAGGTCGATTACGAGTACTCGTCCATGTTCGTGTACAACCACTCGCGTCCGGAAGTTGAAATGGGAGATCGGCTGGTGCAGCTCAACGGCACGGTGGACGAGTTCTACGGGTTTACGGAGTTGGGGTTTCCGTCCTGGAAACTGGAGGGGACCGCCCCGATGCCGGATCCGATCATGTTGTCGGACGACATGGTGGATCTGGACGACGAGATGGAGAAGTACGAAAGCGCCCTGGTAGAGATTCATGACGTCACAGTGTGTCCCATGGGCGAGGGGTTCGCCACGTACGGGCAGTGGATGGTTTCTCTGGCGCCCGGGGGAAGCGGTTGCGCCTCCGGCCACGGTCTCGTGAACATTGTGAGCGCGTACACGATCATCGATCTCGATCCGGCCGTCATTGTCGGGGAGATACTACCGAGGATAACGGGCAACCTGCGCTATCATGCGTCGGCCACGCCAAACTGGATAATTTACACGAGGGGACCGGAAGACATCGACTTCTGAGAGGAATTAAAATGGAAAAGAAAGTTACTATTATTTCATTGGCGGCTGTCATCATGACGGCATTTTGCACAGGCATGATTTGCTCGTGCGGAGCCACTGACAATGAAAGTTCGAGCGGGGACGCCGATACGGATGGAGACACGGACGGGGATACGGATTCCGACTCTGATTCGGACGGTGATTCCATCTACGACGTGCAACAGGGCAACATTTCGGAAGGGACAGTGGTGTCGTTCAACAACGTCATCGTCACGTCGCCCACCTACACCAAGACCGATGGTGGTGGTTACTTCTTCGTGGAGGAGCCCGCCGGTGGCGAATACTCGGGAATCGTCGTTTTCATGTATTCCGATGTCGCCGTTGAAACAGACGTAGCTATCGGCGATGTAGTTAACGTGGCCGGAGTCTATACCGAGTACTTCGGCCTCTCCGAGATCACCCTCGCATCCCTGAACGACATAGAGATCACCGGCACGGCGGATCCGCCCGCTCCCGAGGTTGTGAATCCGTCCGACGTCAAGGCGGGGGGCAGTCTGGCCGAAGCGTATGAGAGCGTGCTCATAGAAGTGGAAGACGTAACCATCACGAACAGCGACTTGGGCTATGGTCAGTTCGAGATAACCGGCGGGCTCCCGGTGGATGACTACTTCTTTACATCCGGTGGCGGACCCTCGGGCTCCAACATCATCGCCGTGGACGATGGGACCTTCGACGCCATTGTGGGAATTCTGCTCTTTACGAGTTTCGACGATGTTGACGAATTCAAGTTGGGGCCGAGGGATGTCGATGACTACGATAATTACTCCGGGGGTGAAACGGACTGGGACATTTACGACATCCAGCAGGGGAGCGTTCCTGCCAGCGTGGATTTCGATCTGGAGGACGTGATCGTCACGAGCCCGCTCACCTGGAATGACGAAGGTTTCTTCGTGCAAGAATCGGCGGGTGGTGAGTACTCGGGGATCTATGTTCACATATGGAATCCGACCACCGACGAGGTGACGATCTCAGTGGGAGATGTGGTTACCCTGACCGGGAGCTACTACGAGTTCTTCGACTGCTCCCAGTTCCAGATTGAAGGCGGATCTGCGGTGAACGTTACGGGAACCGCGAGCGTTCCGGCGCCGGAGGTTGTTGCCGCAGCGGATGTGGCGCAAACAACTTCATCGCTTGCGGAGAATTACGAGGGCGTGCTCATACAGGTACAGAATGTGACCACGGCAACGGCTGTGGACGGCTTCGGACAGTTCCTGCTGGACGACTCGGTGAACGGGTTGATGGTGGACGATGAGTTCTTCACTTTCGGAACAGGACCCGATCCAACATTGGGCCACAACTACACATCGATCACCGGACCGCTCCACTACGATTATGACTTCAAGCTGCTGCCGCGTACCCTCGCGGACCTGGTTGACTAGGACATGAACAAAACACACCCGATCTTAGGGCTCGCGCTCATGCTCCTGTGGACCGCACAGGCCACTGCTCAGGATCAACCACCCGAAGACGAAGCCGTGGAGGGTGATGCTGGTACCGAGGAGGAGGCCCCGTCCATAGTGACTGAACCCGAACCCGAGCCCGAGCCCGAACCCGAGCCGGAGGGTCCGGTAGTTCCGGAGGAACCGGTTGTCGAGTTCTCCACGAGTGATCTGGCTGTCGAGTCCTCTACGGAGGTTTCACAGGAGAAAGAAAAATCGGAGGACAAGCCGAGCGAAGCGGAGAGGTGGTTCGGCGGCGACTTCATGGATACACGCGTGACCTTTGTTTTTTCCGACAACAACGTTCTCGCCGGGCCGAAGGACAGCTCCCCCGGGGTCGGCGCGGACGCTCCTGACAACGAGTTCTACGAGAACCTACAGACCGAGAAGACCGGGTACGAGACGGAGACCGAGCTGGTTCTGTACAAGCGAATGCCGTCGTATTTTCATCGTCTGGATGCGGAGGCGGCACTGGTTCTGGAGTTGCAAAGCTGGGTCGACGATCAGTGGCAGAACGAGGTGAGGATCGGGGACAACGGCAGCTATCTCAAGCTGAACTTCTATACAAAGAGAGACGATTTCGAGGGAGACAACATTTCGTTGACCATGTTTCCCATGGATTCTCAGCGATTCTTGCTCGGATACACGTACGACATCACCTGGGGCGGCGAGAAAATTTTTCCAAACAACTCGGGGCAGGTTCCCGGGGCGCGGCTCAAGTACGATTTCAACGTGAAAGAGGATCATCAGGGGTACGTTTTCGCGGGTTTCAAGACGGCCAATCTCTACAATGGGGATATCAGCGAGCGGCAGACCTACTACGGCGTGCTCGCCGGGTTCGGTGTTGGAATTACCCGGTTCCTCAACTGGGAGATGAACGGGGGATATTTTCAGCGGGGTTCGTTCGATCGGGGATCGGAACTTGACGGACAATCCATCGACGCTTTCGGCGGGTCCAGCAGGGTGGTGTTTCATCAGGGTATACCGGTCAAGGAATCCGTGGATTTCAGGTTGTACAAGAACACCCCGGAGGCCAGCACCATCATCACCGATACCCAGGAATACGACGGGGGGATATCATGGTCCCTGTCCGGTGAGTTCACCACGGTGGCCCAGACGCTTCTGCTTTTCGAAGACATGGACGACTCGAAGATGGATCCGGCCAGGGCGGCCGGGGTGAACGGAAGGTTCCTCTGGGGAAACGCCAGGTTCCACGCGGATTTCATCTACCGCGATCTGAGCTACGTTCTCTTCAACGTTCCGGGATTCATCCCTTACGTGACCACACCCACGGACGCCGAGGTTGTTCCCGAGTGGTTCATCGCGTTGGGCGTCGACTACTACTTCAAGATCCCGCGCCTCACCCCGGGGCTTGTCTTTGCGTACAAGCAGCCCGCCATGTTCTCCGTGGATACCGATAACGGCCCGGTCAACGTGGTAGTGCGTGACGAGAACGACCGGGAGACCATGCCCGTGGGGGAGAACGCCTACGACATCCTTGCAGCCAAGGCCACGCTCAAGTGGGATGTGGCGCCCTTCTTTGCCGTGGTCGGCGAGCTGAGATATACGCTGGACAACAACAAGACCAAGTACAAGCGGATAGAGGAGGAGACCGGGCTCGTGCGCGAGTTCGAGCAAAAGCACATCACGAACCAGCTCGGTTTTTCCTTCCTTGCCCAGGCAAAGTTTTAGTGCCTCGTCGCCCTCCCGTGAGGTTCGTCGTCGGTGTGGTGCTGAGTTGTGCGCTGATTGTCGGCTGGATCGTCGTTCGCGGAGGAGGGGACAAGCCCAGGTTTCACCACTTCACCGGTGAGACGATGGCAACAACCTACAGCATCAAGATCATCGATAAGCTTCTGCGGCCAGGCGCCAGGGACGCCATGAAGCGGGCTGTGGCCGGGGAACTGGATGTGGTCAACATGACCATGTCCAGCTTCAACGAGGACTCGGAACTCTATCGCTTCAACAAGGTGCGCACCACCGATCCTTTTCCCATGTCCGCCTCGGCGCTGGAGGTGATCGACGCCGCGCTGCGATTGAGCAAGAGAACCGGCGGAGCGTACGATGTAACGGTCGGTCCTCTCGTCCGATTCTGGGGTTTCACCGAGCGGCGGCCGCTGGCGAAGATGCCCACCGATGAAGAGATCTCGAAGGTTCGTGAGAGGATCGGATGGGACAAGATCGTGCTCGATCTGAAGGGCGGGAAGATCAGGAAGTTGCGACCGGATATAGAGATCGATCTCTCTTCCATTGCAAAGGGGGCCGCAGTGGATAGCGTGGCGGTCGCCCTGCAGGTCTACAAGCACAAGAACTACATGGTGGAGATCGGCGGTGAGGTCCGTTGCCGGGGCGTGAACCGAAAAGGGGTGCCATGGCGCGTGGGAATCGAAGTGCCTGCGGAGGGGAAGCGGGAGATCTTCGAAGTAGTCGAGTTGACCGACGTGTCCATGGCCACCTCCGGCGACTATCGAGCGTTCTACGAGATCGACGGCAAGAGGATATCCCACACCATCGATCCAAGAACCGGGCGTCCCATCGAGCATGGCCTGGCATCGGTGACTGTTGTGCACGAGAAGTGCATGGTGGCGGATGGGTTGGCGACCGCGCTCATGGTACTAGGCCCGAACGAGGGATTTGAGATGGCGCAAAAAGAGGGGCTCAGGGCACTGTTCATCACGCGCGGTCCGGACGGTGCGCTTGTCGATCGGGCAACCAGCGGGTTCCAGAAGATGAGGGAGGTAAAACGTTAGACCCCGTCCCGGTTGAATCAGGATTTTGAGAGCAGCTTTTTGGCCTCTTTGAGCACGTTGTCCGTGGTGAATCCGAACTTTTCGAGGCAGGTATTTCCCGGAGCGCTCATGCCGAACTTGTCGATGCCGATCACGGAGCCATACGATCCGGTGTATCGCTGCCAGCCGAAGCTCACACCCGCCTCCACCGCGAGGCGTCTGGTTACCGCCGCAGGAAGGACCGATTCCCTGTAGGCATCGTCCTGCTCGTCGAAGAGCTCCCAACTTGGCATGGAGACCACGCGGGTCGGGATGCCTTCGCCGTTGAGCACTTTACCGGCCTCGACGCACAGGGAGAGCTCGGCGCCGGTGCCCATGAGGATCAGATCCGGCTGTCCCTTGCAGTTCGCAATGATATACGCGCCCCTGGAGACGGCCTCGGCGGAGGAACCGTCCAGGTTGGGCACACCCTGGCGGGACAGGACCAGCAAGGCGGGGCGGCTCCTGTCAGGCACCGCGGCCAGATATGCTCCGGAGGTCTCGTTACCGTCGGCTGGACGAATGACGACGAGATTCGGGATCATTCTCAGGGAGGCCACCTGTTCTACGGGCTGATGTGTGGGCCCGTCCTCGCCCACTGCGATGGAGTCGTGGGTCATGATGTAAATGACCCCGGCGCCGCACAGGGCCGACATCCGGATAGCGTTTCGCATGTAGTCCGCAAAGACCAGGAAGGTGGCGCAGTATGGCACGAGGCCGGAACCGTGGAGCGCCAGGCCGTTGCAGATGGCGCCCATTGCATGTTCGCGCACGCCGAACCGCAGGTTGCGGTTGTGGTACGCGCCTCTCGCGAAGTCGCCGGAACCTGCGATGATCGTCTTGTTTGAAGGAGCGAGATCTGCGGAGCCGCCGATCAATCCGCTTATCGGGTCCGCCAGGGCGTTGAGGCATTTGCCCGAGTGCCCGCGGGTGGCGTTCTTCTTGTCGTTTGGTCCCAAGGATGGGAGCTCGTTGGCCCAGCCCTCGGGGAGATCGCCGCGGATAAGATTTCCGAATTCCGTCGCCTCTGCCGGATATTTCTCTTTGTATTCTGCAAACACGTTATTCCACTCGGGCTCGAGCCGAGCGCCTCGTTCCACGGCGGTGCCCATGTGGGCGGCTACGTCGTCCGGTACAACAAATGGATCGTGATTCCAACCCAGCGACTTTCGGGTGGCCTCCACCTCTTCGGGGCCCAGTGGCGCGCCGTGGCAATCCGAGGTGCCCGCCTTTGCCGGAGATCCGAAGCCGATGGTGGTTCGAATCCTTATCAGCGTAGGCCTGTCGGTCTGCGCCCGTGCCTTGTCGAGCGCTGCGTTGATGCCCTTGAGACCCGTGTCCCCGTCGTCGATGGTCAACACCTGCCAACCGTATGCCTCGAATCTTTTACTGACGTCCTCGGTGAAAGTGAGATCCGTAGCCCCGTCTATGGTGATGCGGTTGTCGTCGTACAGGGCGATAAGTTTTCCGAGCCCAAGATGGCCCGCCAGTGAGCACGCTTCGCTCGATATCCCCTCCATCATGCAACCATCGCCCATGAGCGTGTAGGTATGGTGATCGACAATCTTGCAATCGCTCTTGTTGAAGCGAGCGGCGAGATGAGCTTCCGCCATGGCCATTCCCACCGCATTTGCTACCCCCTGGCCGAGGGGCCCTGTAGTAACCTCCACTCCCGGGGTCTTTTTGTTTTCCGGGTGGCCGGGAGTCCTCCCACCCCACTGCCTGAACTGCTTGATGTCCTCGATGGAGATGCTGTCGTAGCCGGTCAGGTGCAGGAGTGAGTATAGGAGCATGCTCCCATGTCCGGCGGACAGCACGAACCGATCTCTGTTGAACCACTTTGGGTTCTTGGGGTTGAAGCGAAGATGTTTGCTCCACAGGACGTAGGCCATGGGTGCGGCCCCCATGGGCAGGCCCGGGTGGCCCGAGTTGGCCTTCTGGATCGCGTCGATGGATAAGAAACGAATGGCGTTGATAGAGCGCTGATCGATAGACTGGTTCGTGTGGGCCATGGGAACCTCCCTTAGTGGTTTTTGTCTATCAGACCTATTTGAAGGGTACTACCCATTTGTTCAGTTTTTTGGTTTCCTCGTCCCAAGTGTTCCAGACACATTTGAGATTATTGAGATTGATGAGCGAAGAAAACGTTCTCGGCGCAGGATCGAGTTCAGATCTGTACACTCGCGCATGAGGTTTGCCGTTTCAATTCCA
>JAUXHN010000020.1 GCA_030621515.1 Deltaproteobacteria bacterium | reverse complement strand
TGCCGCTGAGGGGCACGTGAGCGTTGTGCGCCTCTTGCTTGACCGTGGAATAGACGCCTCCACCGTGCGGACGGACGGGAAGACCGTGCTGGCGTTTGCGGCTACTTCGGGGACCCTCGCGCTGGTCGAGTTGTTGGTTACGAGTGGTGCGGTCGTTGATACCACGGACGATGATGGGGGAACGATAATGATGGCTGCGGCCTTCGGCGGGGATGAAAAGATCGGCGAGCTGATGATCGCGAAAGGAGCGGATCCGAAAGCAGCGAATAAGAAGGGGGAGACGCCCTTGATGGTAGCTGCGCGGAAGGGGCGGGTGGAATTCGTGGGGTTCTTGCTGGAGGCCGGGGTGGATGTGAATGCGTCCAAGGGCCACGGGCTCAATGCGCTCATGCTGGCAGCCGGAAACGGGAACGTTCAGATCGTCAAGCTGCTTCTCGATGCAGGGGCCGCACCGAACAGCGTCAACCGGGTCGGCTGGACGCCTCTCATGTTCGGCGCCGGAAAGGGACATCACGAGGTGGTAATTCTTCTTCTCGAAAGGGGCGCCGATCCGAAGGTCAGGGACGGCCTCGGCCAGAACGCCGCCGAGATCGCCAATACCGCCGGTCACTCGAAGACCGCGCAAGTCCTGCGGAGCGCGTTGGCGGATTGACCATCGCACATTCATGTGCCAGTTTTTCGTTCTATAAAACGACGACTTCAGTAATCGGAGGAAAATATGAGGGCAATCAGGATTCTTGTCGCGCTCGCGTTTGTCATCACGACAATGACCGTGTGCTGCGCGGCAATCGCCGACGAGGGGATGTACCCGCTGGACAGCACGGAATCGTGGCCGCTCGAGAAGATGAAGAAGGACGGGTTGAAGATGGAGCCCGCGGATCTCATGGATCTCCGCAAGGCGGTGGCCAAGGTGGCCGGCGGAGGCAGCGGTTCGTTCGTATCTTCGGACGGTCTGCTGGTGACAAACCACCACGTTGCCTATCGGTGTCTGGCGGCCCTGGACGGGACGGTCGAGCACAAGGGCGTGATGAAGAGGGGACACGTGGCCGCCACGCGGGACCAGGAGATCCCCTGCCCGGGCTACGATCTGATGGTAGTGGAGGATGTTCGAGACATCACGGACAAGGTGCGCGGATCCGTCAGCGTGAAGCTGAAGGGGCACAAGAGGTTCGAGGCGATCCGTCTGGCGATGGAGGATCTGGAGAGTGAGTGCCTTCAGGCTGACGAGGGTTTCTACTGCGACGCCGCCCCGCTGGACGGCGGCCTCCGCTACCACATGATGGTGTACAAACTGATCAAGGATGTTCGTCTCGTGTACGCGCCGCAAGCGGCTCTGGGTAAATTCGGCGGCGATGTGGACAACTGGAGATACCCGCGCCATACGGCGGATTTCACGTTCCTGCGCGCGTACGTGGATGTGGATGGCAAGGGCGCCGCGTTTTCGGGTAGCAACGTGCCGTTCAGGCCGTCGGCTCACCTGGAGGTGTCAACCCGGGGAGTGGCGAAGGGCGATCAGGTCCTGGTGATAGGTTTTCCCGCTCGCACCAAGCGTAATTTTCCCGCCGCGTCCGCACGCTTCGCCTCCCAGGTCGACATGCCCACCCGCAAGAAGATTTACGACGGGCTGCTCGAGGTGCTCAACAAGGTGAGCGAAAAGGACGATCTCGCAAAGCGGCGCTACCAGGGTCTCGACGCGGGCCTCAAAAACGCCACCAAGTACTACGCCGACGTGATGAACAGTTTCGAGCAATGGAAGATTGTGGAAAAAAGAGAGCAACGGGACAAAACCGTCGACAAGAAACTCGTCAAGAAGATCGATGGGATCTACAAGCGGTTCAACCGCGTCTACCCCAAGTTCTTCATGCTTCGTCGGCTGGCATGGATCGTCAAGAGCGTGGGAACCTCGTTGGACATTGCAATGTGGACCAAGGAGCGCGTCAAGCCCGACCGGGAGCGCAAGGAAGAAGCATACAAGAACAAGAATATGTACAAGACCGTGGGCAAGTCCGACCTCCTGGACGAGCAAATGACCATCGAGGCCGAGAAGGCATTGCTCGGGCACATAATAAAGGAGGCTCAGAAACTCCCGGGGAAAGCAAAGATCAGGGCCGTGAAGAAGCTCCTCAGATGGGGTGTGAAAGCCAAGCGAGTCCTCAAGAAAGAAGCGCGAAAGGCCGGGAAGCCGTACGACGAACACTACCGTGAGTTGACAGGCTCGGATCCGGTAAAGGATCCTGTCACCACCGCCATCGATCTCATGTACGCCAGGACAATGCTCATCGCCCATGGTCCGGATCGCGCCGAGATGGATCGCGCCCTGTTCCAGCGCCGGCGCTTGTTTTACAACGACGTCAAGGAGGCCAGGAGGTTCAAGGATCCGCTGCTCGACTTTGCCCGCAACGTGGCGGTGGAGCTGGAGCGAATCAAAAAAGGACCCTACCGAGCGGTAGAGGAGACCTTCGACACGGTGTTGAGACCGAAGTACGTGGAGGCCGTGGAGGCCACATATCCGGACGCCAATTTCCAGGTGCGGCTCAGTCACGGAAAGGTGGACGATTACACCGCATCCCGGGATGGGAAGGTGCATCGATACATCACCGATCTGCAGGGAGTGCTCGACAAGGACAAGGGCGAGGCCCCGTTCGACGTTCCCGATAATCTCAAGGAGGCGGCGCGGGAAGACAAGGGTAGCTTTGTGGACACCAACATCGATGATGTTCCCGTCAATTTCACTTGCACCCTGGACACCACCGGAGGCAACTCGGGTTCCGGCGTCCTCGATGCGTCGGGCAGGCTCGTGGGCCTTCTGTTCGATGGAACTCCGGAATCACAGCTCAGCGATTGGCAGTACCTGGAAAAGGAGCAACGCTCTATTGTCGTGGATATTCGTTACGCGCTCTTCCTGGCCCAGAAGGTCCACGACGCGAAGGTCGTTCTCGCTGAAATGAAACTGGGCGCGCCCGGACCCAATTGATCAAGGAGAAGAAATTGAAACGATTTTTAATTTTCATTGCGGTGCTCGCCACGGTCGCCCTGCATGTCGGGAGCGCCGTCGCCGATGAAAACGACGAAGAGGCGCGCGCCCAATATGAGCGCGGCAAGGAACTCTACGGGGCCGACAAATACACGGAAGCCGCCATCGCTTTTCAGCGGGCTTACGAACTCAAGCCGGCGTTCAAGATCCTCTTCAATATTGGCCAGGTCGAGAATGAGAACGGGGATTACGTGCGCGCCCTCGACGCGTACATGCGTTACCTGGAGGAGGGTGGCGACGATATCCCCGCCGACAGGAAGAAAACGGTGGACAAGGAGATCGCGCGACTGAAAACCCTGGTGGGTTCGTTCAGGGTGGAGGGAGCGCAGGATGGAGCCGTCCTGATGGTCGACGGCAGGCGGATGGGAGAGGCGCCCTTCGACGAGCCGGTCATGGTCAAACTCGGGGAGCACGAAGTTGTCGTCAAGATATCCGGAGAGGAACTGTTTCATGAGTTTGTTCGGGTGGCCGGGGGGCAGGAGTTGCCCATTCGGATAGAGACTGCGCCGGTGAAAGAAGCCACACTGGTGCCGCTGTATGTGCCCGAAGCGCAGGCCGACGGTGGGTCCAAGACCTTACGCGTTCTGGGGGTAGTGGCCCTGGCTGCGGGGGGGGTGGCCATCATGGGAACAGCGCTTACCGGTGTGGCCGCCGTGTCCCATACGGAGGATCTGGATGGCGTTTGTCCTGACGGTTCGTGCCCGCCGGAGTACAGGAATGACTACGACAAGGCTGTCAGAACGGCGACCGCGTCCACCGTTCTGGGTGTTGTTTCGGGCCTGATGATCACTGCGGGGGTTGTTCTTCTCATAGTCGGCCGCAAATCCAGGGAAAAGAACGTCGAGGTGGGAGCCGCTGCCGGGCCGAACGGTGCAGGCCTTCTGATAACGGGGAGGTTTTAGTCATGCGTATTAATAAGGCCGGGATGGGGTTGCTCACTATTAGTCTCATTGCTCTGGCGGCGCTGGGTTGCGAGCAGATCATCGGCCTCGATGAGTTAGAGGTAGAGGATGGAGATGGAATAGAGGGCGAGGGCGAACCTTGTAAAGTCGACCTGTTCGGCATGGGCACCATGGACGGCGAGTGCATTCACAAGGATGCGCTCCCCGAGGATTGTCCCGGCGGAACCTTTCCCGACGATGAAAGCGGTGACTGCCCCAACAGGGACAATCTCAAGTGCTGCATATTCGAGGATCAGTGCCAGAAGTACGAAATGGTCGGGCTCTATTGCGATGATCAGGGGTGTCCGGAAGATGGATGGAAGATGGGTTGCCCGGACGGCCAGTGGTGCTGCGGAGACATGTCAATCCTGTGATCCCCGGCCGCTAAAGCCCCAATCGCACCACGGACTCGATGATAACCGGTGTCACGGGCACGTCGGAACTATCGGTGGCCACCAGGGAGATTGCCTCCACCACGTCGTAACCGCTCTCGGTCTCTCCGAAGGCCGCGTATTCGCCGTCGAGGCTGGGGTAAGTAGACACACAGACGAAGAACTGGCTGGTGGCGCTGTCCGGGACGCTCGTGCGGGCCATGGAAATCACCCCCGGCTCATGTAATAACCAGTCGACGATCTCCAGCGTGATGGGCGGATCGGTCGGAGCCTGAACCATGCTCTCGTCGTAGCCGCCGCCCTGGATCATGAAGCCGGAGATTACCCGGTGGAAGATCAGGTCGGTGTAGAAGTCGTCGTCCACGTAGGCGAGGAAGTTATCCACGGTTATCGGCGCGGCGTTGCCGTACAGGCCTACTATGAAGCTCCCCATCGACGTGGTGATCTCCACGCGTTCGGTGAAGCTCTGGGGGTCTGTGTCGGAATCGCTGTCGGTGTCCGAGTCCGTATCGGAGTCGGTGTCCGAGTCGGTGTCGGAATCGGAGTCGGTGTCGGAATCGGAGTCGCTGTCGGAATCGGAGTCGCCGTCCGAATCCGAATCGGTTCCGCCGTCGTCATCGCCGCAGCCGAAGGGGCACACCAGCAAGAGGATGGTGACGAGGGTCAATAATGTGATGGCTTTCATTTCATTCTCCTTATTTCATTGTCCAGTTTTCTCAAAAACGAAGTGATCATTACTACCAATTCGATGATGATGACAAGCATGGCCGCGAAGACAATCCACGCGGGAAACCTATCGATACTTCCGTGGGCGAGGAGGGCCATCGAGATATGAACGCAGAGCATCAGGACGACGCTCGCGATTCCCATGATGAGAGTGTGAGTGGCGATCACCCCCATCAGCCGGTTCCTCGGGTGTTCTCCAAGCGCCAGGTATTCCTTTTTGCGGGGGATGCTCAGGTAGCGTGAAGGGATCTTGAAGACCGACAGAGCGATGGTTCCCATGAGAAGTCCCGTGCCGACGGAAACGAAGAACAGTCCGAACCAGGAGCATACGGAAGGTTCGGCGAAGCTGTCCGCGACACCGTCGGCGCCGAAGTGAACAGGAATCTTGTCGGGAAGATTTCCGAAGGTGGCGAGTGCGAAAGTTCCGTGAACGACTACCGCAGTGATCATGGCAATCATTGCCCGCGCCACGGTCGGGGTTTTCTCGTGCATGTCATGAATAGAACATGTTTCGAAGATGGGGTGAAGAGAGTAGATTGAACCTGACATGACGGCGATGAAGACAACAACCTGGATTGCCACGGCGCTTGTGCTCGTGTCTGCGATCTTCTCGTGCGGTTACAGACCGTTGCTGGGAGAGAGGAGCGATTCCATCGGCCCGGTGAAGGTGCCCGCCGCGAGAAACGAGACCTCGTATGCAGGGATGAGCGCCCCGTTGACATCCGCAGTGAGGCGTGGCCTCGCTCGTAGCGGAGTGGAGACGGTGAGCGGCAACGAGAAGGCGGTTGTGCTCAAGCTCGCCATAGAAAGTGTAAACGGGGTTCCGGGCATGTTGGGCGTGGAGTCTAATCGCCTGACCCCCCGTGACATTGTGTGGACCGTGGTGCTTCGCGTTGCGCTCGATGGGGCGAACGGCACTGAGATGATCGGGCCCATCCGGATGGAGGCAAAGGGCAGGGGCGTCGCACAGGGGAGCGTGGCATCGGTGGAGTCATTGAGCGCTGCAGCGCGGGAGGAGATCGTGGGGGATCTGGCGCAGCGCGTGGTGTTGATGGTGCTCGAGGCGCGGTGATCGTTACCCACTTGACATGTTCCCCCGCGCGGCCATAGTCGAGCGATGAACACCGGCAAAAAAATCAACTACAAATCGTGGCCCTTCACGGAGGCCCGGCGGATAATCAAGTTCGTGGGCCCCGGCGGGTTGAGCAGGGAGGTTGTTTTCCAGACCGGTTTCGGCCCCAGCGGGTTGCCGCACATAGGAACCTTCGCCGAGGTGGCGCGAACCACCTGGGTGCGCAGGGCATACGAGAAACTCACCGGCGCGAAGACCAGGCTCATCGCCTTCAGTGACGACCTCGATGGGTTGCGCAAGGTGCCCGACAACCTTCCGAAACCGGAGATGCTCCGGCAGAACCTGGGCAAGCCCCTGTCGGACATCCCGGATCCGTATGGTTGTTGTGAATCGTTCTCGGGGCACATGATAGGCAAGCTGAAGGAGTTTCTGGATACTTTCGGGTTCGACTACGAGTTGCGCAGCGCTTCGCAGGCATACAGAAACGGAGATTTCAACGAGGGGCTGAAGCTCCTTTTGCGAAACGTGGACAAGATCCTGGAGATCATATTGCCCACTCTCAAGGAGGAGAATCGGGAGGGTTGGTCCCCGTTTTTCCCCGCGTGCGAGAGCTGTAACAGGCTCTACACCACCCGTGTTACCGGCTATCACCCGGACGAACTCACCGTTGACTACGTGTGCGACGCGCCCTTCGGCGAGGTCATTGGTTGCGGGCACCAGGGAACAGCCTCTGTGCTCGACGGCGGTGTGAAGGTGGGTTGGAAGGTGGATTGGGCCCTGCGCTGGTTCTCGTACGGCGTCAACTACGAAATGTACGGCAAGGACCTGATCCCCTCGGCGGAGTTGTCCAACAAGATTATCCGGATCATGGGTGGTACTCCGCCGTGCGGTTTCTTTTACGAGATGTTCCTCGATGAGAACGGCGAGAAGATCTCCAAGTCCCGTGGTAACGGTGTCTCCGTGGAGGAGTGGCTCGAGTACGCGCCGGTCGAATCCCTGGCGTACTTCATCTTTCGCGATCCCAGGCAGGCCAAGAAGCTCCACCTGGACATGATCCCGAGGACCGTGGACGAGTACCTCGACAATCTGCGGCGGTATCGG
This sequence comes from Deltaproteobacteria bacterium, assembly GCA_030621515.1. Lineage (GTDB taxonomy): Bacteria > Myxococcota_A > Polyangia > JAAYKL01 > JAAYKL01 > JAUVAN01. The sequence continues at coordinate 28,980 of JAUXHN010000020.1, read as the reverse complement.
GATATGGACGAGGTCAAACGGTTGGATTCTCCATTGTGGCACATTCACGAGGCCGGCGCCTCCGTGCCCGAGTATGGGTCCACCATCAACTTCACCATGGTCAACAACCTGGTTTCGGCCCTGGGAAACCCGGAAGTGGAGCTGGTGCGCGGGTTCATGACACGGTACGACACGGAGGTGGCGAAGTACTCGGAGGTCGTCGACACTCTCGTGAAAAAGGGGATCGCCTACTACAATGACCGGATCCTGCCCAACAAGAAGTACCGGGAGCCCACGGATGTTGAGAAAAGCCTGTTCGAGGATCTCAAAGAGGCCCTGAGCGCGCCCGGCGCGTCAGAGATGAGTGAGAAGGAACTCCAGAGCCTGGTGTTCGATATCGCCAGAGAAAAAGACGTGGAGCCGAAGAATCTGTTCGCTGCCATCTACCAGGTGCTCCTCGGGCAGGAGCGGGGACCCAGGTTCGGCACCTTCGCCAGGCTTGTGGGCGTGCAACGGGTCATCGAGCTCATCGACGAGCGGGGGCTCTAGTTTCAGGCCTAGAACCCTCTGTCGATCTCCGCGATAGGCGGACCGCTGTCAACACCGCCAATGGCGAAGATGTAGCCGTTGAGCCTTACCACCGAAAGGTATGCGCGGTTCTGCGGAGTCTCGTTTGATGAACTGCTGGCGTACAGAATGTCTTCCATGGCAACGAGGTCGGGATAGAAGAGTGTTTCATCGTAAAGGAGGCGCTGGGTGGTCCCACCGTGGGCGCTGGGATATGCTCCCAGGGTCTCGGATTTTACTCCGTTGAAAACGAAGAGCGCGTCGAAGAAGAGCAGAGAGTCGTCGCCGTGGTTGAGCTTGACGGCTGAGAAGTTTTGCGTGACCCACGGGCTGATATTGCCTGCGGTGTCGATGATGGTGCAGATGTCAATCAAGTCCTGACCCTTGTTTGCCTGGGTTATTGGAATGGTGAAATCATCCCAGAAATCGTCCCCGGTGATGGCGATCAACCGCAGAATCTCGGAGTCGTCAAACACCTCTTCTCTGGAAACGAAAGCGTTTTGACCCTGACTTGTAAGAAGCGGGAAGAACGCGCGTTCGTTGTTGAGAGTCTCCGTCAGGATAGTGAAGGCTGAGAGAGCCCCGGCCATTCCTATGGTAGAACGCTCAACCGTATCCAGCGTCCAGGCCTCAGACTCCGGTGGCCCGGGATCGGATGCGGCGGAATCCGCTCGACCGCCGACCACGTAGATGAAGGGCGTTGCTCCTCCCGCTCCGTCCGGGACGGCAATCTTGACTGCGTCGAGACCCTCTCTCGGGCTGTTCATTGTTGTGGAGAGTGTCTCCCACTCGCCTATGGCGCCCAGGGGCAGTGGCTTCTCGGTGGGATCCGCGGCTACCCCGGTATCGACGAAACTGGTGGATGCCGCCAAAATAGTGTCGACCAGGAATGTCTCGCCGCCATCGCCATCGGTGTTGATGTTTCTGTAGATGTTGTAGTGCGTGGCGCCAGGGACCGGGCCCCAGTTGATTGTGATTGTCCCCTCGCCGTTGGGCACCATCCTGAGAATAGAAGCGAGGGATTCGCCCCAGGGGCCGACGGCGGAAACCTGGTAGTACCAGGTGCCCAGAACGGTACTGCCGACCGTGTCGTCCACACTGTATGAAGTGATGAACGGTTGTTCATCAGTGTCAAGTATGGCGGCCATTTCTATGTCGTCGAGAGCCGGATGGACAGTTGTATCCAGCGTTGTGTTGAATTGAGTGCCGCCGAGCGCGTAAACCCAGTTGCCGTACCTGACCAGCGAAAGCCCCTGGCGCGCGGTGTTGAAGGTATTGTCTACATGAGTCTCGGTGGAGGGGTCCCATTTCTGGGAGATCCAGGGTTGAGCGAGATCGCCGGAAATTGAAACGGGCATGATCTCCATTGTGTCGAGAACGGTTCCGGCTGCGTCGAGACCTCCGCCGGTATAAATGTATGCTCCTCCATACGGATCGAACCCCGGAACGGACGCATGACGCCATCTTGCTGTGGTCATTGTCACGGTCGGGTATTCGACGAATTCCGTGAGATGGGCCACAGCCGCCGAGGTCGATCCCCAGAAGTAGTACAGATCGAACTGACCGTCCGGGTTCAGCACCTTGACCGGGTAGACACCCTGGACTACGCCGGAAATCGTAACGTCGAGCCAGGTCCCAAGCGGATCCACATCCCCGGGAGCAGGCGTGAAGGTATACAGCACCGACAAGTCGGAAGCGTCGAGAAGCTGAACGACAACCCCTGTCGCGAAGTTGGCGCCTTCGATTGTCACCAGATTGGAAGTGCTCGCCGGCGACCTGAACGGATCCATTTCATTGATAATGGGAGGAGGCGAAGACGTGACCTCGAACTCGCCGAGAACCGCGACATCTATCCAGAAGGCGCCCACGTCCAGGGGCAACGGGTTCACGACCTCCACGTTGTACATACCCGGAGGCATGCTCTCGCTCTCCGTCGGACACAGGGCCGTGAGGGAAGTGGAGTTGTTCCAGATTACATACGGCGCGTCGAAGCGAATGCTCGGGTTGCTCTCGTTGATCCATGTGACCATGGGAACCTCCGTGAACCCGGTCCCGATGACTTCCACGATCATGTCGGAGATGATGCTATCCGTGCCCGTCCCCGTCCACGCGATGTCGGGTTCGACGTCGGTTACCGTGATTCCGGGTGTGCTCACCAGATCGACCGTATCGGCGCAAAGAGCCGTCTCGGCGTCGGCCACGTTGTCGAGCACGACCTGGTAGGTGCCGTCGTTCAACCCCAGGGACGCCGCCACCAGCGAGACGGAGCCCGTGTTCGTGAGCCAGTAGGGGTTGAGCACGGCATTGTCGACCAACGGGTTGAGTGGAGGTAGTCCAATGAGAGTGACCGTCATGTCCGTATCGAAACCGTTACCCAGAGCCGTGAGATCGCAGTCCGTCGTGCTCGAGAGGGTTCCCGGGCTGACGGAGGAACAGTAGAAGTCCCATGTGCAATCGGTATTGCAATCAGGATCTCCGTCGCACTCCTCATCCGGAGGATCGGTGATTCCATCTCCGCAATGGGGGGCCAGAGAGCCGCAGCCGGGCATGCAGGTGCCATAGGAACCGTCATTGGTACCGTCGTCGCATATCTCTCCGGCGGCGCCGTTAACATACGTATCGCCGCACAGGACCGCGGTGCAGTCTCCGTCACAGGTTGCGGTGTCGCCGCCCTCGTCGCAGATCTCCCCGGCGGTTGTATTGAGAGTGCCATCCGGACAAACGGCGAAGGTGCAGTCCGAGTCGCAGGTGACGGACTCGCCGGAATCGTCGCAGTCTTCCTCACCGGGCTCGGTGGCTCCGTCCCCACAATAGGGGGCAAGAGACCCGCAGCCGGGCATACATGTACCGTAGGAACCGTCATTGGTTCCGTCGTCGCAAGCTTCTCCGGCGGTGGCGTTGACGTACGTGTCGCCACAGATGACGGAGGTGCAGTTGGGATCGCATGTTGCGGTTTCGACTCCGAGTTGCCAGCAGCCGTCGTATGAGTCGTTGCAGTCCGTGTCGTCTGCGACATAACCGACCGGAGCGGTGCACGCGATGGTCGTGACCATGAAATTACCGTAACCGTCACCGTCGGAGTCCTCGTACCACATTATGTCAGGATCCTCGTCAACAAAGCCATCGCAATCCTGGTCGAACGTGTCGCAGATATCCGGAGCCAGGTTGCCGGGATAGCAACCCGCGCCGCATGCGGATGTGTCGTCGTCGCAGTCGGTGCCGTCCGCGACGTAACCGACCGGAGCTGAGCATGAGTTGGTCGTGACCGTGAAATCGCCGTAGCCGTCACCATCCGTGTCGGCGTACCAGGTGATGTCCGGGTCCTCGTCAACAAAGCCATCGCAATCCTGGTCGAACGTGTCGCAGATATCCGGGGCCAGGTTGCCGGGATAGCAACCCGCGCCGCACGCGGATGTGTCGTCGTCGCAGTCGGTATTGTCCGCGACATAACCGCCCGGAGCGATGCACGCGATTACGGTGACCGTGGGATCGCCGAAGCCGTCACCATCCGTGTCGGCGTACCAGGTGATGTCCGGGTCCTCGTCAATAAAGCCATCGCAATCCTGGTCGAACGTGTCGCAGATATCCGGGGCCAGGTTGCCGGGATAACAACCCGCGCCGCACGCGGATGTGTCGTCGTCGCAGTCGGTGCCGTCCGCGACGTAACCGACCGGAGCTGAACATGCGTTGGACGTGACCGTGAAATCTCCGAAGCCGTCACCATCCGTGTCGGCGTACCAGGTGATGTCCGGGTCCTCGTCAACCAGGGAATCGCAGTCCTGGTTGTATGTATCGCAGATGTCCGGGGCCGGGTTACCGGGATAGCAACCCGCGCCGCATGCGGATGTGTCGTCGTCGCAGTCGGTGTTGTCCGCGACATAACTGCCCGGAGCGGTGCATGCGTTGAGGGTGACGGCGGGATCGCCGTATGTGTCGCCGTCCGCGTCCGCATACCACGTAAGGTCCGGGTCCTCGTCTACAAAGGCGTCACAATCCTGGTTGTATGTGTCGCAGATATCCGGGGCCAGGTTACCGGGATAGCAACCCGCGCCGCACGCGGACGGATCGTCATCACAGTCCGCGCCGAGACAGGTGTCTCCCGCGCCCCCGGGCAAACCGTAGCCGTCACCGTCCAGATCGATGCAGGTATCCAGGCAGTCCATTGTGCTGTCGAGATCGAGATCCACATCCGGGACACCGCAACCACAGACACCGGGATCTGTCTTGAGAGGATCGCCCGGGCAGAGATCGATCGGTCCTGCGTCCCCGCCGCCGTCGGGTCCGGCATCTACATCGGTGTCGGTATCCGTGTCGGTATCGGTGTCGGTATCGGTGTCCGTGTCGGTATCGGTATCCGTGTCGGTATCGGTGTCCGTGTCGGTATCGGTGTCCGTGTCGGTATCCGTGTCGGTATCTGTGTCGGTATCGGTATCGATGTCCGTTCCCCCGTCATCGCCGGAATCAGGCCCGGCATCTGCATCCGTGTCGGTATCGGTATCGGTATCGGTGTCCGTGTCGGTATCGGTGTCCGTATCGGTATCGGTATCGGTATCCGTGTCCGTATCGGTGTCCGTGTCGGTATCGGTATCCGTGTCCGTATCGGTATCCGTATCGGTATCCGTGTCGGTGTCGCCGGTTCCGGAATCAAAGTCCGGGTCAGATGGGTTGTCGGAACATTGGGCCAGTAGAAAACATGAAACCATTATTACCAATAGTTGCATTATTTTGTTGTTCATATCTGTCTCCATCTGCTTTGACTGGGTTGAAATTGTCCAATAAGATTGTACATCGAAAAACTTGTTTCGAAAGTTTTTTTTTTAGTGCGATGGGCCAATCAAGTAAATATCGTCGCGCGTCACTAAAGGCAGCTGCGAGGCTAGTTATTATTGTGGGTAACTGCTCGAGTCGATACAATATTTTCATGACACGAGCAATCCATGCAGCTGTCTGCGCCGTTTTGGTTGCCTCCTGTTGCGCATTGGGCTGCGACAGGGTGGTGCCCCTGGGACGGATGGGCAACACGGATACAGATACGGACACGGATACCGATACGGACACGGATGCCGATACGGATACGGACATCGACACCGATGTGGACACGGATACAGATGTCGATACTGACTCCGACACGGATTTCCCCTGCGTGTGGGATGTGTACACCTCGGCTTCTCTCTCGTCCGTGTGGGGGGCATCCGCGAACGATGTGTTCGTGGTGGGCGGCGACACTCTGGTGGTGACCACGGTGATCCACTACCACAACGGCTCATGGGGTGCGCTGGATCCGGGGATCGGTGCGGTGGGGCTTCGCGGAGTATGGGGAACCGGCGCCACGGATGTGTTCGTCGTCGGCGAGCCCGACCTCGTCCTCCGCTACGACGGGTTGAGCTGGTCCCCAACCGTCATCGGCATCGCAGATTTCCTGAGAGGGGTGTGGGGCGCGTCGAGCGACGACGTTTTCGCAGTGGGGGGCCTTCTGTCGCCGATGGTCGCGCACTACGATGGTGCGGGGTGGACGGAGATGACGGGGATCCCGGGAACACCCGCTCTTCTGACCGATGTGTGGGGCACCTCGGGCAGTAATGTCTATGTGGTGGGGAGTGGTGGCATCCTCCACTACAACGGATCGAGCTGGTCTTCCGAGGCGGCGACGCTGGTGATGTTCTCCTCCCTGGAAGCGATATGGGGCAGCTCTTCCATGGATATCCACGCGGTGGGCGGCGCGATCATGGGGTCCGACGCGTCCATGTTCCACAAGGATGCCGGCGGGTGGAGCGAGGTCTATCTCGGCCCTGATGGTGCAAATGTCGTCCTGACCGGAATCGGGGGGCGATCTTCGTCGGACATCTTTGCCGTGGGCGGTGAGGGAACCGAGGGCGTGGTTCTCCACTACGATGGTTCTTCCTGGTCCAAAGTGACCGGCCCGTTCGATTTTCCGCTCAATGATGTATGGGTGGCGCAGACCGGCGAAGTGTTCGCGGTGGGGACCGAGGGAGTTGTCTATTGTGAATGATTATTCCACGTAACCCAACGCGCGCAGCGCTTCGATCATTTCTCGTGACGGCTCGGTCTTTCGACGGGAGGTCTCCAGGATCTGTCTGACGAAGCCCTCGAAGCGTTTCCTGAGGGGGTGATTGTCCGGCATGGGGTGTGGGTCGAGTTCGCCCGGGTCTGTTCTCAGATTGAAGAGGGAATACTTTCCGTTGATGTAGAACAGTTTCTCATCGCCGTTCCAGTGGGCGGCGGTCGTGGCCGTGAGCCTGTCGCCGAACAGTTTGCTCAGGAGACCGTCCGGATATCCCGCGGCGCGTACGGAGCGGGGGATGTTCCAGAGCGCTCCATCGAGGGCGAGATCGTAAGACGCGAGCGCGGCCATGGGTCTGGAGGTTTCGAATGAAGAGGAGGGAGAGGAAGATGCGAACACCAGCGGCACGCGGGTGTCTGGCTCGTACACGAAGATCCCGTGAGAGAGGAGATCGTGCTCGCCGAGAAATTCGCCGTGATCGCTGGTGACGATCAGGCGATGCGGCCTCCTTGTCGTGCCGCGCTTTTCGAGTATCTCGAGCACCCGGCTCAGGGTATTGTCCGCTCTCCATACGGCGTAATCGTACGAATCGTTTGCGTGGGCCAGGAAGCTCATCCTCTCCTCATCGGTCATCTCGTCCCTGAAAAATCGCGGGTAGGGGTTGTCGGGAATCCTGGGTCGATTATCCAGGAATGGGCGCGGTGGCACCCACCCGAGGTCCTTCGGGACGGGCAGCCAGGGATGGTGAACGTCGGCGATGTTGATGAACAGGAAGAGGGGGGCATCCTCTGTTACTTCCCCGAGAGCGCTCTTCAGCGCGGCCACGAGGTCGTCTCCGTAGAGATCTCCGAACTGTCTGGATTCGCGAAGCACCTGGAAACCGCGATCCAGGCCGGTGGCCGCCCACCTCGAGACTATCGGGTTGCCGGATACCATCACGGTCCTGTATCCCCGCTCGCGCATCCTCTGCGCAAGAGTTGGAATGTTCCCGGTCAGGGGGCGAACCGGATCGCCCCACAGGGAGACCGAATCGACTCCGTCGGGTTTGAGAATGCAGTCCGCGCCGTGGACCGGCACCTCCTCGCCGGTGAAGTAGCTGGCGTGGCTCGGAAGGGTCCATGTGCCGGGCGAGTAGGCGTTGCACGTTGCCTGGACGCCCGGTTTTTCGGCGAGAGCATCGAGCACCGGTGACGTGGGGCGGTTGTGGCCGCACATGGACAGGCGATCCGAGCGAACCATGTCCATGACTATGAAAATCACATCGGGCTGTGTCGGATCGGGATCGTCGGTCAGCTTGTACGCTATCCCCGCGGCGACCAGCCCGAGCAGGACGATAAATACGAATACCCGAAATGGCTTCTTTTCGAAGATCATCCGGGGTTCTCCTTCCCGGTCACCTTGATGGAAACGAGGAGCGCGACACAGTAAAGCAAGGTGCCCACGAGAAGCGTGGACGGGATGCCCGCGTGCATGGAGATCAGCACAGCCAGCACCGACCCCAGGACGGACGTCGCGCTGTTGATCCCCCACAGCCAGGGGATCCTCGTTTCGGCGCGCCGTGCGACCGCGGAGAGACCCGCGGGGTAGGGCATCCCGAGGAGCAACCCGATAGGGGCGAGGACGGCGACGGTGAGTGCGATACGGCCGCCGGTCGGCCATCCCGACGTGGAAGCGAGCAGGAGATCTCCGAGACCGAAAACCCACAGGGCGAACAGCGCAGCCAGAAGTGTGCCGATGGCGATGACGAGCCTGTTGCGGATCGAGCCGCCTTGCGACAATCGGCCGAAGAGTCGGCTGCCGAGGCCGCTCCCCATCAGCAGCACGAAGAGGACGACCACCAGTGTATAGGTGGGTCGCCCCAGGTAGAGTGTGAACTTCTGGATGAGCGCGATCTCCACACACATGAACCCGACCCCCAGGCAGGCCACGTATCCCAGATCCCACATGGCTCGCCCACGGCCGCGTTCGACGGATTTTCTGGCTGCGATGATCGGTATCAGCAAAAAGAGGATGACCATCGCGAGGGCGATAAGGGCCACCTTGGCCAGGATGAAAAGGCCGTTCCCGAAGAGGTATGTCGGCATACCGGATGCCAGCATCGCGCTGAGATCGGACAGCCTGTTCTGGTAGAAGAAGAAGGGCCGATCATCCGTCGCCGGTGTCACGTCCAGACTCCAGCCGTCGATGAGCGCGGCGAGATCCGACTCGTTTGTGGTTGTAAGGATGGGGCCGATCCATTTTCCCGGGCGTGTCTTTTCCCCCGGCAGATAGGCGACCTGAAAACCCAGACGACGGGTGTTCTCCCGAATGGAGGAGATCTCCCGCCCGGTGAGCGGCTCGGGTTTGACGATGACATTGTGAAGGATGCAGCCGGGGCGGCCTATCCAGGGTGTGGAGATGACAGCGACATTGGTGGATGGATCCGCTCCTGTGTCCTTCAGGGATTTCCAGGCCAGGGCGCTCAACTCCGCGCCGCCCGCGAGCCCGGGCATGGTGACCGATGATACCGACAGGAGGCCTTCCGGCTCCAGGTGTTCCAGGTAGTCCGCGAAGGCCTCCACGGTGTGCAGGCTGTTTTCCGTGAGAGAGTAAGCGCCCGCCGCGGTCGCCGCCGATGTGTCCACCATGCTCAGGTGAATGATGCCGAATTTCTCATTCGATCGTCGGACAACTCCCCGGCCGTCGTCCGTGATGATGGTCACGTCCGGGCGTTCGTAGAGCCTCCCGGTATATTCCCTGTACTGCCCGAGCATGACGTCGTCCACGATGAGCGGGTTGATCTCCACGCCGGTGACGTGATTCGCGCCGCTGACCAGGGCCGCGAGCACATCGCGACCGCCCCCGGCGCCGATCACGCAGACATGCCCCGGCGCCTTCCAGGGATGGACGTGGTGCACGAACGAGGAGAGATCGTGCAGCATGTGAGAAGCGGCGTCGAGATCGCCGTCGAAGTTTATGAGTGGGGTCATCGCGTTCATGTCGATGATGAGAGTCTTGCGTTCCGGAAGCTCTCCTTTGAACTTCGGGCTCATCCCCCAGCCCTTGAAGCCCCCGCCGGGAAGGACGCTCACCAGGGAGAAGGAGTTCCAGCGATTGAACTCGATCTCCAGGCGCTCCATGTTCAGGCCCTTTGCCGTGCGCAACTCGAAGAGCCCGAGGCCCGGGGACATGACGGCGAAGGTGACTATCGCCGCCGCGAGAGACGCCGACACCCATGTCCAGGCGCGACTCCTTCCCGATTCACCGTAGAAAACCGCCGCCGCCAGGGCTGCGAGGGAGGATACGAGGACCAGCGTGACGGGCGCGCCCGCGAGGTCGAGGGCCGGGATCACCAGGAGACATCCCAGCCCCGCTCCGAAGAGATCCCATGAGTAGAGCGAATGTATCGCGCGGGAGTGTCGAGTCATGGCCAGACTGATGGCAAACCCCCCTGCGTAGAATGGGGCCGCCGCGGCGATGAAAGTAATGACCAGGTTGAGAGTGACCCGCGAGAAGAAATCGAACTGCGCGCCCGTGGCCATGTGGGGCGTGAAGTTGAGCAGCACCCAGTTGGAAATGATCGTGACCAGCGCAAGGGCGATGGATGCCCTTGCCAGGATAGAGTTCGTTCGCTCGGGGGCCAGGCGGTGCTGGATCATGTGCACCGTCAGGGCGGCGGCGCCGATGCCGAAGAGGGCCACCGATATGGCGAGGAAGGCGAAGTGGTACCAGATGGTCACGGAAAACAGTCGGGTCAGCGCCAGCTCGATGGTGATGAGGCAGGTGCTCAGCAGCGCGATGCCTATGCCTATTCGAGGTGGGGTGGGCCTGGGGGTCACTGGTTCTCCGTCGCCAGTTTTTCTCCTTCTTTCTTGAACGGCGAGTAGCCCGTTCCGATGCCGAATATGTCGATTCCCAGCTTGCCGAAAGTGTCGAACTGATCGGCCGACAGGATGTCCCTGAAGTCGCCGGCGGCGTTCTGGCGAATATCCAGGAGGGTGGAGAAGTAGCTCTCGTCGGTGCCCGGGACGTTGTTGTTGAAGAGCTTGGGAAGAAGCTGGTTGGCGATGCTCTTGATATCCTCTCCCGATCGCATGACTTTTCCGATGTACTCGACCAGTTCGGGATCCTCCTGTCGAGCTGCGGTGAGCACGCTCATGACATCCTCTTTTGCCGTGTTCATCAAGTTGGCGATGCGACGACGCTGCAGATCGGTGAGCTGGATCTTGTCGCCGATCGAATCTATGTCGTGGCCCGTGGAAGGCCCCAACGGGCCCGCTCCGTGCGCGCCCCCTTTCAGCTTCCGGTCGATAAGCGCGCCCAATCCCAGGTCGGACAGATCTCCCGCCTCCAGGTTGTCCAGGCGCTTGGAGTTTGCGCGCGCCTTGAGGAGGATCGCGCCGATGCGGTCGTCCAGCGCCTTTATCCGCTCCGTGAGGTCGGCCATGTCGGCTGACATCTTCTTCATTCTCGTTGCGGCGGATCTCGTGGCGCCGTCAGGGTGAGCCAGATCCAGAACCTCGTCTTCCAGCCGGCCGAGCCGGTCCCTGATCTGATCGACGGTTGTTACAAGATAGACGCCGAGCCCGGCGGTGGTTACGAGCAGCAGCACCAGGAGGGCAGTCTCGATCTTTTTCCATGCGGTGGTGTTCATGAGTGTAATTCTATGAGCTTCATTCGATATAGCCAAGCCCCCTGAGTTTCTCCTTGAGCGCGTCGTTCATCGCGGAAGGAACGGGCGTCGCGGAGAAGAACGGATTCGGCCCGTGGGTCTTGACCTTCGTCGGGGGATGGGACCTCAGAAATTTCCGATCGATGGACTCCAGAGTGATCTCTCCGGGCATGTCCTGACCCACGGGAGCTCCCATCAGCGCGAGAATCGTCGGCGTCACATCGAACACGTTGGGCCTGGGGATCTTGCCTCGGCCGGCGAGGACGCCGCCCAGGATGAAGATCCCGTCCGGGGCTTCCTCATGACCCCCCGAACAGATGCGGTTGTAATGGTCGGACGATGACGGATCGTAGTTTGCGTTCGCCTCGTGGCCGTGGTCCGATACCACCATGATCGTCGATGACTTCAGAGGATAAAGTTTCATCAAGCGCCCGAGGATTTCGTCCATGTAAATGTAGTATCGGTGAATGATCTTTTCGTATCTGGCGATGTCTTCCGCGCGGACGTTTTCGAATTTGCCCGGCTCGAAGTACTTCCAGAAATGATGTTCCGCAGCGTCGAGACCGTTGAGGTAGAGCGCCCCGAAATCGGGTTTGTATTTTGCCAGGGCAACCAGCCCGGAATCGATGAATGATCGGTCGATGAGGTAAGCAAATTTGAAGATGGACAGGATGTCTTCCTTGTCCACGGTTCCGTCTTGCGCGAGCTTTTCCCGTTGTTTTGCGTCAAGCTCGAAAAAACGATCGATGATCGCCACATCGATTTTGGAAGACAGCCTCAGGTGATCTTTCAGATCCGTGGCCAGGGAGGGAGGCCAGGTGGTCTTGGGGTCTATTCCGGCGTCGTGCGCAGGTTTCAGATCGAGCGCGATGCGATAGTTCTCCTTGCGCAGCGTGCCGGCCTGATCGGAGATGACGAAGCCGTTCACCTTTTGAGCGGGGTACGACGCCCACCAGCCGATCACCCCGACGGTCTTCTCGTGCTCGGACAGGATGTTCCACACGGCCTTGACCTTGCGCATGTTGCTCGTGACCAGCACCGTCTCGCCTGTGCCCCGGACCTTTGCGGTGAACCCCTCGATGCCGTGTTTTTTGGGCGCAAACCCTGTTGCGATGGTGGTCCAGATGAGCGGGGAGAGGGTGGGTTTGTAGGTTTTCAAGGGAGATCTCACGCCGTGGTCGATCAGCTTTTCGAAGTTGGGTAGGAGCCCCTTTTCAAGGAGCGGATCCATCAGGTCCCACGTGGCGCCGTCTATGCCGAACAGGAGGAGCTTGCTGTCGACTTTTTCTGGATCGGATCTTTCAGAAGAGTCCGATCCGGAACACGCGCAAAGGGCAGCTGCTGCAAAGATTGACAGGAGATCTATGATTCGATGGTGTGACACCTGGGAAGATGTAGCAGTTTACCGGTTCACGCTCAATTGTTGTGCGGATGATGAACTATATATCGGGATGTGGGGTTCACCCACCAAACTGATGGGTAAAGCATACATGAGATGCCGACAGGGCGAGTGTTCTTCGGGTGTCGAGATAACCTGAAATGTTGTTTATATTTAGCATGATGGTGTGGTATTTTTTTCTGGGGCATGAATATTGCTAAGCATCAATGCGATCAAAATGTCGTCTTCAAGAAAGGGAAAATCATGAACCTCATTAAGTTACATTCAATTCTATGTGTAGGCGTGGTTCTGCTTTGGGCGGGAATAGTCGATGCTCAACCGCCACCCTACGAGTGTGATGACAATTTCGGTGAGTGTGGAACCCCACAGCAGTCAGGCGGTGGCGGCGGCGGTGGCGGGGGCAGCATCCTCATCAACAATACTGATCTTGGCGACACGTATCAGTATGCCGATGACTATGATGATGATGGGATAGAAGATCCGTATGACAATTGCCCGTTTGTCGAAAACGCAAATCAGGCGGATGACGATGGCGACGAGTACGGGAACGCATGCGACAATTGTCCCAATACGTTCAACATCGACCAATTTGATATTGATGCGGATTGGATAGGCAATGTTTGCGACGGCGATATCGATGGCGACGGTTTCGACAACGGTCAGGATTTGTGCCCGATGAACCCGGATCCCCTGCAGTACGACACCGATGGAGACGGTCTGGGGAATGCATGCGACGACGATATGGATGCGGATGGGGTTCTGAACCTCGAGGACAATTGCCCGCTGGTGTACAATCCGGATCAGAGTGACGACGACCCGGGCATCTGGGGCGATGCTTGCGATAATGACAGCGATGGCGATGGAATCCGAGACACTTATGATAATTGCATCAACGATGCCAACTACGATCAAGATGATATCGACATAGATCTCCTTGGAAATGTCTGTGATTCGGACATGGACGGAGACGGCATCATGAACCTGCAAGACAATTGTCCTGCAATCGAGAACCCGGAGCAAAAGGATCTGGATCGCGACGGCATCGGGGAAGCCTGTGACGACCTGTACTGCTACGTGGTGCTGGATGACGTGGAGAACTGCCTGGACCCGGAGGATATCTACACCGTTTATAGCCCCGATTTGACGGTAGAAACCGGGGAATCCATCAGGCTCCGGCTTTTCGCAAATCGGGTGAACCAGCCGCTCAATTATCACTGGGAGATCGTGGAAGCGCCTTCCGGATCCAGCGCCATGATCAAGAATCCCAAGGGGGCGGCGAGTGTTTCGACGCCGTACGAGTATCATTACCTTCAGGATAGGCTGGTCACCTTCAAGGCGGACAAGCCCGGCACTTACAAGGTGCGCGTAGTTTCCGAACAGGTATGGGAAGACGAGGTAACCGGCCAGACCGGTGTCTCGGCCGAGACCTATTCGTACATTGTGGCGGCGGGCGACGTTGTAGGAGGATATGCTTGTTCCACGGCTCCGGTCGGCGGGGATAGCGGTCTTGGTGGAGGAATGCTCCTTACACTCTTGCTCGGGCTGACCATTGTCCTTTCACGGCGCGAATCGCGCTAGGGCATTTGGTGGTATTGGTCGATTTAGCTCCTCGGTACAACGGTTTTCGTTATAATCAGTGTGGGAAGGTGCTTTCTTGAGAGAAAGTCTTGAGAGAAAGTCATGATGGTTCACTATGTATAAACGAAATGCATTTGTTGTATGTCTGATCTTTTCTTCCTCATTACTTGCGGCCATTGTCATTGCCGCCTGTACCGATGCGGGGCTCGCGGCCATCGACGACAGCATGGTGGAGTACATAGATGACAAACTTTCAATAACAGGGGAGTTCTGCACCAGCCCGGCGGACGAGGTGATATTTCCCGTCAAGCTGCTCATCGTCATGGATCAGTCCGCCTCGCTCCAGTGCACCGATCCGGGTAACAATCGCCTGGCAGCCCTCGACCTCATGGGCAGCGAGCTAGACCCTCTTCCAAATGTGGAGTTCGGGGTTGTGGGTTTTGCCTCCTGGAGCGCCATAACGGAATTCACTCACGACTGGAGCATTGCTCGCGACGCACTCGCGCCGGAGGGCGGGCAGGGCGGCCCGGCAACCGACTACCAGGGCGCTCTCTCGACGGTTCTCAGGGTGCTCGAGCAGGATATGGTCGCTTCCGGTCCCGCAGAAACGGCCAGAACGAAATACATGGTGCTCTTTTTCAGTGACGGGTGTCCCGAACCGAAGTGCAACGCCGGATGCGACGACGGCGACACCCCCCCCGACAGCCTCTACGGTGTATGCAACACGCTGGCAGATATTCCCGATGACGTTTATGTGGACATGAATTCGGTGTGCCCCGACTACAATCAGCCGGAGCAGATAATGCAGAAGGTATCGGACATCATGTCTCTGGGGGATTTCTACGGAGTGGGCGATATCTCCCTGAGCACGATCCTTCTTTTTACTTCCCTGGAGGAGATCAACCAGGTCTGCCCCGATGCCGCCGCCCAGTTTGGATACGATAAGGCCGAGGCCTTGCCGTTGTTGATCGGCATGGCAGAGGAGGGTCTCGGCACGTTCAGAGACATTCACATATCAACCGATCTCGATTTCCTCAGTTTCAATTTCGAGTCGCTTCGTGCGCCTTACGGACTGGCCGGGTTCTTTGCGTTGAACATGAACGCGATTCCCGCGGAAATGGGCGCTGCCGTCGATTCGGATCGCGACGGCCTGCCCGATGACGTGGAGTTCATTGCGGGCCTCGACCGGCTTTCGGCAGACACGGATGGCGACGGTTTCAGCGATCTTTTCGAATTTAAATTTGCGTCCAAGGGGTTCGACCCGAAAGACGCGGATATACCCGCCATGGGTTGCGCGGCGAATCTCGATCGAGACGGGGATGGCTTGAGGGAATGTGAAGAGATCTTTCTGGGCAGCGATCCGCTTCTTCCAGACACGGATGGTGACCGTATCCCGGACGGAATCGAGCTGCGACTCGGCATGGACGCAACCGTGCATGACACGAAAATCGATCACGATTTCGATGGCAAGCTCTCGGGGGACGAGGTTGCGATGGGAACGAGCCCGTTGCTTTTTGACGAAGAAGAACTGGTCGTTCACCAGGTCCACTACTCTGTGATCGCGGGCGTTTTCAATGAGGTTACGGAAAACCGTTGTTACGATTTTACCATTCAGAACGTGACGCTCGTTCCCAGCCTGAGGGGAACGGGACAGGACGATGTGTCGGGAATGAACAGAATCCTGATCTTCGCCGAGGAGGAGCCCGAGAATATGGCGGGTAGTCGCGGTCGGTTCTGGGTCAGTTGTATCGATGTCAGGTATCTTGGCGATACATTCAAAGATCCTCCCAGCGGTTGGGTACGGGGACTCTCACCGTTGCGCTTCGTCGAGACCGCCGAGTTCGATCCGGACCTACATTGTCTGCAGACCGGTGAGGATCCCGGATCGGCTCCGGTGGAGGAATAGCAGTGGGTACAAGAGGACTATTCTTCCTCTTCCTGTTGGTCGTTTTTTCGACAGGACTGGTTGCGTGCACGGACGCTTCCCTCGAGAAACTTCCGGATCCTCCATTGCCTATCCCGGACAACAAGTTGACGGTGATAGGAAATGTTTGCACCCAGCCGACCGAGAGTCTCGAATTTCCGCTTCGGGTGATCTTCCTGGTCGATTGCTCTGAGAGCATGGAGGTCAACGATCCTCCGGATCCCTCGGGCGAAACGGGCAGGGAGCGAGCGGTTCGTGAGACCGTCGAGAACCTCTTTGCGGATGAAGCCGATGTCAAGGTTTCCGTAGTGCGGTTCTCATCGGAATCGCAACCGCTCACCGCCGTCATGAACGATGATGGCCAGTTCGAAAGTTATTTTACGGATGATCTGAATTTTATATTGACCAAGATTCCGGTGCTCGGAGAGACGGACCGCACCACAAATTACATCGCCGCGCTCGCCGAGGCATATGCGGAGATCAGACACGAGCTGATGCACTCGGATCAGGAGGCGCTCGCCCTTTCCACCTACCAGGTGATCATGATCACCGACGGAATTCCCGATGTGGAGGGAGACGAAGCGGCGGAGAATAGCGCCGAGAACATCATGGAGTCCGTTGAAGCGATCATGGAGTTGGGCAAGATCTTTCATATCGGCACGATTGCAGTCAACACGGCGCTCATATCTTCGGGCAATCCACAGGTTGACAATGCCGCTACCGACCTGCTGCAGGATATGGCCGAAGAAGGCGACGGTATGTTCCGGGCCTTCGATTCGGGAGGAGATCTCAACTTCCTGTTCGTAAACCTGACGGCCCTCGAGCGCGTGTTCACCTTGAAGACGCTGGTGGTGCAGAACATCAACGCCCTCGTGAAGGGCGACAAGGTGCTTCCGGACTCTGACGGTGACGGTATCGAGGACGGGGTAGAGCTCCTTATCGGTACTGATCCTGCATCGCCTGACAGCGACGGAGACGGGTGCAGGGACGGGCTCGAATACAGGTACCGTACTTCCGGCATGGATCCGATTGATCCGGGTGACTGCGAATGCCTGTTGCCGGACTATTGTTACGATGAGAACGATAACGGTCTGTGCGATTGTGGGGACGAGCCGGAGGGTTCCTGCTGCGAGGACAACGACGGGGACGGTCTTTGCGATTGCATCGACGCAGACGGCGACGGGATCTGCGATCCGGAGAACTACACCGATTCGGACGGGGACGGCCTGTTCGACTGCGAGGAGCGATACACGGGAACCAATCGCCGCGGGCCCGACACGGACGGCGACGGCCTGGTCGATTTTCTGGAGTTCAACGCCGGAACGAGTCCGGACTTGCACGACGTGGAAGACGATTACGACTGGGACTCGGTTTCCAACGGCGAAGAGGTGAAGACCGGTACGGATCCTCACCACAAGAGCGAGACCGGTCGGCACGATCTGGCATACATTTACAAGGTGTGGGAATCTTCGATGATCGACGGTAGCACGTGCTACGATTTCGAGGTGAGCAACATCTCCTTGACGGAGATCCTTGGCAACGATGAGTATGACAATGTCTCGGGGCCGGCCGGCCAGGGATATCACGGCAGCAATCGTATCCTGGTGTTCCTCGGCGAGGTCCCGTTCGACGATCTGGAGAGTTACGACAGATTCAGGGTTGCCTGCGTCGAGGCGAGCTTCCGGTTCGAGGGCAACTACAAGAATCCACCCTCCGGCCGTGTGGAGATCACTGACAGTGATTTCGTAAACATTTCCGAATTCGACGCCGAGGTTCACTGCATCGCACCTGGTGACGCACAATGAAAAAAAACTGCATCGTTCTGGCAATATGTGTTGCTCTGCCGATCATTGGATGTAAATCCGACGGCGCCGGCAAGGGTGACTCCGGCATCGACGCGGGGCAGTCCGCGTGTCCCTGGGACGAGGACGATATTCAGGCCAAGGCGTCGTCTCTTGATTTTGAAAGTCCCGCGCAAGGGTATCTCTGTCCGATAGGAGATCAGGATTGGTACAGCTTTTCCATCCCCGATGGGATAGATTTGTTATCGGTTTCGCTCTCCATTGACGCACCGGTTACTGCGGTTAACCTGACCTACGATGTATGGTCTTCCACCAGTGATGAGGTGGTGGTGTCACCTGAATCGACCGAATCCGCGGAGCCCAACAATCCAATCGAGATCACCCATGGCATGCAGTCCGGCGACTATTTTGTCGTCGTCAGGGACAGGGCCAGCGATGCGGAGGATGTCTATCATCCTTACGAACTGACCATTTTGGGGCACGTAGACCCCGACGTCAACGAGCCCAACAACACGATGGAGGATGCCACGGACCTGGGCGCCGGCTCTATTGAGGGATATGTATCATATCGCGGAGACGAGGACTGGTACCGGATTGACGTGCAAGACCATGAGCTTGTCGGTATCAACCTGACGATGCCGACAGGAGGGATCGAGCCGGCTTACAGGATGATCAACGCGGACAGCGATCTGCTGGTGTCCGGCTCCAACGAGGCCGGTCAGTTTGAGGATACCACGCTCCACTATATGCAGGCTGTGGAAACCGCAGGCGCCTACTACGTTGTTGTGTCGGATGACAACAACATGGAATTCGATTTCGAGGTTCCTTACATCCTGGAATTGACAATCACTCCGGATCCGGATCCAAATGAGACCAACGATCATCCGAACCAGGCGACTCCAATGACTTCGCTGAACTGTAGTGCAACAACCTGGAGTTCCTGGGTGGAGGTGCAAGGATACATAGCCTCTTCGGGAGACATTGATTGGTTCTCGTTAGACATTTCTGCTCTTTCAAGGTGCATCCTGGATATCGAAGTGCAGTTCGAAAACGAGACGTCCCTGCCGGACGATTTCCAGGTGTCCGCAAGGATCGGTCGCGATTCAATTGTCTACACGTGTGACAATGATCAGGACTGCCTGGAGATCCCTCGGACCTGTCAAATCAACCTGGGCTGTGCATGGTTTGGAAATAACTGTCTTTCCCAGGGAGTATGCGCAGGGGGGGGCGCCTGCCTCACCAGCGGGAACTGCATGGTCGATTACTATTCGGAGTACGCTCCGGAGACAATCCCCGATCCGGGGGATCCGTCGGCCGAAATAGTCAATCCCAACCGGGGTACCGTTGAATTTTCGACGCTCTTGTCAAGCTGGACACCGCCATACTTGATTGGAGTGGCAGATTATCATGGTGATTCCTACTCGATGAGTCATCAGTACACGTTCAGGGTGCGGGTCAGGAAGGATCCCGACACGACAGAGCACAACGAGGCGTTCGCCGCCGGACCGCCGGGCCCTGAGACCGAAGAGGAGGCCGCAATTCATGCGGCCTGGGCGGTGGAAGTACCAGTTCACGACTGTGATCCCGCCCCCGATGCAGGGGCCCCCGATTGCTGCAACTCAGGAACCTGGGAGGAGGCGTACCTCTCGTATAAATACGATCAGGATTGGTTCAAATATCAACACCCCTGTCCCAGCGAAGACTGCATGGTTCGTATAGTTTACGATCTGGATCCGGGGGAGGTCGATGTGTACGTGCAGGTTTATGATGGTGACACACCCTGGTTCGACAACCTCTGCGATATCGCGGACACCGGCTCCCATGCAGCACTGAGCGGTTATTTCGGCGGGTTGGGAGCGAGTGACTATTGCTTCTATGCATGGAGGGGTCACACTGGAACCCCATTCTGGTATTATTTACCCATACGGGACACCATATACGTTTCGGAAGGACATGAAGATGAGGGAACCTGGGACTGGAGTTCCGATCAGGCCTATCGATTCTGTGTTGAGAAAGTCGCGAACGGATGTCAGGAGCCGCCGTGTCAGCTTTACGGGGACGCCGGTTGTGGATCTCCATCCAGTTAATAGTAGATTCTTCGCGGCGGCCTTGATTGCCTGGCCGGTGCTCATTCTCTGTTGCTGTTCATCGGACGGAAAGAACACGGTCATTCCCCCGGACGGGGGCGACACGGACACGGATACGGTTCCTGACGAATGGACCATCGAACAGGTAGAGGATATCAGCGTGGGCCTGCAAGCCCAGATGGTCGTTGGTCCTCAAGAAGAGCTCGCTATCGCATACTGGGCCAACGAATCCTACGAGGATGGGCTCTGCGACGAGATTCCGGTGGACCCGCCTGTTCGATTGCGGCAGGAACTTCGTTTCGCACAAAAGACATCGAGTAGCCAGTCATGGTCAACCGAGCTGGTAGTTGCGCCGGTGGTTATCTTTGGACCGACGGGCCTGAGCCTGGCGTACGATCCCGACGGTCGCCCCGCCGTTGCGTTCACCGGCGGCGATCCGCAGATGCAGTTCTGCGGCTCGAACGATGCTGTACTGGGTGTGCGCGCGAACCAGGAATGGACCTTTGAAACCGCCGCTGCCGAGAGTGGAGAATCCGCCACCGGAGATCCCGCTTCCGACGCGGGTTTTGTGGTCGGTTTCTGGCCGGCCCTGGCGTACGATTCACAGGGCGAACCCGCCATAGTTCACAAGGACGTTCATTTCGGCGCGCTTCAGAGTGACGATTTTCGAAGGGCCGACGCGGAGTTTGCCTGGCGCTCCGGTTCGAACTGGACACATGAGGCTATCGACTACGGAGAGGGCGCGGGCGGATACAATGCCCTGGTGTTCGACCAGGAAGGCAGGCCGGTGGCTTTCTATCTGATTCCTCTCGACTCACAGACTGTTTCCCGTCACGGTGTGTGGGCGGCCAGGAGAGAGAGCGACGGAACCTGGAACACCGTCAAGCTTCATTCCGGATCGATTCACCAGGAGATCTCCGCGCGGGTCGATCCGAACACCGGCGACATTGTGACAGCCTTCTATTCCGCCAAAAACTACGCAGTTCGTGTGAGGCGGCTCGATGACCACGATAGCTTCACCGATGTGAGCGCGTGGACAAGCGAGCTTGTATGCTCGCCCCAGTATGACGAAGGCCGGCACGTGTCCCTGGCGTTTACGCCTTCCGGGCGACTGGCGCTCGCTTATCACAGGTGCAGGCTCCTGTCCTCCGGGTCGGATTCGTGCGATCATAATGACGAGGCTGTGATGTTCGCCATTCAAGATGGTGACGAGTGGGATATTCAAACTGCGGTACAAGGTGGTCTCGGAAGCTGTGGTGAATATTCTTCGCTCGTGTTCGACTTAAGCGGAAACGCGCACATCGCATACAGGTGTACGGTTGAAACTGATGGCGGATTTTCATTCAGGCTTTTCGTTGCAAGCAAGAACATCCAGGGGGCTCTATGAGAGCGTGTTTGATCGGGGCAACAATATGTTGCCTTCTTGTGTTTGCCGGGTGCGATGATCGTGGGGATAACTACCTCGAAGGCAGCCTTACAAAAGTCTACAGCATGGAGTTCGACAAGGTTCGGGTGAGGTTGTACGAGGACAGCGAACTCTCGATAGAGTACGTGAAGAACGACAGCGATGGTGAGAAGGTGCCGCTGCGCGTGACAATCAACATAACCGATGTTGCGCTCGCGGAAGGAATCACATACGACCTGGCGGTTCATGGGACAGTGGGAAGAGGGCAGGGCTACAGTTCCGGTTATCTGCCGGATCTCGAATCCGGAGACCTTACGCTCGAGAAGTACTCTCCGGAAAACGGAAGCGCGGTCAGAGGTGATTTCGATGCGATTTTCCTTGAAACCGACGGCAGCAAGATGACATTGAGGGGAGGGTTCTCCTCCGATATCGATGTAGTCGACATGCAATGAGGCGACCATGAGATTGTTCAATTTCCCTGGACGGGTTGCCGGCGTTGTCGCGCTTCTCGTCTTGTTCGCAAGCTGCTCGGACACCAATCTATACCAGATCGGCGGAGAGGATTTCTCTGCGGACCGACTGGCGCTCACCGGGCGCGTGTGCACCAGTGATCCCAAAGAAGCCGGCTTTCCCGTCCGGGTGGTTTTACTGGTGGACGTGGCCATGGGACCGGTCTTCGCCGGGTTCGATCCCGAGTTGGTACGAATCATGGCTCTGAGGGAATCCCTGTCCATTCACAACGGCAACGACGCGTTTTCGTTCGCCGTAATTGGGTACGCCGCTTCGCCCAGACTGCTCGCGCCGGAGGAGGGTTTCTTCACGCGAAACCCCGGCGAGCTGGACAACGCGGTGGCGATGCTTGCCTTGCCACAGGGTTGCATGGCCGGTATTTGTCGGGACTACGGGAGCGCGCTCGATCTGGTTCGGTCGGTGATCGAAGGTGACATGTCCCAGTTGACAGCGGGTGAGAGAAGCCGCACCCAGTACACGGTCGTTCACATGACCGGCGGCCGACCCGATCCCTGGACCTGTTCCTACGAGTGTTGCGATCCCCTCGTGGAGGATTGCGATTATTCCGTTTGTGAATATTCGGTCGCATGCACGCAGACTGTTCTGCAGGAGCATGTCATCGATCTTCGCGAGGATATCGAGGAGGGCGGGGCCCTCTCCTTCAGTTTTCACACGCTCTTCCTGGCGGCGGGAACGGAAGAAGAGAACGACCAGCTGGAGCCGATACTCCAGGAGATGGCTTTCGTGGGCGCGGGGAGATTCGAGCGATTCAACAGTGCGGACGCGATCACTCTGGACGGGATCGGGTTGTTGAAGATCTCTTCCCTGTTGGGGCCGAAGGCCATCGTTGTTTCCAACAAGAGCACACTGCCAGGCCTGGAGGAACCTCAGAAAGACAGCGACGGAGATGGTATGGCGGACTCGGATGAAGCAGCCTTTGGAACCGATCCCACCCTCTGGGACAGCGATGGAGACGGTATCGGAGATTTTATCGAGGTGCTCATCTCTTTCGATCCGCTAAACGCCGGGGAGAACCCTGCGGTCTGTATCGGTCTCGAGGGGCCGCCCTTTTCCGACGACGACCAGGACACACTCAACGAATGTGAGGAACTGCTGATAGGGACCGACGGATCTCTGCCGGATACGGACGGAGATGGAATTCCCGACTGGATGGAGGTCACGTCCGGTACCGACTATCTTCACAACGATGCTCTATTGGACAGTGACGGAGATGGTGTTGTCAATGGGACCGAGCTCAAGAACCACACCGATCCCAGGGCCAGCGACGCGGCATCACATCTCGCGAGCAGCTACAGATACGACATTGTCGATGAGGGTGTGGTTTCCCAGGCGGGAATCTCGAAGCCCAAGGCGATAACAGGTGTGACGGTGTCGTCGGCCGGAGGGGATACCTCCGGCGGGCTTGGAACACTGGCCTACTCCCCGAATCCGGCAACGCTCAGCTGGCAGGATCCCCAGGATTCCGCCGCCGGTCCGGAGGTTGATGTTTCCGGGGGGGGGGAGTTTCAGATCTCATCATCGTCGGTGGATGAACTTGAACGGTGGATACAGGTGTCGGTAAGTCCGGACCTGATGCCACCGGAAATGAAATCGGAAAAACTGCTCGTGGAGATGAGCGACAGGCATTGTTTGACGTTCACAGTTCGAAACATCCGCCTCGTAGAGACTGTTGGAGATTCGAACAAGTCCGGACGCAATGACGTATTCATTTATTTTGCTGAATCCCCGGCAGGGAATCTGACCTTGCCCGGCCTGTTCCGTGTAGCTCATATACCGGTTGTCTACCACCCGGAAACCGGGCGGGAACCGAGTGAACCGCTTGTTCTGGTAACCGATTCGGAGTTCGTGGCCATCGGCAAATGAAAAGATAAATCAATAATATGAAGAACCGTTTACCGTTATTCCTTGCTTTCGCGGTGCTCGTATCCTGCCAGACGGCGCAGGAGGAGTTCATCGGAGATAGATTGCTCGAGATCTGCAACGACTCGTACATGCTGTGCAATTTCCCCACGGGTTGCGTGTTGAACGGCAACCATTACGTGAAGGGATCCTTCCCCGGTGTTCGGCGGGTTGTCGTGGAATCCGACGAACGGGACGCGGAGTTCAGCGTACGCCTGTTTCTGAAGAACATGAAAGGGTCCGGTACGGAGATGTTGGTGCAGTTGTACGAACCGGATTGTACTGTGAACACCGTTGAGGGTCGTTTGCATCTCGAGGATGTGGATATTTTCGACGAGGCAGGGGATGATCATACGTTGATGTTCGAACTCGGTGTAGAGGGAGAAGGAGAGCATGTGCTCGAAATCTACTCCGATGCGAGCACTGAATATCTATTGATAGCTGAACTCAAATAATAGTTATTGACAAACTTGAAAATATGTCATGCGAGCACTGGGGAATACGGCAATAATTACCAATTCATTCATGCAATGTTCGGTCGAATGTGGTTGAATACCCATGCAGAAAACAGAGTAGAAACACGTGATGCTGTTGTAGTTTTTCGTAAAGGAGACTGATGCAATGATGCTACTGGAGCTCTTGGGGCGCGGCGGGTGGATGATGTGGGTGATTCTGGGTATTTCCATAATCGCCCTGGCGATTACTCTGGAGCGGGTCATCATGATCTATATCCGTGCCAGACTCAACGTCGGCGCCTTCATGGTCCGGATCAAGGGCCTCGTCGAGAACAGGAAATATACTGAAGCGATAGAATCGTGCAACGTTCGCTCACAGCACCCTCTTCCACGCGTATTGAAGGCCGGCATCGCCAAGGCCAACAGACGCGAGAAGGAAATAGAGCGGGCAATGGAAGAGGAGATGCTTCGTGCGATACCACCAATGCAAAGGGGTGTGGGATTCCTCGGATTGCTGGGCAACAGCGCAACCCTTCTGGGACTGCTGGGAACGATCTTCGGACTGATTCGTGCGTTCTCCGGCGTGAGCGCCGCCAGTGCGGCCGCCAGGCAGGAGGTCCTTGCGGAAGGTATCTCGATGGCCATGTACACAACGGCTTTCGGTCTCATCGTTGCCGTTCCGATTCTCTTTTTTCATATGATGATTTCCGGTCGTGTCGACAAGTTGCTTATTCAGATCGAAGAAGGAGCTTCCGGACTTCTCGGCGCCCTGGCGGGCAGGTTGAAGGAACCAAAGTCGGCTGTGCCGTCCAAACAGGATGGCGTGAACGCGAGTTGACCGAAAGGCAAGGGAATGCTCTTCAGTCGATACCATCAAGCTCGTGAGGCAACAGAGGTCAACCTCATCCCGGTGATGAACCTGTTCGTCACGCTCATTCCTTTTTTACTGCTCGCAGCCGCTTTTTACCACGTGGGGGTGATACCCACGTCCTTGCCATCGCAGACAGACGAGACCTCGGATATCGCGGCCGACAACATCTCGGTAACGGTCAACCTGCTCGTGGAGCCGGGTCAGCTGCGGCTGAGCGCATCCAGTGCCGTGCTCGACGAGGAGACCCTGGCGGGTTTGTCTCTCGTCATCAAGAAGACCGACAAGGGATTCGATCTGGAGATGCTGAGCAAGGCGCTGTTCGAAATCAAACGCCGCTACAAGAAGAGCGATACCATCATCGTGTTGCCGGACGATACGATCGAGTATCTGGACGTTATCAGGATTCTCGATTCCGCCAGGGAGTACAAGTTGGAGAAGGATGGTGTGGAGCAGAAGAAGCCCTTGTTCCCCGTTGTCGTGTTGTCGAGGAAGGTATGATCTGAATGGGAATGCTCAAGTCCAGACGCAAGATCGGCGGCAAGAAGATGGCTCTGCAGCTGACGTCCCTGCTCGACATGTTCACGATCATACTCGTTTTCCTGATGGTGAGCTTTCAATCTGCGGATGAGGATTTTGTATTGCACTCTGGCCTGGAGCTTCCCGGTAGCAGCGCGAAGAGCCCATTCAAGACGGGTGTGAACCTGGCGATCACCCTGGAAGACATTCTGGTGGAGGGGGCCAAAGTGGTCGATCTCGAGGCCGGTGGGAAGGTGCCCGGCGTGTACCACGAGAAGGGCAAGATTGACTCCCTGGTGGCAGCGGTCGAGAACAGGTTGAAGGGTTTGAAAAGAAAAGATGGCGAGGAGAATGTCGTCGTGATTCAGGCGGACGAGAAGCTCCCTTACAAGACAATCCATATTGTAATGCGGAGTGCCGCTTACGCAGGTGCCTACCGTTTTCGCCTGGTTGTGGAGAAGGAATAATAAATGCGTTTGATATCTCTGTTTTTCATGGTTCTGGCGGCGCTGATGGTTCTGGGCGCTGTCCCGGCGGCTACATCGCTGGCAAATGCCGAGGCTTCTCCGGGCAAGGCCAAGAAGAAGGCCAAGAAGAAGGCCAAGAAGAAAAATCCTTACGAAAGCTCCAAGGCAGATAAGGAAGAGGCGATCCCCTCCGGCGAAATAGCCGAGGATCCCTGGGGCGAAGACGAGGACTCGGAAAAAGGAGACGACCAGAAAGAGCCCGAGGAGGAACCGTCCGACGAATCGACGACAGACAGCTCTGTACCGGCAGGTGGGTCTCCATCCATGGGATCGATGCGACGGTCTTCACGGATGGAGTTCGATGAGCGGTTGGTCAAGGGGCAGACGGCGAAATCGGGGGCTGTTTATCTCTTCAAGAGAGTGCCGAGAAAGCTTCCCGGCCTGGTGCCCATGCGTCGCAGTTATCGGCAGAGGATTGTTACGCCGGTGCTTGGAGAGCGGCAGCTCAAGCCGGTGGTGTACACCAAGAGAAAAGACAGCCGTGAGGAACCCAGAGACGATAGGGCTCTTGAACCGGGCACCAAGAAGGAGGTCGAGGACAAGAAGGGCGACGAGCCGGAGACCGCGGTGGTGGAGAAGATGGATGACAAGAAAGAAAACGGAGAGAGCAAGTGAACGATTCCCCGGGGAGCCAAGATATAGTTATCAGGATGAGGCTCCTTCGGTCCGGCAAGGTCGTGCGCGCGTATCAGATTCGTTCCGACACGGTCACAATAGGTTCCGAGAAAGGCTGCAGCATCCGGGCGGCAGGAGCATCGGTCGCTCCCAAACACGCCACCATCTTTTCAGAAGATGGTGAACTGACACTCGTTCCGGAGCCCGGAGCGGAAGTGCTCGTAAACGGAGAATCCGTAGACTTCGCCGCCCTCGGGCCCGACGATATTGTCAAGATCGGACCCCTCACTTTCAAAGTGGAGCTGGCCGAGGCCAGGGAGTCCATTGCGCCCGCAGCGAGACCGAAACGAGCCTCATCTCCCCCCGTGACTGCGGTGGTTGAGAAGAAGCCCGCGCCGGTTGTCGAGAAGAAGTCCGCGCCGGTTATCGAGAAGAAACCCGCGCCGGCACAATACGCAGAAGAAAGCAGCCTCGACGAGGACTACTATTTTTACGATGACAGCGCCGATGAGGAGGAGGATGAGTTTGCTTTTGTAGAGCCGTTCGATCTTGCCGATATGCTCATCTCACACAGGGATGAGAAAACGACGGTTGCGAGAGAACCTTACTGCGCGACTCACATCGTACGGCTTGTTGGCGGGCGCGTATGCGAGGCTTTCGGCGTATTGCCGGGACGCTCTTTTGTTTCACGAACCGGCGAGGTTCGCTGCCGGATCACCCGGGGCAAGGCAACCCTCAAGGTTGCATCCCATGTTGCCGGAACTATTACGAGCGGATCCAATGACCTCGACATCAAATCTTTGCCCATAAAGCGCGGGCGCCGTGAAACAGTTCTGTTGGACGGGAACAGCGCATTGATCGATGGCCAGGAGGGGACGTACAAGATGGAGGTCTACCGGCCACCGCGTGCGGAGCGGGCCGGGGGCTTCAGGATCAACCCATCCTTTTTCTCCGCCATCGGTATCGCAGCGGCCGTACACCTGGCGGCAGGTATTGCCGTAGCGGCCGTAACAATGATGCTCAAGGTCGAAGTTGGCGACCTTGATGCGGCTGGTGAGGTATTCGCCGAAGTTACAATGGACAAACCCGAGGCCCTCAAGGACGAGGTCAAGGTGGAAGAGGCGCCAAAGCCGAAGGACACGTTGACCCTGTCGGAGAAGGCGCCGGCGGTTTCAAGGAGGGCGATCAAGCGCATCAGGGAAAAGGCTTCCGATACGACGACCAGCCCGTCGGTGAGTAGCCTTCTCAGCGTGCTGAGCAAGGGCAGCGGCAAGGAAGGGGCCAGCGACAACCTGAAGGATCTCGTGTCAAATGTGGATGCAGTTGCGCCGGGAAGCGGATTGGCTGGTGGATTCAACATCGCAGGCGCCATCGCCAGTTTGCCTGGCGGAGACGTGAACATCGCCAAGAAGGGCGGCGGTGGGTATATTTCCACGTTGAGCGGAGATCAGGTGGCCGGCAAGGACACCAAGATAACGCACCTGGAAAAGAGCAAGTCAAAGAAGAAAGTTCGCGGCAAAGTAACAAAGATGACCTCCGGGGCAAAGGTCAAGGGGAGCCTGAGCAAGGCCGAGGTCGCACGGGTGGTGAACGCGAACGCCCACCACTTCCAGGCCTGTTACGAGAAGGCTCTGATGATCAATCCGAGCCTGGCCGGAAGAGTTGTGTTTGATTGGACAATATCGTTGACGGGCAAGGTCAAGGGCGCCCGGGTCCGCTCATCGACCCTCGGCAGCTCCACCGCGACCAATTGCATGCTCAACAAGCTGAAACGTTGGAAGTTTCCCAAACCAAGCGGCGGTGACGTGCCGGTGACGTTCCCGTTCTTGTTCAGAAATGTGTCGTCATAGCAAAAGGATGAAATTGATGAGGACAACAATTGCGACTCTCTTCTGTGTGGCCTTATTTGCGGCGCCGTCGGCATTGTTTGCGGCAGAGGATGAAGGTGACGAGGGTATGGAAACGCTGGCTGTTCAGAACCGCCAACACACCATGACCCATGAGTTCGGTGTATGGATCGGCACGTTGCCCCTGGATGCCTTCACAAAGGGGCTGACATTTACAGGTGCATATTCGCTGCATTTCAACGATGTCATCGGCTGGGAGGTGGGGCAGTTTACATACTCACACGGCATCGATACGGATCTCAAAC
>JAUXHN010000063.1 GCA_030621515.1 Deltaproteobacteria bacterium | reverse complement strand
GTTCTGCGCGCAAGGTACTACCTGCGATCGGTTCGTGCAGGTTACGATATAGTCAAGCTCGCTCAGGAGCGAGACCGCTAGCTAAGATCCCGAGTACACAAAGAAAACACAAGTGACGGAAAGGTCAATTTGGCATTGACACGAGCGCGAAGTCAGGGCAGATTTGACAATGTGACGGTTGTGTCACTATGAAAGGCGGCCAATGACCAGGCACAGGAAACCGGATGAGTGGATCGAGGAGATTCTCCGCGCCGCCGGCGATGAGATTGAAGAGAAGGGGTACCCGGCGCTAACAATGGATGCCATCGCCGGGAGGATCGAGTTGAGCAAGGGCGGCGTGTACCGTTTCTTTGCCAACAAGACCGAGGTTGCTCTTGCCCTGTTCACGCGATGCTACAGGGATTCCCTGGACGTGGATGTGGAGGAGGCTATCGGCTGGAACCTTCCCCCGGCACAGACATTCTTCAGGGTGGCTCTCCGATTTCAGACCTCGAAACAGGAGACGGCGCTGCAGGACAGAATCTGGCTTGCGCTCATGCCGGAAGTGTTGAGGGACGACCGTTTCAAGATGGAGCGCCGAAGGTTGCTCGATCAGATCGTCCGGAAGTTCGGTGAGATAGCCCTTCGCCTTGTGCAACGCGACAATATGGAGATGCCTGAAGGATTCGAGGGCAGGGTGGAGCGCAATATTCGCCTGGGGGTGGCCCTGTTCGAGGGGTTCACGATCCAGGGTTCCCTCGGGGCGTCCAGGGAAGAGCAGGAGGATCTCGCCAGGCATTTCATGGACGTGCTGGTGATCGACACTCTGGGTACGACCGGCGCTCCGGAGAAGGGAGCCGTGGAATGAGCTGTGGGATCAAAGCAGTCGCGGGTGTGATGGCAGTCGCCTTTTTCGTGTCGGGATGTTCGCGTTCGACCGATGCCGGCGGAAAAGACGAGAGCGTGGCGGCGACCACGGCGGTTCAGGTGGAGACGGTTGTCGAGGAACACATCGACGAGCACCGCCGGATTACGGGTGATGTCGCGGCCTGGGATATCGTGCCGCTCACCTTCACGGTCGGAGGGCGCATCACGAAGATCTTTTTCGAAGAAGGGTCGCGGGTGAAAAAGGGAGAGCTGCTCGCTGTCCTCGATTCCAGGGACTACAAGCTCATGCGGGATCTCGCCAGGGCGCAGGTGAAGGCGCTCGATCCGCACCTCAAACGGGCAGAGAAGTTGATGGGTGAGGAGGCGGTCACACAGGCTCAGATGGATGAGCTTCTCAGCAAGATGGACGTGGCTCGGATACAGAAGTCGCAGGCCGAGACGCAACTCGCGTACGCCAGGTTGAAGTCCCCTGCCTCCGGGGTGGTCATCAAGCGGATGGGAGCGGTCGGGGACATGACGGACCCCTCCCACCCGGTCGGAATCCTGGCAGATCTCAAGAGAGTGAAGGTCATCCTGCCGGTGCCTCAGCGGGACCTTCACCTGTTCGAAGAGGGCGAAGAAGTTGAGATCAGAGCGCCGGGGACCGATCGTGTTTTCATCGGGAAGGTGTTCTCCGTCGGCTATGCGGCGGACCCGACGACCAGGACCTTTCCGGTCATCCTGGAGGTGTCCAATGAGGATCTGTCCCTGAGGGCGGGAATGATCGTGGAGGCCGAGATAGTCGTCGCCGTCCACGACGGTATTTTCATTCCTCTCGATGTCGTGAGCCGCGATGTCGATGGGAGCCCCGTCGTCATGGTCGCCGATTCGAGGACGGGCACGGCGCAGGCCAGAAGGCTGGATCTCGGGCTCGTGCTTGGAGAGAAGGTGCTGGTGAAGAGCGGATTGAAGCGCGGGGAGAAATACGTGCTTCGCGGAATGGTGAGATCGGGAGATCCAATCACCATCATGGAAGCTGCCGCAGCCCGAGTCGACAGGGCGCCCGAATGAGCGAACCTCGACCCCCGTTCAACGTTCCGCTGTGGTCCCTCGGGGCGCCCGCACTGGTTCTGCTGGTGACGGGTGTCATCATAGTGTGGGGTCTCCTCAACTACTTCAGCATGTCCAGGCGCGAATCGCCGGAGATAAGGATCGCGACGGCGCTGGTCATGACGATCTACCCGGGCGCGAGCGCTGGCAAGGTGGAAGAGCAGGTCACCGATAAGCTGGAAGAAGCTTTCGAGTCGATGGACAGCCTCAAGAAGATGGACTCCATCTCCCGGGCGAACATATCGGTGATCTTTGTTTCGGTGGAGTACGATGCCGACACCGACATCGAGTGGCAGAAGCTGCGAACCCGCGTTGCCGAGGCTCGCTCCGGGATGCCGTCCGCCGTTATGGAGCCCGAAGTCATCGACGATTTCGGCGACACGACGGGAATGATAATTTCCCTGGAGGGCGTCGGCCCGGTTCGTCTGAATGAGATCGCGCGGGAATTGAGGTCCGGGCTTCGGGACGTGGAATCGGTCGGCGAGGTCTCGTTGATGGGGGAGCAGCCGGAGGTCGTCTACCTGGAGGGGAGGCGGGCGGTCCTGGCCCACTACGGACTGACGCCGTACCAGGTTGGGCAGATGCTCCAGATGCACAATCTGCGCATACCGGCAGGGTCCATCCGCACCGATCGATACCGGTACAGGCTCGAGCCCACCGGCGAGTACGAATCGACAGAGGCAATCGAGAAAACGATCATCGACATTTCGAAGACCACGGGTCAGGTCGTTCACGTCCGCGATCTCTTCGAAGTAAAGAGGGAGCCGAGGAACCCGCCATATTCCCGATTGATCATGGACGGCAAGGTGGCGATGGCCGTGGGCATCGTCATGAAGGACGGGCACAACATCGTGAAGATGGGGCAGGAGGTTCGCGCAGTCGTAAAGAAGTTCGAGCAGCGCCTTCCTCCTGGGGTGAAGATGAGCGTGGTTCACGATTCACCGCGCCAGGTGGACGGCCAGGTCAACGAGTTCATGATGAACCTGCTCGCCGGAGTAGTGATCGTCATCATCTCCATGGCGTTGTTCATGGGGTTGAAATCTTCGGTGATCAGCGCTGTGGCCATTCCCCTGTCCGTGCTCATTGCGATGGCGGTGATGCCGATGCTCGGCATCGATCTGGAGATGATCTCCATATCGGCCTTCATCGTTGCCCTGGGGATGCTCGTGGACAACAGCATCATCGTCACCGACAACGTGGATATCAAGCTCCGGCAGGGAATGTCGCCCTTCGAGGCCGCGTGGAAGGGAACTCACGAACTGGCCAGGCCGGTCATAGTGGGGACGCTCGCCACGGTGGTTGCGTTCATGCCGATGCTTCTTCTGAGCGACGAGATGGGCGCCTTCGTGCGCAGCCTTCCGCTGGTGGTCACGGTCTCCCTGGTGGGCAGCCTGGTGATCTCCCAGACGCTCACTCCGCTGATGGCGAAATGGTTGATGCGCCCCTCCGCCAAGAAGAAGACGGACTACGAGAAGACGTTGATCTCCAGGGGATATCGCGCCTTCATGAGCGGGTGTCTCTCGGTCAGATGGCTCGTGATCCTGATAACCCTGGGCGCGCTCATCGGAGCCGGTGTGTTGTTCAATGAAGTTGGTTTCTCCTTTTTTCCGGACGCGCACCGCGATCAGTTCACTGTGGACATCTGGCTGAAGGAGGGAAGCTCCATCAAGGAGACGGAGCGCGTGGCGATGAACGCCGAGCGGAAGTTGAGGGCCGATCCGGGCGTGGTCAGCACCGTGACGTATGTGGGAGATGGAGGGCCCAGATTTTACATCACTATCACGCCGGAGTTCCAGACCTCCAACTACGCCAGGATCATGGTCAACACCAGCAGTCCGGAAAGTACTTTCGACGTGGTCGATCGGTTCAACGAGAACGCCGACATCGAGTATCCCGGCGCGCGGGTGTTCGCCAGGAAGATCGTGATGGGCATGCCGATCCAGGCGCCGGTGGAGTTTCGTATCATGGGAGAGGATTTCAAGATCCTCAGGGCCCTGTCCGAAAAAATACAGGCGATCCTGCACACGATTCCAGGGACCGATCGGGTGAAGGATAACCTCGGGCTCGACGTTCCGAGCTTCAAGGTGAATGTGGATATCGAGCGCGCCAACCGGGTGGGCGTGACCAACACCGACGTGGCGTTGGCCTTCCTCGCTTCCTACGAAGGGTACGAGCTCACCCGCTTCACGGATGGGGACACGGAGATCCCGATCATAATGCGGCTCGTGGATGAGGAGAGGGAGATCGAGGAGGATATCGGCAACCTGCCGGTGGCGTCGAACTTAACGTCAAAGAAGGTTCCCCTGAGCAGCATCGCCACCATAGAGCCGCAGTGGGGTCCGGGGCTTATCAAGCGGCGGGACGGCAAGCGCGCGCTCATGGTGCAGTCTTGGACCAATGGACGGTTGGCTGACGATATCGTTGTGGAGGCATGGCCCCGGGTTCAGGCGCTGGACTTCCCGCCCGGCTACAACGTCGAGATCGCCGGCGAGAAGTACGAGATGGACAAGACCTTCCGCGAACTCGGCATCGTGTTCGGTGTGATACTGATCTCGCTCATTATGCTTCTGGTTTTTCAACTCGGAACTCTGCGCAAGGCCTTCATTGTCATGTTGACGGTCCCACTTTCGACGGTCGGCGCCGCGCTGGGACTGTACATCGGCGGGTATTCCTTCAGCTTCATGGCGTTCCTGGGGGTGATCTCTCTTGTCGGGATGGCCATCAAGAACTCGGTTGTGTGGATCGAGTTCGCGGAGCAGGAGAGGGCGAAGGGCGAGGACGTTCGGGAGGCGGTCATCAAGGCGGGAATATACAGGTTGCGTCCGATCCTGCTGACCACCATAACCACCGTGGGAGGGCTCTTTCCGCTGGCGCTCTTCGGCGGTGTCTTGTTCGAGCCCATGGCGTGGGCGATGATCGTGGGGTTGTCTCTCGTGACCGTCTTCACGCTCGTATCGATCCCGGTCTTCTACTCATTTGCAATGAAGCGGGTGTAAACAGCCTGTTATTCCAGGGTCTTACAATGGGGTTAGACACATATGAGCAAAGGATAGTCAGGATTTTCACGGGCAGTTGTCCGGGACCGGCGTGCAGGTATCGTCGAGGTTGCTGTGTACATCGGTCGAAGTGGGTCCGGTGGTGAACAGGTCCAGCAGTTCGCATACCTCGCAATCGGGCAGGACCGCGTTGTTCCAGATTCCCAGGTCACCCACCGTGGTTATGCCGCTCAATCCGTCCAGGTTGGTGAGCGCGGCGTTGCCGAAGATCCACAAGTTCTCGCCCAGCGAGGTGAGACCGCTCAGTCCATCCAGGTTGGTGAGGACGTCGTGGCGTTGGACTCTCAAGTACCAGTCCACCGTGGTGACGGCGTCCAGGCCGGCCAGGCTGGTGAGGGCGGTGTTGTGGTCCATATCCAGGAATCCGTCCACCGAGGTGAGAGCGCTCAGTCCGTTCAGGCTGGTGAGGGCTTCGTTGTTCCAGATTACCAGGCCACCCACCGAGGTGAGGCAGATCAAATCGTTGACGTCAGCGCACGAAGAGCAGCTGTCGATGGTGAGGTTGCCCGAGATCGCGGTATATCCTGCCAGTGCATGGAGGTCAGCGGAAGTTACTACCTCAATATCCCCGTCGTAGGTTCCGAGATCGCAAATGATGGAGTCGGTGTCGGTATCCGAATCCGAATCGGCGTCGGTGTCGATGTCCGAGTCGGCGTCCGTGTCGCTATCCGTGTCCGTGTCGCCGCTAGAGCCCGTTCCCGTGTCATTGTCACAGCCGTAGACTGTCAATCCAGTCAGCAACAATATCATACCTACTATTGGTCGCATGCCGCACCTCCACGCCAAATGTCATAAAAAGCATTATACGTCATCCAATGGGGTCAGACACATTTTGTCGCCAGAAGCTGGATTGAGTCACTCTCGTGCCCTAGGGCATGTCGGCGGGATCCTGGCCCTTGGGGTACCAGTCGCCGATGTGGAGGTCTTGCACGTCGCAGCGGCCCTTGCAGGTCCATTGCGCGTTTGAGTTGTAGTACCACTCCATGTACTTCGAGCCGCCACCGCCCGAGGTGGTGATCATGAATCGATTGCTCAATCCGCCGATCCCCTGTTTTGCCGGGGTCGGCTTGTCGGCGGCCTGCGCGTCGGCGGGAATCCACCCGTATCCCGGGAGATAGACCTCGGCCCATCGGTGGAAGACGTCGTCGGTGCTGGCGTCGTCACCGCGTACTACCAGGGCCCCGACATACCTGGCGGGGATACCGGCGGCGCGACACATGGCGATGAACACGAAGGTATATTCGGAGCAGGACCCGGTGCCGCGATCGATCACGGTGGGGGCGATGTTCCATCCGCCGGCCAGTTCGTACTTCATGTGCTCGCCGATGTACCTGGAGATCTTCCTGACCATCCAGTAAGGCCGCTTCTCGTCGCCGAGGGCTTCCTTCAGGTGCTTCTTGATCGAGGGATGTCCAATGACATATTTGGTTCCGTCCGTGAGGTAGGCCTTTCGTATCTTCCGGGGGATCGATTTCAGAGATCCCACCAGGGACGGATCGATGTGGTGGCGAACGGTGAAGAGGGTTGCCCTGGTAGTCATCTTCACGTCCAGGTGCTTTCCCGGCGCGAGATTCTGAACCGTGAACCGGGCAAACTTCTGGCCCCACCTGTCCTCCACGATCTCGTCGGGCTTCGGTCTGAAAACCGGCTCGCCGTCCAGAGCCTGGTTGGGCGCCGAGATGGGGATTGCGATGAATACGTCCGTTCTCGCCAGGGCGTCGGGGCCGCGATTGGTTATCCTGCGTCGAAGCACGATGGTCTCGACCCTTGGTTTGGACCGAACGACGCGCGGAATGGATCGAATATCCAGGGTGTCCACGCCCCTTCCGTGCACATCGGCCACCTGGAGCGCGCCGTTCGTCATGGCGAGCCCGGCGGGGAACGGGCTGGGGGAGGGCATCATGTCCACGACGTCGCCGCGCTCCGGCTCCACCTTGTAGATCATGTCGGACTTGCGATCCGAGACCCACAGATATCCCTCGTGGAATGCCAGTCCCAGCTGCTCCATCCCTCGACCCGAGCCGCTCCAGGAGGGCGCATTGAAGGAGACGATCGTCGTGCCGTCCTCCCGTGTGACCCGGTGGATGCGTTTCCCGTCGGCCACCCAGAGATGCTCGCCGTCGAATGCAAGGCCCAGGGGATTGGCGGGGCCCTCGATCTCTCTTGTCACCAGAGATCGGGAGGTGTCTATTCCGAAGATCCGATTCCTGTCTCGGTCGCACACCCACAGCAGCTTCCCGTCATGTGCCAGCCCGGTGGGCCATGTGCCGGGCGCGGCGATGGACGCCTTTTCCACGCCGGTCTTCGGATCGAGACCGCGGATCTTCAGGCCCAGGCGGTCGGATACCCACAGGAGCGTTCCGTCGAAAGCGAGCCCGCCCGGCTTGTCGATGCTAAGGTCGAAGGCATCGGTGAACGGCTCGGATTCTTCGCTCGACTCGGTAGGCCCCGCCAGGGCAGGGAGGCAAAACGCGATGGCGATCGCCAGAAAGCCTGCCGCCCTGAACGTTCCGTTCATCGTCCGGTCAAGTAGTCTATTGCCAGCGCTGACCATGTTTCCAGTTCCTCTCGTCTGGGACCCGCCAGATCCTCTATTGGCACGAATCCCGATTCCGTTATCTGTTGTTCCCTCTTTCGCACGGACTTCGAATCGAGATCGCAGAGGTGGACGATCCCGAAATGGACCTGTCCGACCGGGTTGGAATCGTCGTTTATCAGAGCGACGATCCTGGGATCGATCTCGCCGTCGACGATCACCTCCTCGGCGATCTCCCTGCGGACAGCCTCCAGATAGTGGCCGATGTCCGAGGAGGCAGCCGGGGCCAGGGCCAGGAGTTGCTCGTCCTCCGGATTGATGTGCCCGCCGATCCCCACCGAGCGGTTGCCCACAAGACGCTTTTCACCCGCCTTCTTGCCCCTGACGTAGGAGAATATCTCGTCGCCGCAGCGAAACATTACGTACGGGATTATCTGCTTCAAGGAGGGGTCGTCCTCCGCGAGGTATCGCTCGTGAAAGCGGTTGTTGCTCTTGTCGAGAATGACGTCCATGAACCGAGATGTATCTTCGCTTAACCCCTGGAAGGACCCCAGTTCGTCCAGAGTTGCGCGCGAGAAGACCAGCACCCGTTCGCCCCTGTATTTGTCTTGCATTTTTTTGTTCACCGCCTCTTTTGCCGAAGGTTCTCATGCGCACGCGCCCATCGTCAAATGTGAATGCATTCAGCTTGATCGCGCGCTACTCATTGGGATATGTAGATGGTTCCCGGTTAAAGTTGTTGGAGTTTCTCTCTTGATGCAATGAAAATCAGAACCAAATTACTGTTGTTGCTCACCTTGGGCTTGCTCGTCCCCCTGGTCCTGAGCCATCTTTTTTCCGCAAACGTCAACTTCACGTCCATGAAGGAAATGGTTCGCGAAGATCTCTCAACCGGTGCTGAGGCCCTGGCGGGTCGCGCAAATGACAGGGTCAACTGGATGATCGACGGGATGGGTCTCGTCGTGGAGTCGGTCCCCTTCGAGAGTTTTCCGGAAGACGATCTTCCGATGGCCCTGGCGATTCCGTACAGACAACTCTCATCGGCTACGATGGTGGCGCTCCTCGACGACGGCGGGCGGGCAGTTGCTCCCCCGTACCGGCCGGACGATGCCGATGTGGAACTCCTGGGCAGGGAGCGGGTGACCGATGCCGATCTCGAGAAGTTTTCGCGGCACGTCCCCATGGAGCTCGCTCTGAGCGCTTCCATGGCCCTGGGACCGGTGTACATGCCCTCGTCCGGATCGCCCCGGATGGTGGCGGCAATGGCCTTCCCCGTATCGAGCGGTGATAACAGATGGGTCCTGGCGGTAGAATATTCGCTGCAGAAGATCTGCGATCTGCTCAAAGAGACCGACCCCCAGTCATCGCGCGTGGCGAGGCTGGTGGATACGCGGGGATATTCCCTTTGCGATGTCACGCTGGACAGCGACGGACACTGGATGCCCCTGCCGGCGGACGAGGCGCAGGAGATACGGAAGATGCCGCTGGGCGCAGTGACCTCTCGTGACAGCGCGGGTGAGACCATGTTGAGCGCGGTGGCCGATGTCCGGTTCACGGCCTGGAAGCTCCTCCTCGAGCAACCGGAGAAGACCGCGATGGCTCCGGTCGTGCGCTCGATGATGATGGCCGTTGTGTGGATCGTGGTCTGCATTTTGATAGCGATCATTGGGGGTGTCGTTCTCGCGAAGGGACTCTCGCGGCCGATCTCCCGGCTCGAGAAGGCGTCCGTGCGAATAGCGGAGGGGGATTACGATCTGGTCCTCGATGTCGATTCGCGAGACGAGCTGGGAAGCCTGGCTGCATCGTTCAACAGGATGACAGAGGAGATCCGAACATGGAACGCGGAGCTCACCGAGCGTGTCGAGGATCGTACCAGGGAGCTGAAACAGGCCCAGGAACAGATCCTCCAGACTCAGAAGTTGGCGGCCATCGGAGAGCTGGGAGCGGGTGTGGCTCACGAGATAAACAACCCCCTTACCGGGGTGCTCGGGATGGCACAGCTGCTCAAGGAGAGGACCGAGCCGGGCACCGATACTGCTGAGTCTATTGACGTGATTATTTCCAGCGCGCGCCGGGTCGCGGAGGTTGTCGCCGCGCTATTGCGGCTGTCCCAGTCCCAGGTGGCCCCGAATATGAGATCTCTGGAGCCCGCGCTGTTGCTCAGGGAATCGGCCTCGATGTTCGAGGGCAGGCTTGAGGAACGGGGGATCGAAGTGGTATGGGAACTCGCGTCCGAATGTTCGGTGTTTGCGGATGATGGGGACATGAGGCTCGTCTTCAATCACTTGCTGGACAACGCGTTGCGCTCAATGCCGCAAGGTGGAACGCTTACCCTGTCGGTCTCCCGCCTGGAGGGAGGAGCGGTCAACATCTCCGTTGCGGACAGCGGTGTCGGGATGACCGAAGAGGTTCGGATAAGGGCTATTGACCCGTTCTTCACGACGGAAGCGCCGGGCTCCGGGTCGAAGGGGCTGGGTCTGGCGACCGTTCATCGCGTGGTGGATGAACACAAGGGAAAGACTTTGATAGAGTCCGAGGTAGGCAAGGGGACCAGGGTGACAATTTTTCTTCCCGGCACTGTAAAGTTATCGAAAAACTGATAAACCTCGATCTTATTAAAGGGGCGCAAAGGAGAAGTAGTTGGGAAAGCACGAGAAAACGCCGGAGCCGTCCTGCGTCGAGATAGAAGAGGACAAGCTGATGCACGTGGCCAAGCTGGCCGAGGTCGGCATGTCCGTTGCCGCCGTCGCTCATGAGGTGCGACAGCCTCTCTCGGCGCTGAAGATCTCTCTTCAGATGATGAGGGAAAACGCCTGGGACAACGAGGATCTCAGGAAAAGTCTGGACGACGCGCTTGCGCAGTCCGGGCGGATCGAGATGCTGGTCGAACGCACGCGCAACTTTCTACTACCCTCCACCGGGAAGAAGAAGGTCGATATGGGCAAGGTCGTCGAGGGGGTCATGACCGTTATGGAATGGCATGGGAACACCGTGCGCAGGAGGACGAAAATGGAGATGAAGATCGATCATGGTTGTTCACTCATCACGGCCGATCAATCCATGCTGGAACAGCTCGTGTCCAATCTTGTCATCAACGCTCGCGATGCGACCGCGTCCGTCGATCAGGGGAGAGTGATGGTGCTTGTCAGCAAGGCTGCCGAGGGGCGGGGTGTGGAGTTGATCGTCGCAGATAACGGGAAGGGAATCGACTCGGAGGTCATCAAGAAGATGTATGAGCCGTTCTTCACGACCAAGTCAAATTTCAATGGAACAGGACTCGGGCTCTACATCGTGAAGAGGGTGGCCGAGGATCATGGAGCGGTGGTGCAATACCTTGATCGAGCGCAGCTCGAAGCTCTTGATGTCGACAATCTGACAACGGGATTCAAAGTGACATTTCCCGTTTCTGCCTCACGAACCACCGCTCCTCCTTCACCCAGGAGGGTTAGCAGCAATCCTGGTGGCAAGAATCGTGCGCTGGTGGTGGACGACGAGAACTCAGTGCTGCAGATCCTCGGCAAGGTCCTCGAACAGATGGACTTCAAGTGTGTGCTTTGCGGCACCGGTGAGGATGCGCTCGTGGAGCTGGAGGCCGGGGTATTCGACTTGCTGGTGACGGACAAGAACCTCCCGGGGATCTCCGGTATCGAGGTCGCACAGGTGGCGAGAAATCTCTACCCCGTAATGCCGATTCTCGTGATCACCGGGTATGCGTCGGAGGAGTCCGCGCTCGAGGCGCTTACCCTCGGTGTCGCCGACTATGTGCTCAAGCCTCTTGATCTGAACGACTTTCGAAAAAGCGTCGAGAAGATCATGGCGAAAGAGGGCAAGAAAAAGGAGATGCCTATAGCCATGGCACCTCCGCAGCCGGTACGAGATCCTGCAGTGAGAGACGACATTGCGGTCAATGTCCTTTTGATCGAGGAGGATGACGGCATTCGCGATCTCATCGGCGATGCGTTACTCGAGTTGGGTTGCGAGGTCGCCGCCTACACAGACATGGAGGAGGCTCTCGATAGTATCGGGAGTTATCCATACGAAGTGGTTATTGCCCGCCCTGAGGATCTGAAGAGTCAGGGGCTCCGATTTACGCATTCGCCGGGCGTGTTGGGGGCGATAGCGCTAATGGAGCGCGGTGGTCTCGACAAGACCATCGAGGCCATCCACCTGGGCGCCCGAGGTGTGCTCGCGGCGCCCTATGACGAAGCAAGCGTAGCATTCGATTTTCGGCATTCGGTCACGCAGATGCGCAAAGAGAAAAAATAGCGCTGATGAAGGGGCGAGTTCTCATCTATCTGGTTATAGTCGCCGTTCTTGTGGGGGGCGGCTTCGTTGTGTCTCGCGTGTTGATGGACGGCGATGAGGTCGAATCCAGGCCGGAGGAGCCCGCGATGGGAACCATCGAGCCCGAGGTAGTCGTTGATCGCGATGATGAGAAAAGGGATGCGGGAGCGGTTTCGGAGATCTCAAGAACCGTGGAAGTGGTCGAGGTGAAAGGGCGGGTCAGCCGTGAGACCGAGGGGAAATGGGTGGACGTGGTTGCCGGCCAGACACTGGGCGTTGACGATGCGGTGCGCACCGACAAGGAGTCAAGCGTCTCCATCAAGGTGGGTGAGAG
Source organism: Deltaproteobacteria bacterium (assembly GCA_030621515.1). Classification (GTDB taxonomy): domain Bacteria; phylum Myxococcota_A; class Polyangia; order JAAYKL01; family JAAYKL01; genus JAUVAN01. The sequence goes on along the minus strand of JAUXHN010000063.1, from coordinate 9,272 downwards.
TTCGGTGATCGAGCTGGCACAGGAGGCGGAGATCAAGGTGCGCGAGTTGTCCAGTTCGGTGCAGCGACTGGGTCTCGTTCGCGGTCGCGCGTCTGTGGACTACGACGAGGGCGGCGAGCGGGTACTCCGTATAGAAAACGAGAACGGGAACGCGGTGGCCGAAGTCAGGGCCGGCAAGTTCTCCATCATGAACACCGGTGGGACGGTTGCGGTTGCAACCGAGACAGGTTCGGTTGATCTGTCCGCCTCGGGACGAAAGGTGGAGGTCGCGGCCGGAATGCAGTCGGTGGTTGCGGGAGGAGCTCCGTCGAGACCGTTGACTATTCCGGTGGACGTGCTGCTCCGCGTTGCGGACCCGGGGTGCATAACTCAGAAGGAGCCGTTCTATACCGTCAGAGGTCGAACCACACCGGGCTCCAACGTGAGGGTCAACGATGTCGGTGGGGCTGTTCAGTTGGATGGCCGATTCGTTGTGAGGGTGCCCCTTCGACCCGGCAAAAACCGCATCGTCGTCGTTACAGAGGATGTCACCGGGAGAGAAAAACGCAGGGTCTTTCCGTGCGTCACGCACGATCCACGCGCGAACATCGAGGGTATTGATATCAACTGGGGCGCGCCCAAGAAAACGGGCGATACCTGATGCGAACCTTGCCCATGGGCATCGTTTTTCTCGCTCTTTGTACAGCTTCGCAAAGTGCTGTTTCGGACGAGTCGGACGGTATTGACGCGAGTTTACCGGACGCTGCAAGGGGCGGTGAGCTGGACGTCAGGTTGACTCCCTTCACTCTTTTACTTGGACAACGTTCGGAGGCGGATGTGCTGATCAATCTCCCCGAGAGAAAGGGAAGGATCAAGCTCTTCGCCCAGCACGGAAGGGTGCGGGGGGTCAAGATCGTATCCGAAGACAAGGCAACAGCGGTCTACATTCCTCCCGAGCAATACATACCCAGGGTGGATGTGATCGCTGCGATGATCGAGACTGACGACGGTCCTGTGTGGGGTTATGCTGCGGTCCAGTTGATCGGACTTGGGGAGGCGGTCATCAAGACAAGGCCTCATGCGGAGGCGACCATTAGGATCGGAGGCAAGGAGTTCGGTCCGGTGAAGGCGGGGAAGAAGGGCGAGGCGAGGATTCAGGTGGAGGTTCCGCCGGGAACCATGAAAGGTGTGGACGGTGAGGGAGGGGATGTGGATCTCCACCTGCCGCAAGTTCCAAGGACCGCCGTGTTCGTTGAAACGAAAAAGATCGGCATGGACGATCCTCCGAATGTGGCGCTGTTCGCGGTGGTTGTGGGGGAAGACGGTGGAATGGACGAGGATGCCGCAATCGAGATTCTTTGCGATATCGGGGAAGTCACCGGTGTGGAATCGATGGGTGGCGGTGCATTCAGGGCGATCTACCATCCCCCGCAAGATGGTGAGGGCAAAGTGGAGGTCAGGGTTTCGGTGGAGGGAAGCGATCTGCCGCCGGCGGTGATGGAGCTGGTGCTCTTGCCCAGGACCAAAACCAAGCCGGACGAGGAGAAGGTCGAGACGCCCCCCGACGTGCCGCCTGAGATCCCCTGGCTGAGTATGGCGCTAAAGGGAGGCCTTGCCTGGAATTTCGGATCCATGCGTTCGTTTGATCTCGGGGCGGACTTCGGTGTCAAGCTACCGATTGGAAATCATCGCATGGGTGTGGGTCTTCAGGTTGGTTTTTCGAGAAGCAGTGCAAGCTCATCGGTGGGTTCAGGCGCTTCACCGTCCGCTGACATGGAATCAAAAACATGGATCGTTCCTTTTGGCGGTATGCTGTTCTACCGATTTGGCCTGGGGACGCGGTGGAGTTTGCTGGCTGCGATCCACGGAGCGGCGGTGATGGTGGACAACACGCTTGACATTGCGGGATCGGATACCGATTCCCATGAACGCGGCTTTCTTTTTGGGCTAGGTGGCTCGGTCGCCCTGGAATTCGGCATCGGTCCCGGGGCGGTGTTCATGGAGATCGAGTACCTTGCGCTATTGGGATCGATGGAGACCCTCGATGGGAACCTGTCGCCCATGTATTTCAATCTGGGCTATCGGCTTTTCTTCCTTTGAGGTTTCAGTTCGTGGAAGGTCGGCGGGGCGGTATCTTGTACACTGCGGCAAGCAGGACGGCCGGCCTGATGGGCTTGAGCAGCACGTTGCGTCCCTGTTCCAGAGCCTCATCGGCCAGGGGGCTAGGATCGCCCAGGAAGATGAACCGGTCAGCAAGCTCGGAGTACTCCTGGACAATGTCCTCGTGGAAGCTGGCCAGAGGGTGTTCGTCCGGGACCAGTTCGCACACGATAACGTCAAGATCCTCGTTGATCTCATCCACCAGAGTTCTGGCTTCTTGCGGCGTTTCGGAGAGATGGACGTCGTGCAGCTGGCCGAAGGATTCCTCGTAGGCCTCGAGGTTGCCGGTTTCGGAATCCACAAAGAGGATCTTTCGCCGGGTGCGGGTCATCTCCGCCGCGTCGGTTCTGGCCACCGCCGGGATGCCCATGATCGAGGGGCGATCCGCCATGACAGGAAGCCTGAACGTAAACGTGGTTCCGTTTCCTTGAGTGCTCGAAACCGCCATGTTGCCGCCGTGTTCCTTGATGATCTCCTGAACTATCGACAGCCCGATGCCCGAGCCCACCTGTTCGCCAGGGTTGGTCGAGGTGAAGAATCTGTTAAATATCTTTTCGATGTTTTCCCTGGGTATCCCTACCCCGGTGTCTGAAACGTCGACTACGATCTCGCGGCCATCGAGTCGGCCCCGAATGGCGATCTCGTTGAGCCCCGGGGCGTCCTCTTCTACGATCGCCTTTCCGGCGTTCGTGAGCAAGTTGATGAACACCTGGACCAGTCTCCTGGAATGTCCAAGCACTGTGAGGTCCTCGGAGATATCGATGACCAGAGTGGCCTTGTTCTTGAGCTGGTGGCGGATCAGTCGAAGGGCCGAGCCGGCGGCGTCCCTGAGATTGACCGGGACGGGGTGCTCCTGCTCCGGTTTCCCGAGAGAGTGGAGGTCCGAGGAGAGCCCCATCAGAAACTCCACCGCTTCCTGGGCGGAGCGAAGGGACTTGTGCATTCTGGTAAAAGCAACCGCAGTTTGTTCCGGATCCTGCTCAACGGTCCCCGATTCGAGTAGAGAACCAAGCTCGCTCACCGTGTAAGGTATGATCATGCTGAGCAGGCCGAGGGGGTTGTTGATCTCGTGGGCGACACCGGCGGCGAGGGACCCGACGGTGGCAAGGCGTTCCGCCCGCATACGACGACGCTCGGATTCGTCCATCCCGACGATAGCCTCGCGCAGGTCGGAGTTGGCTCGCTTCAGTTCCAGGTTGGTATCCTTGAGGTTGGTGCGAAGTCTGCCTGCCTCGAGGGCTTGATGTATGTCAATGCGGAGGGTGTCCAGATCGAAGGGTTTCAGCACGTAGCGAAACACACCCAGGTTGATGGCCTCAATCGCAGAATCGGTGTCGGAATAGCCTGTGACGACAATGGACTCCGCGTCTATGTTCAGGTTCCGCGCGCCGGAAATGATCTCCAGGCCGGAGCCGTCCGGGAGGTTCTTGTCCACGATCAGAAGATCGAATTTTACTTTTGAAAAATACTGGAACGCTTCCTTCTTGGTACCAACCGTTACCACCTCGTGACCATCTGATTTGAGCGCGTTGCCAAGGAGGGTTCGAACCATGGACTCGTCATCTACGAGGAGGATCGAGGCCGGAATGTCGACTTTTGATATCATTATAGTACGATTGTCATATTACACAATCGGCGAGGGATTGCAAGAATGGTATTCGTAGGCGATGTATCATTCATTTTTGAAAACAGGCGATCTTTTTTCCTTTGAAAGCAGCTGGTGATTCCGCCAGCTCCTTTGATTTGAAAGCGGTTTCTCGCCGTCGCTCCAGATATTCCGGGTAGTTCGCAAGCCGGAAGTTGGATTCAGGCGACTGGATTGAGGCCCTTATTCCATGCACAGCAAACGGAGCGTACGAGGCTATTGCACGTGCCAAAGTGAATGTGATGGACATCAGCTTGCTCGCATCGCATACCTCGTCGACAATCTTCATGTTTGAATCCGTTGATTGGGATTGAAGTGTAACACGAAATCGCTCCACGGCTTGCCATGACAACAGCTTCGCGCTACGTGATGATTGAGGCCGGCTTTAACTGGGAGTAATCGGGATGTCCCTGGGAAAAACAGCAGTGCTCGGCGCGGTTTTATTTGTGGCAACAGCCTGTTTCTTCGACACCGATGGGGAGCCCGCCGATATCGATACGGACGCCGGGACCGATGATGGAGGGGCTCCCGATGGTGGGGGAGGGACCGCGGACGTGTCAGGAACGGTGACCATCGCCGACGGTCTGAACGCCTCTTCGTACGCTGTCGGAGATGTCCATTTTGCGTTCATGGAGCAATGCCCCAGCGCTCCGCCTTCACCAGCCGTTTACTTCTCCCACGTGGAGGAATCCCTCGACCTGTCCTTCGCGGGCGCCGTCCGTGTTTTCGCGATAAGTGGGGTTCCCGCCGGGCAGTCTTTCCTCTGGGCGTTCCTCGACAGCAACGGAAATGCGAACCCCGAAACGCCGGAGCCCGACGTTGATGATGCTGTCGCCACATCCTGCGTGGAGATGGACCTCGGGGGCGGGGAGCTGATGACCGATGTGGAAATGACCCTCAATTTCTCAATGCCATGATCGATTTTTAAATGCTATTGAGATTTCGAGGTGAGATGGAGGAATCTATGCGGGGATCTTTTTTTGTAATCACGGCGGTTCTGGCGATGGCCATGTGTGGGACGTCGTGGGCCGACAAGCGTGACGACGAGGCACGGGTCCAGTTCAAGCAGGGTTTGGCCCTGTACACTGAGGCCAAATTCGAGCAGGCGGCGATCGCTTTCGGGCGGGCGTACGAGCTAAAACCCACATACAAGCTGCTCTACAACATCGGGCAGGTGGAGAACGAACTCAGCCACTACGCGGCCGCGCTCGAAGCGTACACCCGCTACGTTACCGAGGGGGGGGAGGACATTCCCGACGACCGACTGAGGCAGGTCAAGTCCGAGATCAAACAGCTCAACGCCCTGGTGGGGATGATCGTGATCCAGGGGGGCGGCGACGGCGCGACAATTTTGGTAGACAAGGAGGAGCGGGGCAAGACACCGCACACGGGGATCATCTTCGTCGACCTGGGCAAGCACGAGGTGGTGGTGGAGTTGGGGGCCAGGCGGTTGCTCGACCGGGTGGTCAAGGTGGCCGGGGGCGAGAAGGTAGTACTGAAGGTGGGCAAGGGCGACGTCTCGGCTGCGGAGGAATCCGCATCCTCCCCACCGGTGGATACTCCTGAAGAAGAAGAAGAAGAAGAAGGAGAAGAAGAAGCGCCCGGAAGACGGTTATGGACCTGGGTGGCACTGGGTATTGGCGTGGGCGCCGGGATTGGCGCCGGAGTGACCGGCGGGATGGCCATGTCCAGGGAAGGGTCGCTGGACGAGAACTGCCCGGACAAGATCTGCCCGCCGGGTGAGGAGGGGGAGCTCGAGTCGACCAGGAATCTGGCGCTGGCCTCGACTATACTGACGGGTGTGGCCGCAGCCGGGATCGCGGTCGGGGTGGTGTTGTTCTTCGTGGAGCCGGGACTGGGTGAAAAGGAAGACGCGCCCGTGGCGCTACTGCCGTCGGTGACACCGAACGGCGGCTGGCTGCAGATAGTAGGGAGGTTTTAAATGCTGCCCAGAACGATACTGGTTGGGCTGATTGCTGTTCTGACCGGCTGCAGCGCCTTGCTGGGCCTCGATGAGTACAAGGTGGGGGGCGGCGCCGACACTGACACCGATACCGACACGGACAGCGATACCGACACGGATACGGATACCGACATAGGTTGCGACCCCATCTGCGCCGATCCAATCGAGATAGCGTCGCTGCCCTTCAGCGACTCGGGCTCCACCGCCGGCGGACAGAGCTGCATGGACGCATACACGTGTTCACCGCAGTGGGAAGAGACCGGCCCCGAAATCGTGTACTCCTACACGCCTGCAGGCAACGAGACGATCACGGCGGAGATCTCGAACGCCATCGACGAAGTGAACATCATCATCCTGGCCGATCTCGGGGAAGGCTGCGAGCCGGACGTGTGCGTCCGGGAGGAAAACACTACCATCGAGAACTACTGCCTTCTTGGAGGGTTCACATATTTCTTCGTGGTGGACGGCCTCGACGGAGCCGAGGGGGAATACGATCTGGACATCACTTCGGGAGGTAGCTGCACAACGGCGTGCAACATCCATGTGGTAGAGGACTTTAGCGAGAGCACTATGCCGGACGACTGGATCGTCGAGGACGGCGAATCGGACAGCCTCACCTGGCATGTGTCCACCACACCCAACGCCCTTGTCATCCCATTCCACATGATGGAAGACGGGTTCATGATGGTCGATTCGAGAACCGCAGGCGACGGCGTCTTCATGGAGGAGTCCCTGATCACCCCATGGCACCATGCCGACGGTTGCCAGGAGGTGACCGTTTCGTTCGATCATTATTATAGAGACGAACTCCCCGACGATTCGGATGACGTCGGCCGGTTTGAGATCCAGGTCGGAAACGATACTGCCCCGTGGATCACCATCGAGGAGTGGAGCGATAGCCTGACCGACACAACTCACGAGTGCTTCTCCCTCTCGTCATACATCGATCCCTGGGATAGTTTTCGTCTGAGGTTTTACTATACCACAGGGACTACTTGGGGATGGTTCTGGTACGTGGATAACGTGACCGTAAGTTCAATAATGTCGTGCGAGCCCAATTACGTCTTCACCCTGGCCGGCACGTCCATCACCCCCGCAGGTCTGGGCGGTCTCGCCGGAGCCGACGCCCTTTGTCAGAGTGCCGCCGACGGCAGCAGTGTTCTCCCGCCGGGACGCACCTATGTGGCCTGGTTGTCCACTTCGAGCGTCAACGCCATCGACCGTCTCGCCGGAGCCCGAGGGTGGATCCGCCCCGACGGAAAGCCCTTCGCCGACACACCGAGCGACATCGCGCTGGGCCGTATTCTCCACCCGCTCAGTCTCGACGAGGATGGGAGTACGGTCAACACCACTACAATGGCGGTGACAGGCACGGACATGGACGGTTCGCTCTACTCCTCCGGTGTGGTCTCGACCTGCGGAGACTGGACATCGTCGTCCAATGAAACAAGGGTTGGAGGCCCCTGGGGTACCACCAATCTATGGACAAACAGGAGCAACGTCTCCTGCGCCACCGATGTGTTTCTCTACTGTTTCGGGACAGACCATAAGACCCGGGTGGTTCCCCAGCCTACCGATGGGCGCATCGCGTTCCTGTCCGACGCGACCCTGCCGCTCAGCACCGCCCCTGGCCTCGTCGGCGCCGACGCCATATGCCAGAGCGAGGCCGTCGCCGCCGGCCTGCCCGGGAACTACTGGGCCATGCTGGCAACATCTACCAACTCCGCAGTATGGTTCTTCTCGACGGGATTACCGTGGAAGCGGGTGGACAACGTCCTGCTGAACGCCACGGCTGACGGCATATTGGTGAACGGTGTCCTTTCCACCCCCCTCAACGTCAATGCCCTGGGTGAGTACCAGATGAACTACGGAGTCTGGTCGGGGGCCATTTCGGTCACTGATGTGGGTTCACCAACAACCACCTGCGACAATTGGACATCTACGTTAACGACCTATAACGGATACACGGGGATCGCTTCCCTCACCGACGAATGGTTCTACAAGTTTTCAGCGAATTGCACCGCCCTGTCGCGTGTGTACTGCTTCCAGCAATAACGGATCCCTACCCGAGCCCGAGCGCGGTGACTTCGTCTTCGTTCATTCCAAAGAAGTGGGCGATCTCGTGCAACAGGGTTATTCGCACCTGTTCTGCGGCGTCGTTTTCGCTGAAGGTGAACGCGTCGATGTTGGCTCGAAACAGAAGTATCCTGTTGAGCGCGGGGCCGGCCGATCCCTCGTCGGGGAAGGGGACCCCTTCGAAAAGACCCAGGGCCCTGGGATCGAAACCTTCGGCCACCAGATCCCTGGAGGGTCGGTCGTCCACCATGATGGGCACGTTTCCCAGTTTTTCTGTGATCTTTGAGGGTAACTCGCAAAGCAGTTCTTCCGCGACTCCGACGAGCAGATCCTCGTTCAGGTGAGACGGGAGATCGATGTCGTAGATACTGTCACGGTCGAGAACAGCCAGGAAGGCGGCAGTCCTCTTTGCGGTGTTGCCGAGGTGCTCATGGGCGAGCCCGATGTCGTAATGGAGATCCGGCGAGTCGTATCCAAGGGCCAGGGACTTGTCGAAGAAAGTGAGCGCCTGTGCGGGCTCGTTGCGCTGAAGGGAAATCCTTCCCAGGAGGTGAAGCGCCTCGGGGCGAAGAGAGGGATCGGCTGCCGCACGCCGGGCCTTCGACCGGGCGCCCATGAAATTGCCGACATCGAGATCGGCCCATGCATCGTCCAGCAAGCGTCCGAGAGATTCCAGCATCAAGACAGTATATAGGTATCGACACGCGAACGTGATATGAAATTTCGACATGAAGGTTCGAAGTTGCATGAGGCTGCTTTTTCTTGCGGCCACGCTGGTGCCCGCGACCGCTGCGGCTCAGCGGGTCGAGCGTTCCGGTCCGTGCGAAAACCCCGAGCGTTACGAGGACTATGGCGGCAGTCCGGATCTCCTCATATCGAAGGAACTGGGGCTTTCTGTAGAGGAAGTTAACGCAATTCTGCGCGCGATGACTTCCTCCGACAGGGCCCATCGGGTGGCGGCTGCGCTCGAGCTCAAGAAGAGCGGCGCAGGTTCGGAACAGGCGTTGCGCAAGGCCCTCTGGAGCAATCATGGCGCGCGGAATGCCCAGATACGCGAGGTGGTGAAGATCGCGCGCCGCAATATGAAGAACGAGGATGCAGAATCACATGGAGGCATGCTCGGAGCTTTGCTGGCGATGGATCCGCATGATCAGAACCGAGGCGAAGGGACGCGGGCGGCGGTCCGGATCATGGGAATGCTGGTTTCTCTCAACGGCCTCGACACCATGGCGGGATACAAGGTGATCCTCGAGTTCTCGGGAAGGCACGCCGGGATCTTCAGGCAGGAGATCGGGCGGATGCTCAAGTCGAACGGCATGAAGGTGATCCCCGCGCTGGTATACGGTCGTGGCAGCAAGGACAAGGAGCTGCACATGTTCTCGGTCAAGTGGATCAGGGACATGGGCAACCCCCGGTTCGGCGAGCAGATCGAGTCGATGAATCGGGTGT
>JAUXHN010000124.1 GCA_030621515.1 Deltaproteobacteria bacterium | reverse complement strand
CGGTGGAGCCCAGGCCCGCGAGGTAGCCCATCAGGCCGCCCGCGAAGCTGTCGCCCGCGCCCGTGGGATCGATCACGTCCGGCAACGGATACGCCGGCGCAAAGAAGGTGGTTTCCTCGGTGAAGAGATACGCCCCGTGCTCGCCGCGCTTTATGATCAGGGCCTGTGGTCCCATCTTCAGAATCTGCCTGGCCGCGACGGCAACCTGGGAATGGCCGGTCAGCATGAGGGACTCCTCGTCGTTGATGATCAAAAGATCGGTCCTGGAGATGACCTCCTGAAGCTTCTCCCTTGCGATGTCGATCCACAGGTTCATTGTATCCGTCGCCGTGAAGCACTCGTCGCCGACTGAGTCGAGCACCTTGAGCTGCAGCGTGGGGTCGATGTTTCCCAGAAGCAGGAAACGAGCGCCCTGGTAGCTTTGGGGGAGCCGGGGATCGAAGGACTCGAAAACACCGAGCTGGGTGTCCAGGGTGGTGCGGGACGAGAAATCATCGGCGTAAACGCCGCTCCAGCGAAACGTCCGGCCTTCAACGCGCTCTAGCCCGGTGACATCCACTCCTGCGGAGGTGAGTAACTCAACGTGCTCATCCGCGAAGTCGTCGCGTCCGACAACCGCCACAATGTTGACCGGGGTGAAGTGGCACGCCGAGAGGCCAATGAAAGTTGCGGCGCCTCCTAGGATCTCCTCGCGCTTTCCCGCGCGGGTTTCGATACTGTCAAGGGCCACGGAGCCGACGACCAGCAGGGGATTGTTCATAATACCCTTCCAAAGATGGGGGACATGCGGTCTTTTGTCTGCGATGGAATGACCTTTCTGTCCGTAATGATCGCGTATTCCAGCGAAGTGGAGCAACCGCAGTTGCGTTTTTTCGATATCGCGTCGCCCGCTATCTTCTCGATGACTGTGCGGGCATTGTGAACATTGCTCTTCATGATCTTCAGCACGCCCTCGACGGACACGTCGTCCTCATCTTCGTGCCAGCAATCGTAGTCGGTCGCCAGGGCCATGGTGGCGTAACAGAGCTCGGCTTCCCGCGCGAGCTTGGCTTCGGGCATGGCGGTCATCCCTATGAGGTCCACGCCCAGCTTCCTGTGCATCAGGGACTCGGCGCGGGTGGAGAAGGCCGGTCCCTCCATGACCATGAGCGTGCCGCCCTTGTGTGCCTTGAGCCCCAGCTCCACCGCAGTGTCGAAGAGGCGTTTCGAAAGGCCCGGGCAGGTGGGATCGGCGAACATGACGTGACCGGCTATGCCGTCTCCGAAGAAGGTATGCTCGCGGCCCTTTGTGCGATCGATGTACTGATCGGGGATGACGATGTCCCCGGGGTGTATGTCCTCGCGCATGCTTCCCACGGCAGAGACGCTGATCACCTGTTGCGCGCCGAGGGACTTGAGGGCGAAGATGTTCGCCCGGTAGTTCACCTCCGACGGGGTCAGGCGGTGGCCCTTGCCATGGCGCGCCAGGAAGAGCATTCGCGTCGCGCCCAGCATCCCGCTCAACACTGGAGACGAGGGCTCCCCGAAGGGAGTGGTCACGCGGTTTTCCTCGATCTCGGTCATGCCGCGGAGATCATAGAGGCCGGAGCCTCCGATGACAGCGATGGTTGGATTGCTCAATACGCTCCCCTTGATGGTGGTGGTTCCTTGCTCGGCGTGGAAAAAGGATCAGTTCTTGGTCTTGAGAGCCTTCTTGATCTTTTTGCGCTCCCTCGGAGTCAGTCCGCCCTTCGCGCCGGGCTCCGGAGGGCCGCCGGAAAGGTCGATCACCACATCCTTGAGGTTCTCCTCGTGCAATTCGACTTTGAATTCCTTCTTGAGCGCGTCGATGCCGGCCTCCACGGAGTTCTTTCGCATCTCCCGCTTGACCAGCAGGGTCAGACGATCCTTGGCCTCCTCGAAAGAAAGGCTCATCTTCTTCCGGTGCCCCGTGCGCATGACAATGTGATAGCCCTTCTCGGTCTCGACCAGCTTGTCGTGGATTTCACCGTTCTCCTTGAGACCGAAGACGACGTCGGCGAGGACCTTGGGGACTTTGGGGTCTCCTTCTCTTAAATCTTCGGGCCTGGAAAAGAAGGTCAGGTCGCCACCTCGAAGTCTCGTCGACTCGTCCTCGCTGTTTTCCTGGGCCATGCGGCGAAACTCGTATTGGCTCGGTTTCTTGGCGAGGATCTTCTTGAGAAGGCCGGCCGCCTTCTCCTTGTCGACCATCAGGATATGGCGGGCGCGAACCTTTTCCGGCTTGTTGTAGCTGTCCGAATGCTCCTCGTAATACTTTAGCAGGGCATCGTCCTGCGGCTCCACGTCTTCTATCTCATCGGCGATCTTCTTGTGCATCAGCGATGCAAGCTGGTTCTTCTTGACCGATTTGACCTCCGCATGGGTATCGTATTTTCGGCGTTTTGCCTCCGCAGCCAGCAGCTCCATGTTGATGAGCTTGTCGAGGAACTCCAGGCTCTTGGCCTTGTCAGCGAGATCCTTGCGCATGAGCGGGCTCTGTTTGCTCGCCGCCGCCTCGAAATAACCAAGTGTCATCTCCACGCCGTCGATCTCAACGACAACGAGGCTCTTCCTGGCTTTGTCCTGCTCGGTATCGACCTTGTCGGAGCCGCCCTTCGCCGCGATGGCACAAACCGCCACAGCCAGAATGAACGCTGCCGGAATGCAGATCCTTGTCAGTTGTTTTTTACTCACGATATCTCCTTCGTGACTGGTGCTTTTCTACCGGCACATACTCTCACATGGTGAATCGGGCGGTCAAGGCCGGGAAAAAACCCCATCCCGGCCTTCCCCTGCGCGGGGAAGGGGACCTGCTCCGCTCGCCAGCGAGCTACAGCAGGGTAGCACGAGATGGAGGCCAGCTTTTAGAGGGGGATCTCAGGCGATCTTGGGGACATCGAACGGCGAGTGCAATCCGCCGTCCCTCACCCGAAATGATGAAGGTTTCGTGCGCTTGGTCGAAGGGATGCCATGCGCGGTCTTGGCCTGGACGAATCGAACCAGATCCTCGAAAAGGAACGGTTTCGGGACGAAACCGACGGCGCCGGTATTCGCGCGGGCCAGCTGCACCGGCGAGAGGTGATATTCCGACATGAGGATGGTTCTGACTTCCGGACTTGTGGAACGGATGGCACGGGCAAGCTGCAAACCGTTCATCTGGGGCATCATCAGATCTATCAGGGCGGCTGCGAAGCTTTTTTCTTTCAATATCCGTATTGCTTCGCTCGAAGAATCTGCGCCAACAGAATCGAACCCCTCCAGGGAAAATCCGATCACCAGCGCTTTGAGTTCGCTTGGATCGTTGTTGATCACGAGTATTGAAGACGAACCGTTTTTCATTTTCACCACGAATGCATCCGATTTCAAATACAATTGAAACCCTAGATATTACGGCCTACGAAAAGTGCAATGAATGTGCCGGTGGTTGGTGAATGTTCACACATGGTTTAAAGTGTAGAAATAACAATAGGTTACACACATCCCAGGATCGCAATCGATCCCCTCTCACGAGCGGTATTCTTTCAATAGTGAAAGGCTCCTGGGCGATTGTGCAAGAACGGTTATTGGGGCGTCGCCGGAAATTGGTATTGAACAGAGCAGACCGCGGGTTGGCATACCCCGAACCGTGATCTAGAATAGATGTCGGCAAAGTAAAACCAAATGATTGAACGCATCGGAAATTGCAAGGTGATCGAGGAGGTGGGAGCCGGCGGAATGGCCGTGATCTACAAGGCCATCCAGGAACCCCTCGGCCGCCTGGTCGCCTTGAAAGCGCTCAAGACTTCCATCGCAGCGGAGCCGCAGTTTTCCGAGCGGTTCGAGCGCGAGGCCAGGTTCATGGCCTCGTTACAGCAAGAAAACATTATCAACGTCTACGATTACATCAAGCTCGGCGGCACGATGTTCATCGTGATGGAGTACGTGGAAGGCGTAGATCTGTACGATCTTCTCGACAAGTCCGATGGGCTTTCCGTAGAGGTTTCGACGATCATCGCCCTGCAGGTGGCCCGGGCGCTCAACCACGCTCATTTCCGGGGGATCATCCACAGAGACATCAAGCCGGCCAACGTGATGATCTCCAAGCGCGGCGACGTGAAGCTCATGGACTTCGGCATCGCTCGGGACGAGTCATTGTCGGATCTGACCGAGACCGGAACCGGGCTGGGCACACCGTCATATATGTCTCCGGAACAGATCCTCGGTGACAAACTGGATCAACGCACGGATCTCTGGTCTCTCGGCGTGGTGTACTATCAGATGCTGACCGGCAAGAAGCCCTTCCTCGAGGATCCCAAGCGCTCCGTATTGCAGAAGATCCGGTTGGATCGCCATGTTCCGGCGCGAAAGATCCGACCGAAGATACCGCGGCTGGTAGAGCGCATCCTCGGTCAGTGCATGGAGAAGCTGCCCGCCGATCGATATCCCTCCATGCAGGCCCTGATCCACGATCTCGAGGACTTTCTCGCCTCCCATGTGGGCATCAATTACAACGCGTACATGGTGAACTTTCTCAAGGAGAAGGGTGTGCTGAGCGACGACGAGGCCGGCGGGATCCTCGCCACGGGCGCCATCCGTGAGGGTCAGAAGATGGTCAGAGAGGATCGCCGGATCATTCGATCCATTAGCCTGCTTCACGCGGTTGTCGTTGCGGCGATGCTCTTCGGAGGGTTGATCATCCAGCTGGCCTCCACCGATCCGATCCATGAGCGACCCCGGACCCCGGCATCGCTATCGCTCGATCCAGGCGCTGTCGGATATCTGCGCGTCGTGGCCGATCCGTGGGCCCTCGTGCGGGTCGATGGAGCGGATGTGGAAACTACGCCCTTCGCGTCGCCCATCAGTCTGCCTGCGGGTGTGCATTACGTGGAGCTGGTGAACCCGTATTTCAAGGAGCTCACCCGGGAGATCGAGATAAGGGCCGGCGAGACCGTGGTGCTCAGGGAGAAGTTGGCGCTCGATTCATCATCAGATGTGGAAAGGAAGGAGGCGCCGTGAGGATACGGATGTTCTGCATGGGCGCCATGCTTGTCTGCGCCGTCTGCCTTCTCACCACCGAGGCAAGTGGATGGGTGCATGTCGCCCGGGCTGGAGAAAATCTGGACGAGCTTTCGTCTCGCTACTACGGCTCGAGATCTCTCTCCATAGCCATCAGGGCAGCCAACGGGTTCATGCACCCGGACGACGGCCGTCTTCTTCAGGGCGAGCGGGTCGAGTTGCCGGAGATGATTTATCACGAGGTAAAGGACGACGAGGAGTGGAGCCAGCTCGCCGATCGGTACCTGGGATCCTCCAAGAGGGGGCGTTTCCTGGCGGAACTGAACGACCTATCGCCCGATGAGAATCCGGCGCCCGGAAAGATCGTGAAGATCCCGTACCAGCTGCTCTACGTGCTCGCGCCGGACGAATCGCTCAAGTCGATAGCCCGCATTTTCCTGCAAGACAAACACTCGGTGAAATGGCTCAAGGAATACAATTTCAAGAAAAAAAAGAAATGGGGAAGGGGAGATCCCCTGCTCGTCCCGTTGATGAACGTGGAGTTCACCCAGAAAGAGAAGAAGCGGATCGAGGAGATCAGGGGAGGCGGAGCGCCCTCCGCCGAGGATCAGCAGGTTCAGGTGGATGCGGTCGCGCAGATGACGAAACTGCGAGAGTCGTTCGCCCAGGGGAAATACGTGCTGATAGTGGCCACGGCCCACAGGCTCCTGGGAACCGGCAAGTTGACGGTTCCACAGCAGATCGGCGTCTACAAGTACCTGGCATTCGCATACGTGGCCTTCGGTGACATGGCGCAGGCCAGGGAGACCTTTCGCCACGCCCTTATCTTGCAACCCGGCATGGAGCTCTCGCCAATCACAACCTCACCCAAAATACTGAAGGTGTTCAGAGACGCCAAAAAGAAGATGACCTCGCCTGGAGGCACAAAATGATTTGGCCGAGAATTTCATTCCGTGTTTGATCGTCTGTAATGATGGGAAACAAGTATTATCTTTCAAGGAGGATCGCAGATGAAACGTATACTGGGAATTTTAATGGCGCTCTGCTTTATCGCTTCGGTGTCCGTAGTCGGCGGTTGCAACACCGAGGACACCAAGAATTACAATGTTCCAATCTCGTGGACTCTCGGCGGAAACACCGACTGCTCTTGGCCCATACAAAGCGTACTAACCCCCATCGACGATATTGCCGTTACGGTGTGGGAGAACGAAGGTGACGAGGAGCCTCTTGCCCCGGTGGTCACCGTGTCTTGCGACGATCTGGGTTACGAGATTCCCCGGTTGAAGAGAGGAACCTACTTTGTCGAGGTCGTCGGCCTCGCGGAATACGAGGGATCCGAACTGTCCATTCTCAAGGAGACGATGGAGATAAAAGCTCCGTACCAGGACGAGCATGACAATGAATTTCTGTTGATTCAGGCCAAGGGCGCAATCCATGTGACCTGGAGTTTCGAAAACAACCAAATGTGCGGCCCCAATGAAGTAACGACAATGGACATCAACCTCTATCCCGAGGAATCGGTGGATTGCAATGACGGTCAGTACACAATCGAAGGAGTGAGCACTTTCGAGGAGACCAATACCCTTTCGATCGATGCGCTCGACGAGGATGACAACGTGCTGTTCTCGGGTGATTACGAGAATAACCCCTTCATGGTTCTTCCCGGAGAGGTTTATGACGCCCACGTAGTTCTCGAGTAGATCGGGCTATCCTGCTCCCCAAATCAGTTCTCCAGAATATACTCCACGGCATTTCTGAAAAGCGCCAGGCCGTCGCCTTCTTCGGGGAGGTCTTCCCTGGTCCAGCGGGGGTGGTTGGTCCGGTGCAGAAAGGCCTCCGGGTGCGGCATCAATCCAAAGAGGCGACCGGTCGGGTCCGTCAGGCCGGCGATTCCGTGGACCGTGCCGTTTGGGTTGAGGGGGTATTCCATGGTCGGCTCTTCGGTCTCGGGATCGATGTATGCCAGCGGCGCCTGGTGAGCCGCAAGGACCCGGTCGAAGGTCTCGTCGGACGCTACGATCTTCCCTTCTCCGTGACGAATGGGAAGCATGATTTTGTCCAGTCCGCGCGTGAAGACACATGGCGATTCCGGATCGATCTTCAGGTTGACCCACCGGTCCTCGAAGCGGCCCGAATCATTCCACGTGAGCGTGGCCTGGACTTCGTTTGCCTTGTTGTCCAGGGCGGGCAGGAGCCCCAATTTGATCATCAGCTGGAAGCCGTTGCAGATGCCGATCACCAGGCCTCCGTCATTCACGAATCCGACGATCTGATCTGTGAGGGGACGACCGTTCACCTCCGTGTGGCGGAGTCGTATGGCCGAAGCGCGGGCGGAGCCCAGGTCGTCGCCGTCGAGGAAGCCGCCGGGAAGGCAGAGCAAATCGTACCCCTCGAGGGTGGCCTTGCCCGTCGCCAGATCCCAGAGATAGGTGATGTCGGTCTGATTCACACCGCCCAATCTGCAGGCGTGGGCGGTTTCCATCTCGCAATTGATGCCGTTTCCTGCCAGCACCATTGCGCGTACACGACGAGACATCAGCGCACCTCCTTGAAGCTCAGGGGAGCCTTCCAGGCCTTCTTCAGCCCGAATACGTTGGCGTCGATAACGTTTTCGCCGTCAAGACCCGTAACGGACAACTGCTTGTCGTCGCTGACGAACCCGAGCTTCACGACCAGGTCACCCATGACGATCTCGAAAGCCCGCGCGGATGTTTGCGGTACCGTGATGAGGATTCGCCCCGGCGTTTCGGAGAACAGGAGCACGTCGTCACGATCTATATCGTGCTTTTCGACCGCGCGAAGATCGATCACCATCCCCAGGCCGCCCGCAAAAGCGCTCTCGGCAAGGGCGACGCCCAGCCCTCCGTCGGACAGGTCGTGACAGGACGCGACGAGCTTGCCGCGAATGGCCCGGTGGAGCCAGCGATAGGAGCGGATAGCGGCGTCGGGACTGCGGAGTTTTGGTACGCTGCCGCCCTCGATACCCAGGTGGTTGAGATACTGGGACGCGCCCATGTCCGGATAGGTGTCGCCCATGAGGTAGACCACATCACCGGCCTGCTTGACGTCCATGGTGATCGCCAGGCTGGAATCCTCCAGCTGACCGACCGCCGTGACGAGCAATGTCGGCGGAATAGAGATCTTGGTTTTCCCGATCGAGTAGTCGTTCTTCATGCTGTCCTTGCCGGAGACCAGGGGCATGCCGTAGGAGACGCAAACGTCGTACAACGCTCGAGAAGCGCGAACCAGCTGGGCCAGCTTGTATCGGCCGTCCGGGTTGGTCTTTGACTGGACAGGATCGCACCAGCAGAAGTTGTCGAGGGCCGCAACATTGTTGGGATCCGCTCCGGTGGCCACGATATTTCGCATCGCCTCGTCCGCGGCGCACGCGGCCATGTGATAACTGTCGATGTCCGAGTACCGTGGGCAGATTCCATGACCCACCGCAACACCTCGCATGGATTCGAGAACAGGCCTGACGACCGACGCGTCGGAGGGACCATCAGCCTGCTCTCCGCACAGGGGTTTGACCACCGAGCCGCCCTGCACCTCGTGATCGTACTGCCGCACCCAGTATTCCTTGGAGCAGATGTCCAGGCGGCCCAGCATTTGAAGGAGCGTGTCTCCGAGGTCTTTGACGGTGGGGATTTGCGGAGCCGTCTCGTCCGGTTCCTTCCAGAGGGCCTCCAGGGTCATCTGGGGAAGGCCGTTGTGCAGAAAGTCCATATGGAAGAGCGCCACCGGCTTATCGCCGTAGAACAACTCGAGATAGGGGCCGGCGGTATACTCTCCGAGATCGGTGGCCTCCACACCCATTTCCGCGGCGAGGCTCACAAACCTGTCCACTTTTTGTGGGTGAACTGCGGCGGTCATCCTCTCCTGAGCTTCGGAGACGAAGATCTCCCAGGGTTGCAGTCCCTGATATTTCAGGGGCGCCTTTTTCAGATCGATTCTCGCACCGCCGGGTTCCTCTGCGGTCTCTCCGATCGAGGAGGACAACCCGCCGGCGCCGTTGTCCGTCAGGCAGGTCATCAGGTCTTCGTCTCTTGCCCTCAAAAGAAAATCAATCATGCGTTTCTGGGTGATGGGATCGCCTATCTGGACCGCAGTGACGGGTGAACCCTCGTGCAGTTCCTCCGAGGAGAAAGTGGCCCCGTGGATCCCGTCCTTTCCTATCCTGCCACCCACCATGAGGACGCGGTCCCCCGGGTTGGCGCCCTTTTCATGACTGGGCCTCCCGCAGACCCACGCCGGCATGATCCCGCCGGTGCCGCAGAAGACGAGCGGCTTGCCCAGGAAACGCCGGTCGAACACCAGGGATCCGTTGACCGTGGGGATGCCGCTCTTGTTTCCGCCGTGCTCCACCCCTTGCCGAACTCCCTCGAGCACCCGATGTGGATGGAGGAGCCTTGGCGGTATGTCACCCTTGTGAAAAGGATCCGCCAGACAGAATACGTCGGTGTTGCAAAAGAGCCTGGAGCCCTGACCGGTGCCGTGGGGATCCCTGTTGACGCCCACGATCCCCGTGAGCGCGCCGCCGTACGGATCCAGGGCGGACGGCGAGTTATGTGTCTCCACCTTGAAGACCAGACTCCAATCGTCGTCGAACTTCCACACGCCCGCGTTGTCGACGAACACCGAGAGGCAGAAGTCATCCTGTCCGAGTTCGGCGCGCACGACCTTCGTCGCTTCCTTGATGTAAGATTTGTAAATGGAATCGATCTTCTCTGCGCTCCCGTCCTGTTCGTAACTGATGAGAGCGTTGAAGATCTTGTGCTTGCAGTGCTCGGACCATGTCTGTGCGAATACCTCGAGTTCGACGTCGGTTGGAACCGCGGGCAGGCCGCGCTCCTCCCGCATCGCCCTGGTCTTTTCGTCGCGATAATGGTCGCGGACGGTCTGCATCTCGTTCAGGGACAGGGCCCAGGTCCGGTCCCGGCTCAGGCGCAACAGGTCTTTATCGGGCAGCTCAAGGTCGATGGTCTCGATGGTGGGTTCGTCACCCTGTTTTACGACGGGGACCTCCATCGCCACGCCGTCGTTTTCGAACGCACGGCGATCAATGATGCTGAATCGATTGATCAGGGGGTTTCCCAGAAGCCCGGTCGCGATGGTGTCGATCTCGGAGCGAACAAGCTCGGCGGAGATCAGATACTGGGTCGATGTGTAGACTGCGTCCGATGGGCGAAGTTTTTCCATGAGGACCATTGCCGCACATTCCGTGGCTGTTCGGCCCACATTATCGGTAACCCCCGGCCGGAACCCCACCTCCACCAGCCAGTCGAACCCGCGGGCGATTGGGCTGTCGACGGTCCATTCCTGGATGAGGGGGTCGGACAATTCTTCGGCCAGACGGGCGAGATCTTCCGGCTCGAGGTCGGCGTTGATGGTGTAAACATCGACAATGGCGACCTTTCTCACTTCGAGGTCCAGATGATCGGTGATTTCCCCGGCGATTCTCGCGCCGTGGGCATCCCGCTGACCGCGATGCAACATGACCTCGATTCTATGGGGCATTAGCTCCTCCTGATAAATCCATTCATGGCGAATACCACAAAAGAACCGTGCCGGGGAACCCGGACGCATACATGCTTCGCTATGGAAAGCGGACCAATATCTGGTATCGGAAGGTAATCGAGATGAAGACTACTCTTCTTTTTCCATCGTCTTGAGTTCGGCCTCGATGGCCGCCACCGCCGTTTTCAACTCCGGCATGAAATCGGTGGCTAGAGAGATGCCCTTGCGTGTGGGTTTCCACTCGCCCTGGTCATCCATGTAGTAAATGCGCAGATCGATGTACCTGCGACCCTTGAATTCCTTGATCCCCGCCCTCACCTCTTCGGTGGGGTTGCGCTTGAAGCTGGAGACTACCTTATCCTCGGCCATGACGTCCTCCCAAATGATTACTCGGTTGTTACTATACGTTTCCGTAACATGAAACTTTTTCCAATACAATTAACGAATTCGTTATTCATATAGTATTGTCGTTATTACAAGCACATGGGAACATGACCCACAACATGACCGAAAAAGAAAAAAGCAACCTCGATGCGGTCAAAACGAGCATTGAGATCTTGGTACTGGCAACCTCCAACGCGTTTGTCGAATGGGTTGAACAGATCCGCAAGGCGGCTCCGGGCCCCGTGGCCGACGCCGATTTCCCAGAAGGAGTCCAGGTCTCCCTGGCGAGCGGGGCGACCCCATCGATTCGATTATTTCGCGATCCGGAAGAGTTTACGGAGCGCTTCAGAAGTGTGCCCGTGGGCGCGGTCCTCATAGATTGCCGAGAAGAGGATCTCAGGGGAACTTTCATGGAGACCATGGCCGGCAAGGTTCTCCCAGCGCTGATGGCGGGATGCGGTTCCGGCAGGGTGACGGCCCGCCGCTCCATCATGGTGATCCTTCCAGAAAACAGATCGACCGCGCATCACGCCTACGCCGTCGGGACGTTGCAACTCGGTGGGGTGTACGTGGAGCCCGGGTCATTGCTGGACGTGCTCGAGTCAGCATGTCGTATAGCCAGGCCCGACGAACCGGGCAAGATAGCGATTTGCCTGGCCGGCGGCGGGATAGAGGGGATGTTCTACGAACTGGGTGTGCTCCGCGCGCTCAATGTCCACCTGAAGAACAAATCCATAACGGATTTCGATATCTTTTCGGGGATATCGGCCGGCGCGGTTCTTTGCGCATTTCTGGCC
Source organism: Deltaproteobacteria bacterium (assembly GCA_030621515.1). Taxonomy (GTDB): domain Bacteria; phylum Myxococcota_A; class Polyangia; order JAAYKL01; family JAAYKL01; genus JAUVAN01. The sequence continues at coordinate 1,155 of JAUXHN010000124.1, read as the reverse complement.
AACGGAGTCGCGCCTTCCGAAATAGCGGATGCCCTGCACGGGCGCGACAGCAGGATCGCTCCGGTCACCAGAAGCATTCTCTTCGATCCCAACATCGGCGAAGTTACGCGGCGACTCATAGGCGCGGTGGCTGACATCATGCGAGGGAACTGGCTCACGAAACCGATCGACACGGCCATGAAGGTAACCCCGACAGCCCTTTTTTCGGGAGAAAAGATGCGCCTCTACCTCGAGCGTGAGCTCAACAAGCGGGGACTGGTTGACGAATTCGACAAACTCGAAAAGAAGCTGTTCATAGGTGTCACGGATCAAGATTCGGGGGCCCAGGTAAGCTTCGGAACGTTGGGTCAGAACGATCCGGCCATCTCAAGGGCGGTCCGGGCCTCCACGGCAATGACGCCCTACTATGCGCCGGAAAAAATCGGCGATCGCTATTTTGTGGATGGGATCTTCACTCGAAATATCGATCTCGACGTGGCGGTGGCACACGGTGCCCGACTGGTAATCTGCATTGATCCGATGACCCCCGTACAGGTGGATGAGCCAGGATACGTAAGCGAACGTGGGGGATTCTTCAATACCGTCCAGTCCGTCAAGTCGATGATACGAACCCGCCTGTCGGAAGAGATCGATCGCGCCGAGGAGGTCTATCCGGATCTCAAGGTACTGGTTTTTTCTCCCACTCCCCGCGATCTGGAAAATATGTCCGGCACCCTGATGCGGTTCTTCAACCGGACCGAGACAGAGGAGATGGCATACGAGTCGACCTGTCAGCGAATCATTCGCGATTTCGATTGGCTCGCGGCGGACCTGAAGCGGGGCGGCATGATGGGCGAGGACGACATCGAGCCGGTCCTCGCGCATGCGGTCGCCACTCTCGCCCTATGCGAAGCCGCCGCCATGGGCAACATCGAGGAGACGCGGAAGGCGGCCCAGCGGGCCGTGAGTACGCTCGTCTCCCTGCAGAAGCGGCGATCCGGCTGGTCGAGCGAGGTCCGCGGCCCGAGCTCCGAACTCCGCCCGACCGTCTGGGCCGTCATGGCGCTCAAGTCCGCGAAGTGCGTCGGCATGAGAGTACCGAGGAGCTCCTTCGAGAGCGCCATGGCTTTCCTCGACCTGCTTGAGCGCGATGCCGAGGGCAATCGCTGGAGCGGT
>JAUXHN010000187.1 GCA_030621515.1 Deltaproteobacteria bacterium | reverse complement strand
GCACCCGGCGCAAACCAGCACAGCCGAAAGCACCATCACTAGCAAGAACCTCATGCCCCAAAGCCTTTCGTTTTAAACGTGAGGGTATTCTAACATTGATGTGGGTCGTTTGTCCTTATTCCCTACTCCTCCACATCCACGGGCAGGCGGGGGTTCTGCTCGAGCGGTTCGAGTTTTGGTGTTTCCTCGGAGGCGACCGAAGAATCTTTCAGCCGCTTGAGCGCGGGCATGAGGCGTGATTCCATCGATGCTATGGCTTGATTGTAGGCATCAACGGCCTTGCCGAGTTTGTCTCCGGTTTCGGCGATGGGATTGATGACGTTGAGGAAGCGGGTGTAGAGCTCCCGGCCCTGCTCGGCGATGAGCTGCGCGTTCTGCGCGACGTGATACTGCTGCCATCCGAATGCTGCCGCCTTGAGTAACGCCAGCAAGGTCACGGGTGAGGCGACGAGAATCCGCTGATCAATTCCATATTCGAGCAGATCGGGATCTTGCTCGAAGGCAGCCGACAGTGCCGATTCGAACGGAACGAACATGACGACGATCTCAGGCGCCTTCTCGAACTGGTCCATGTATGCCTTGCGCGACAGCTCCAGAATGCGCGATTTCATGGCCTTTGCGTGCTCGACCAGCTTCTGTGTGCGCTGCTCGCCCTCGAGGTTCATGGCCTCCAGATAAGCCGTGGCGGGCGCCTTGGCATCGATGGGAAGGATTCCCTGATTGGGGAGATGAACGATCATGTCGGGACGGCCCTGTTCGCCGGAGACCTGCTGTGAGAAATCGACATGGTTGGTCATGCCCGCAAGTTCGACGACGCGCTGCAGCTGCAATTCGCCCCAGCGGCCTCGAGCCGTCGATGATTTCAGCGATTGCTCCAGGCGCACGGTCGATTGTCGAAGCTGGGTTTGCGCATCCCCCAGGTTGCGAAGCTGTTCGCCCAGGGTTCGATACGCACCCTCGCGCTTTTGCTCCAGTTCACGCACCTGCTTGTCCATCGTCTCCAGCGCCTTGCTCAGCGGATTGACCAGGCCCTTGAGTTGTTCCTTGTGCGTGCCCCAATCGCCCCGTACTTCCTGCAGCAAGCCGGATAGCTGTTCGCGGGAACGCGAAGAGAGTTGCTCGGAATTGGAGGTGAGAGCCTGATGGGCCAGGGCGGTGAACGTCTCTTTCATTCGCTCCGAAATGGCGTCCAGCGATGTGGCCTTCTCACGCTCGGCGCGCAGCTCTTCTTCCAGCTGCACTTTTCCGATGCGCAGCCTGGAATTCTGTTCTTGCGAACGCGCCCGCGACCAGAGCCAGGCAATCAGCGCGCCGACGGCAAAGCCTATGATGAGAAGCCACCACTGCATCGAATCTATCCTTTTATCCAAACCATAGAGTATAGGGCACATGACTTTATGCCAGAGCTAAGATTACCGATCTTCCACTTTCGGTTCGATATGAACAACGACGTCCTCGACTCCGAGTTCGGACGCCAGCAGTTCTTGCTGAACCGAGGTGGCGATGTCATGCCCGGCGCGGACGGTCATCTCCGGATCGACCGTAATGTGCAGATCGACCAGGATGCCCATTCCGTAGTATCTGGTTCGGACCGCGTGAACGTCGTGAACTCCGCTGACACTGGCGGCGACTGCGCTGATCTTGGCAGTTTCTTCTTGTGGCGCCGCCCGGTCGGTAAGCGCAGAGATCCCCGGGGCGATGATTCGCCAGGCGGCCACAAAGATGAAAATCGCGACCAGCAGCGCGCCGATGGAGTCGAGGATAATGAGACCGGGATGCAACATCGCGGATACTACTGCGATGGCGACGGGGATCGAGCTGAGGGCGTCGGTTCGTTGATGCCACGCGTTCGCCAGGAGCGCTGATGATCTGATGTGTCTGCCCGTTCGTCTCGTGACGCGGAAAAGCACCTCCTTTATGACGATGGAAGAGACGGCGGCAATCAGTGCGATGATACCCGGGGCGCTGGTCCTGGGCTCTCCGAAAGACATTACTGCGTTCCAGCTCATGGCGGCCGCGGTGATGACGAGGGCGAATCCGATGAAAATAGTGACGAGTGTTTCGGTGCGCTTGTGTCCGTACGGGTGGCAGGCATCCGGAGGCCTGGACCAGTACTTCACTCCCAGCAGGATTGCGAGATCCGTGGTGCAGTCGGAAAGACTGTGAACTCCGTCCACGGTTACGGCCAGGCTGTTGCCGAGCACTCCGCCGAGCAGCTTTCCAGCGGATAGCACGAGGTTCGTCGCCAGCCCGATGGCAGTGATTCGACGGACCGTCGAGGCCTGTTCCTCGGGGGACAACGTTTTCTTCGTTTTCGTCATCACCCTTTGAGTCTTTATTACAGAACCCATTTGTCAAGATGAGTGCGACCTTCCCACAAAATGACTTGCCTCCTGTTCACGATTCGCTCAAATAGACGTTCTTCAATAAAGAGGTGGGACCATGGATATCAAGAAGGTGCTGGAAGCGAACGAGGTGCTGAAGGACTTTGACGAGGCGGCGCTGGGCCGGCTCATCCACGATTCCTTCGAGGAGGAATACAGCGCCGGACAGGTGATAGTCTCCCATGGTCAACAGATGGATTTCGTCGGCGTCCTGGTCTCGGGCGGGGCCGACGTATTCATCGACTCGGACAAAAAAAGCGCACCCTATGGCAGCATCGAAGCGGGCCAGCTATTCGGCGAAATCAGCCTCCTCACCGGTGAACCCGCCATGGCCGACATCATCGCTCGCACTTCATCGCGGGTGATCCACATCCCCCAGAAGAGCCTGACGAGGGAGATGGGATCGAACCCGCTGGCGGCGAGGGGGCTGTCGCGCCTGCTGAAAGAACACCTCCTGATGCGCAACGATCGCCCCGACGAGCAATCCGCGATGGCGCGGGCCAGGGCTGCATCCGTGCGCAGGGACGACTCCTCAAAGGACGCCGTGCTCGTGATCAACGCCGGGAGCTCCTCCGTCAAATATGCGGTGTTCTCCGGAAAGAAGCGGCTGACGGGAGGCCTGGTGGAGCGAATAGGCCAGGGCAATGCCATCGTCCGACACCGGGGCCCCGCAGGAAATCTGGAACAACCGCTCGAGGGCGACAACCACGAAGCCGCCCTGAAGAAGGTCCTGGGGCTCATCACGTCGCCTGAATACGGCGCCCTCGACAGGCTGGAGCAGCTCACAGCGGTGGGCCACCGGGTCGTCCATGGAGGAGTTCGCTTCTCGGAATCGGTGCTGATCGACGACACGGTGATGTCCGAGATCGCGCGGGTGTCGGATCTGGCCCCGCTTCACAACCCGTTAAACTTGCTGGGTATTGAAATCTGTCAGCGGCTCCTTCCGCCGGGCCTTCCCCAGGTGGCGGTCTTCGACACCGCGTTTCACGCCACGATCCCCGAACACGTCCACCGCTATGCCATTCCCAGGGATTTTGCGGACGAAAACCAGCTTCGACGTTTCGGTTTTCACGGAACCAGTCACAAATACGTGGCCCAGACCGTTGCCGCGTTCCTCGGCGAGGCGCCGCACGCCCTCAAGATAATCAGCTGCCATCTGGGCAATGGGGCGTCCGTCGCGGCTATCGATCACGGTCGCTCCGTCGACACCTCCATGGGGCTCACACCCCTGGAGGGCCTGGTCATGGGGACCCGCTCGGGAGATCTGGATCCCGGCCTGATCCTCCACCTCTTTTCAAAGGGAAAATCGACGCAAGAAGTCGAGACAATGCTGAACAGGGAGAGCGGTCTCAAGGGCCTCTCCGGCCTGTCGAGCGACATGCGGGAGCTGGAAAAGGCGGCGGACGCCGGGCACACGGGCGCGCTGTTGGCGGTTCAGTCGTTCTGCTACCGAGTTCGGAAATATGTGGGGGCCTACATGGCGTCCATGAGCGGCCTGGACGTTCTGGTGTTCACGGCTGGTATCGGCGAGAACTCCGCGGGGATCCGGTCGAGGATCTGCCACGGTCTGTCTTGCCTGGGCATCGAGATCGACGACGAGAAAAACAGACGCCCCATCCCCACGGGAAAAGGCGCCGCGGTCAAGATCATCTCTTGCGAAGAATCACGGGTCGTGGTGATGGTGGTTCCCACCGACGAGGAGAGCGCCATCGCAGCCGAGACGCTCCACACCCTGAGCCGTGGCGGGGTCTCCGACATTCTGACCGCCCGCAAAGCAATACCAGTGCCCATCGGCATCTCGGCCCATCACGTACACCTTTGCCAGGAGCACGTGGAGGCGCTCTTCGGCCCGGGACACAAGCTGACACCGCGAAACGAACTGAAACAGAAGGGCTACTTCGCCTGCGAGGAAACGGTCAACCTCATCGGCCCCAAGGGGCGAGTGGACAGGGTGCGGATCCTCGGCCCGGAGCGGTCGGTCACGCAGGTGGAGATCTCCAGGACCGAGGAGTTCAAGCTGGGCATCGACGCGCCTATCCGCGCATCCGGCGACGTGAAGAATTCTCCGGGCGTCATCCTCGAAGGGCCGAACACCTCCATCACGCTGGAGGAGGGGGTCATCTGCGCGTACCGGCACATCCACATGAGCCCCGAGGACGCGCTCGCCTTTGGAATCAGGGACAAGGACGTGGTGAGGGCCAATGTCGAAGGAGAGAGATCGTTGATCTTCGGGGACGTGCTGGTTCGGGTGTACCCCGGATGGAACCTTGAGATGCACATCGACACCGACGAAGCCAACGCCGCCGAAGTCTCACCCGGCATGACCGCCACAATCGAATCGATCCAGAAACGAGCCTGAGCCGTTGCATCCACTTATCCTGATCGCTTTCATCCTGTCCGGCATCTCAAGTCTCACGCTGGAGATAATCTGGACGCGACATCTGGAGCACATTTTCGGCGCCACCACCCTGGCCATTTCCACGGTGCTCACCTGCTTCATGGGCGGCCTCGCGCTGGGGTCATGGCTCTTCGGCAAGTTCGCCGATCGCCTGCGCTCACCCATTGCGGCCTATGCGATTGCGGAGGGCGTAATAGGCGTGAGCGCCCTGTTGATCCCGACGCTCATCCATAACGTCTATCCCGGCCTGAACAGCTACATGGCGCAACACCTGGGAAACAGCTTCTGGCTCTTCTCTATCTTTCGCTTCTTCGCCGTGGCGGTAGTGCTCATCATTCCCACCACGTGCATGGGCGCAACACTCCCGCTGCTCTCCCGGCATTTCATCAGACAAGAGGGACACATGGCGAGAGTGGGGTCACGAGTTGGGACCCTCTACACACTCAACACCGTCGGCGCCATCGGCGGCGTCTTCCTGGCAACCTTCGTTTTTCTCTCCAGCATCGGCCTCAATGCCACCAACATCACCGCCGGGACCATCAACATCGTCCTTTGTCTGGTCATCCTGGTCTTTCGCCGCAGGTTAGAACCCAGCCTGTCCAGCGAGGAGCGTGAGGCCGAAGACGATCTGGAGATCGCGATGGTCCACGAGGGGGCGAGAGATTTCGTGGCTACCCTCTGGGAACGCAGGACGGTGATGATCGCGTTCTTCTTCTCGGGGCTCGCGGCGATGAACCTGCAGGTGGTCTGGAACCGGTCGATGGCGATGATCATCGGTTCATCGGTCTATTCCTTCGCCCTGGTGCTCCTTGCGTTTCTTGTGGGCCTGGCCATCGGGTCTGCGATCTTCAGCAAGCTCTCAAAGCGGATCTCCAACCCCGTCATCGTGCTCGCCGCGGTGGAGATAGCGATCATGCTCTTTGCCATGGGCAGTTACCTCTACATGGATGATCTTCCGCGCATGTTCGCCAGGATGGTGACCGGACACATCGAAGCCTACGAGAACCACGTCGGACTGATCCAGTTCATCATGTTCACGGTTGCCGCGCTCGCCGTGCTTCCGATCACTGTCGGTATGGGCGCCACATTCCCCCTGACAATCCGCATAGCGGTCACCGGGCTGAAGAACATCGGAAGAGACGTGGGCAGCATTTACGCCATGAACACCGTCGGAGCAATCTGCGGTTCCTTCCTCTCGGCTTTCGTCTTCGTACCCGTTTTTTCTCATTACATGAATGGGTTCGGTATGCAGACCACCTTCTTCCTGTCCATCACGATCTACGCCCTCATCGGTCTCGCGCTCATTGTCGTATCTCGGGGACACAAGATCGCTCGCGGGCTCGCTTTTACGGCGACAGCGTCGTTGGCCGCGCTTTTCCTCCTCTTCGCGCCGGGATGGGATCCGGCGGCGCTGACTATCGGCGTCTTTCGGATATCGCTCATGGAGAATGCGCTGGATGAGGAATCATGGGGCGATCCGGACATCAAGTACTATCACGACGGCGTCACCACTACCGTCTCCATCGAGCTGTGGGGGCGGCACTTCGCCCTCAAGAACAACGGGAAGGTGGACGCGTCCAACGGCGACGACATGCCCACGCAGATAATGATCGCGGCCTACCCGCTCCTCTTCCATCCGGAGGGCAGCAAGGATCTCGACGTGGCCATAATCGGTTTCGGTTCGGGGGTTACGGTGGGCTCGGCCCTGGAGTTTCCCGTCAGGCACGTAGACTGCGTGGAACTCGAAAACGCCGTCGTGGAGGCTTCAACCGTCTTCGGCAGCATGGAGGGCACTCCGCGAGACCCGGAGTTCGATGTGAATAATCTGGTCTACCGACTCCCGGTAGATCCCGACACGGGAGAGCCCAACCCGGACTACGACTGGACCGATCCCGACACCTACGTGATCAATGATCGTCTGACCATCTTCAACAACGACGGGCGCAATTTCCTGGCGACCGCGCCGGGGAAGTACGACGTCATCGTTTCCGAACCTTCCAATCCGTGGATAACCGGCGTGTCGAACATGTTCACACAGGAGAGCTTCCAGTCCTCCGCGAAGGCTCTCAAGGAGGGCGGCATCTTCGCCCAGTGGGTGCAGCTTTACGAGATGTCTCCCTCGAACATCAAGATCATCTTCCGCACCTTCGCGAGCGTCTTTCCCCACGTCGCCCTCTTCGCGGCGGAGGATCTCTCCTCCGATACGGTGCTGATTGGTTCGTTCGAGCCCCTCCGTTTCGATTTCGATCACGTCGCTTCCCAGATGAAGGATGAGAAGGTGAATGCGGAGCTGGAACGAGCGTACATTCTTTCTCCGGCGGACTTGTTCGCCCGGGTGCTGCTGGTGAACAAGGGTGAGGTTCTCGACTACACAAACGGCCCCGATCCGGAAAAATGGGATGCTCTGCCCATCAACACCGACGACAACGCGGTGATCGAGTTCGCCGCCCCGCACGACCTTATTTCATTCAGGCTCTTCGCGGGATATCTGGCGACAATCTACACGAGTTCGTGGAGGTACGGTCACCTCGGAAAAGTCCTTGTCGGTCTTGGTGACGGTCAAAATGTGGTGGAGAATCTGGCGAATCAGGCGATTTCGCTGCTCACCAACGGCAGGAAGCGCGAGGCCAACAACTTCATAGAAAAGGCCGAGTTGATCGATCCGAATCACAAGTCGCTCGCGATCGCAAAGCGCGTCCTTGTTCTCCTCTCCGGTGAAACCGGTTCGCCGCTCGCCCAGATCGAGGATCCATCTCCCACGCCGGGCATTACCGCCAGGCAGATCGACGAGCTTGTCGAACATCTGGACGGCGTGAAGCGAGCGCTTTCCCTCCAGGCACATCGCGATTCCCTCGAGCGGTTCAACCGAATCCCCGATCACCTCTGGCGGCGGGGAGGGCCTCAAATGCTCTTCCTCAAGGGGTATCTCCACTTCCTCAACGCCGACCCGGAGGACAGTTCACAGTGCGAAGATGCCATCGAGGTGTTGAGCCAGCTCGTGCGGGAGCACGAGATCTACGTCATCGGCCACCCGGAGATCCACTACTATCTCGGCCTTTGTCACGACAATGCGCTGCATTTCGACAAGGCGGTAAAGAACGTGAAGACCTTCGTTACGCTGATACAGCGGCGCGAGGAGCACGCTCGCCTGGCCCTTCTGCAATCACGGGCCAATCTCGAAGCGGCACTCGAGGGATTCGAGGGCACTGCCCCCCTGGATCTACCTCCCGACACGGCGGGCGCCCCCACCACGGACGAACCCGGCGAGTTTCGTAAGGAGATGCATGAACTCTGATCTGATGGGCCCGTTCGACCCGACGACAGCTGCGTTGTCTTTCTCCTGGAACTTGAGTAATCTTCAGTATGTTTGCCGGTTAGTGCCGCACAGTAGGCAGTGCCGGTTCTTCAAAGGGTGGGAGGCAAAGTCCATGGTGCATGAGACGGGAAAATTGAAAGCGGCCAGGCCGGCGCAGCTTGCTCGGGAGACTCTCGGGGAAGCTCTCGGCCTGATTCAGGATATCAAGAACAAGGAACTGAACGTGGACGAAGTGACCGCGTCAATCGCCAGGGCGGTAGGTGCGCTCTTTGCCGTGCAGAGTTCGGAGGCCTTTGAGCCGGCTCATACTGCCGGCGTCTTGCAGGCGATGGACCATCTCAGGACGACTCTCGAGCTGATGCAGGAGGTGCGAGGTGAGGACGCCGCTCTGACCAGCGCGACCCAGACCATCGCCAAGACCCTCGCCCTGCTTTATCCGGTCTCCAAGGTTCAGGAACGCCAGTCCATCCAGCCTGCCGCCCCGGCGGCCGTGATGGGAGATCAGCTGCCTCACGATAAGAGACGAGATGTACAGAGAGTTGGCATCGAGGCTGATATCGGTTTTCAGTCCGACTCCAATTTTTTTACGGGATTTTCAGAGGATATCTCCGCGGGAGGTGTCTTCATCGCCACTTTCGAGATCCTCGCCATCGGTTCGACGCTGCAGGTGAACTTCACCATGCCGGACGGGTATCTCATCTCCACCCCCGGGATCGTGCGATGGGTAAGGGAGTACAACGAACTCGCGGAGGAAGCCGAACCGGGGATGGGCATTCAGTTCAACGGGTTGATGGAAAAAGATAAGAACATCATTGAGTCATATTTATCCCAGAGGGAACCGATCTTTTACGACGAGTAGTTGGTTGTTTGTCATGAAAAGGATTGCGCCGATATTCCTTTTCTTACTCTTTGCTTTCGAGACAACCTCGTGGGCTGCTCCCCCTGCCTTGCGCGGATTTCCAAAAGCTTCAGACGAGATCGGAGACTCGTTTGTAACCGCATGG
>JAUXHN010000144.1 GCA_030621515.1 Deltaproteobacteria bacterium | reverse complement strand
CCCTTCATGCGGGCAAACTTCCCCGAGTGTCCCGCCTGGTTCAACGAGGGGATGGGTTCACTGTACGAGCAGTCGGCCGGCCGGGGCGGTCACATCGTGGGTCTGACCAACTGGCGCCTCGCGGGCCTGAAGCTGGCGATCTCCAGGCGCGAGGTCCCCCCCTTCGAGATCCTCACCTCCACCACCGAAGTCCAGTTCTACGACCGGGACCCGGGCACCAACTACGGCCAGGCCAGATATCTGTGCCTCTACCTGCAGGAGAAGGGGCTGCTCGTGCCCTACTACCACGAGTTCGTCGCCAATCACGATGGGGATCCCACCGGCTACAAGACCCTCATGCGGGTGCTCGACGTGAAGGACATGACGCGGTTCAAGGACGAATGGGAATCCTGGGTCATGAACCTCTCATTCCCGTGACGTAACACCGCAAAATTGATTATAATCGGAGCATGAACGCACGAGCAACGTTGTTGTTGATGGCGCTTGTCTGGATGACTTCTTGTTATCTTTCTCAGGAACTTCCTGAGAAGGGCACGGGGTCCGATTCGGACACGGATACCGAATCGGACACGGACACCGACTCGGATACCGATACGGACACCGACACTGACTCGGACACTAACTCGGACACTGACTCGGACACTGACTCGGACACCAACTCCGACACTGGCTACGATACCGATTATTACGACTGCACGGCGGAATACATCCAACACGACGATTTTTGGGAGATTTACTACCACCACGGGGATTTCGCCGGACAGTGCGTGGACAGCTCAACAGAGTGCGATGGGGACATCTCTCCGAGCGATCCCATTGGCACATGCCCGTCTTCTCAGGAATGCTGCATACCGATTTGTTTATACGGGTCTCCTTATGGTTATGGTTGGTGCCAGCATCTCGGGCAACTCTGCACGGAACCTCACGAAGACATTCAGAGCATCTGTGGAGAGGGGATGCTCTGCTGTCCTCCCATACCGATAGCGCTGTAGAAACAGGGGTCAATACCCCTCGAAACGGTGCCAGTCACTTTTTTTCTTTACTAATTTCGCGATGTTAGCCGAAAAATAATCGAAAAATAATGACTCCCACTCTTTAGAAAACGGCCGGGAAATAACGACTTCTACTCATTAATAATGACTCTTCGAAAAGCTATTTCACCTTGAGGCAGGCCCGCCAGGTCATTCCGTTCCCGGAGAACGATCTGATTTGCTTGAAGCCGGCTTCACACTTGAGAGCCTTGGTGCACATGGTGCAACGCTTGGTGCTCTTGCACCAGGTCTCACATCTTCTCTGACTGACTACGACTTTCTTGGAGAAGGAGTTCGAACTCGGCGTGCACGCCGACCAGATCTTGCCCACGCCCTTGAACATCTTGAGGCGCCTGAACCCGGAACCGCAGACCGCCGAGCACTTCGAACACTCCGAGTTGCCGGCGCACCAGGCCTCACACAACTTGCGTCCGTCGGCTCTGGGGGCTGACTTGCAGGCATACCAGTTCTGACCCTCGGCCTCGAATCCCTTGAAGCTGACAAATCCGTTACCGCAGGTCGAATCCATTGAGCACTTCAGGCACTCCAAGCTCGACGCACACCAGCTCTCGCATGCGGTTTGATTGGTGTTCTGGTCGTCCGAATCGTCAGAGGAGGGGCTGGTCGTCCGCTTGCACGCGAACCAGTTCTCCCCGATGCCCGTGAACGCTTTGAGACGCGAGAAACTGACTCCGCAAGTAGGAACTTTCGAGCATTTCTCGCACACGTCGTTGGTCGCACACCAGGTCTGGCATAGCTCCCGGTTGGTCTCGTCCGCGCGCAGGCCGGCCCCGGGGATGATGCACGCCAACAACACCGAAAACACGAGTATCTTTCCATTCATGATTATGCGCCTTTCACCTGGTGCTATTCGTCCGAGTTTCTAGATCTCAAGGACAGTCGAACGAGAAGGTGTTCTCGTACCATACCCACGATGTGGTTTCACCCACGCCTGGAAATTCGTACAGTTCGGTGAACGTGACGCCGGCGTCGCACGAGAAATGGACATGCAAAGTGGCCTCGGAGGCGAAGGACTGACTCCCGATGTTCCAGAACGTCACCTCGTACGGCCCATCCCCGAGCGGCCTGAGGTCCGGGCTGATGATCCATTCGTCCTGGGTGAAGTTCCAATGCACCTGGGCACAGTAATTGCCACCGTGCGGGGTGAAACCGTTGCTTCCCGTGTCGTTGAAATACACCTCCCAGGTATACGATGTGTTAAACGCCAGGACGGACCAGCCCGAAGAGAAGGAACCACTCTCGAAGTCATCCTGAGCAATCGTTGTCGATGAGTCGTCGGTTATCACGACATCATCGAGTCCGTGCCACGCTCCGTCATCCCCCACGTACTGGAACCCCACGATGATTGCGTCCGGCGGGAGACCTGTGTCCGTGTCGGTATCCGTGTCGGTATCCGTGTCGGTATCCGTGTCGGTATCGGTATCCGTATCCGTGTCGGTATCGGTATCCGTATCTGTGTCTGTGTCCGTATCTGAATCCGTGTCGGCATCGGTATCGGTGTCAGCGTCGGTATCGCTGTCCGTGTCCGTGCCGCTATCGAGGTCTGTTAACGAGAAGTCCAGGTTGCATCCGGCAAGGAGGAGAAATGTGACGATGCCCGCCTTCGCCAGGGCTACCCACCTCCGCCGTAGGGCTACGGCGTGGCAAGCGGCGAGGTTTTTCAATTTCGTCATCACAACCATCCAAAACCCAACTGATTTGCTTGATCGAAATCTACCGCCTTTTCTCTTCATTGTCTAAACACAACTTGCAGCACGCCCTTCTTTGTGGGTCTCATCACCAGTACGTCACCCGGCTCCGCCCCCCTGGGTTTGTCCACGATTCCACGCACTCTCACCACGTCACCGACTCGAATCATGCGAGCCAGGTATCGGCCCTTGCCCTTCTTGCCGATGGGACCTGACTCCTCCACCCCACCCTGTACGTCCATGGTCTCGCCGTCGCCCGCTATCCATACCCGACCCGTTCCGTCCTCCAGATAAAATCCATCGCACTTCTGTCGGGCGTTCTGGGGCACCCACATCTTGCGCCCTCGCCCGCGGGGACCGTGCTGCCACGCCTCGGTCAAATGGAAGTAAAATACGCATTTCGTGCTTGTTCCAGGGACGGTCATCTCCCGCGCGGCCACGACCTTCCCTTCCACAACGCGGTCGTCCCCCTGCGCGAGATTGCTCACATCAGTCCGTCTCCTGAGCTTCAGGAACATGCTCACCGATCGACTTTCCCGACTTGATTGTCCATCTCCGTCCTTCTCCAGACGTCGCCGTTCTCGTATGACATTTCAATCCGGACTTCGGCCTCACCGTCCAGATTTTTGCCCCTGGTCACCACAATCCAGAGATGATCCCGCACGGAGACGGTCAATTCCGCCTCCAGAATCTCTCCTTCCATCTCGCTCACCGCCCTCACGCGCACTTCTTTTCGGTGCGGGCGCGCACCCAGATAGATGTATTCGGCAGGCTCCCGAAACGGCACCGGACCGTAAAACAGCGGATCTCCGTTCACTGTGATCTTCATCGCGGCGACCGCCGCGTCGGAATCCTCGTTGGCCACGGAGAAGACGACTGCACACCCGTCATGGATCGCTCCTGCCGAATCTCCGCCGTCCATATGCGCGCCGCATCCGCAGAGAAACGCCGCCACACAAGACAGCACCGTTGACCCCAGCTTTGACAGGTTGGTCATGAGCATACGTTGTCACTCAATCGGCCCTGCGTCCATAACTCTCGGCTCGACTAGTCTTTTCAATCCGGACATCCCGGTTACCGCGAAGTCGGACCTGTACGAGTGCCCCGCCCCCTTCATGTCCACGAACACCGCCCTTATTCCGCGGGTCTCGAGACGCCTGACCGCGTCCATGGCGAGCTTCCGCCTCCCGGGCGCGCTCATCGCCATGCCCACTCCCTTCACGCCCACCCGGGACAATGACTTGATCCTCTTTTTGTCGAGCTTCTTGACTCCACCTTCCACCAGAAAAAGGAACTCGTACTTTCCAGGATCCGTCAGCGCCAGATCCGGAGCCAGTATTCCTCCCAAAGAAAACCCCGCCAGCACCATCCCCTCCCGGGTCACCCGCCCGGGATATCTTTCTTCCAGCGCCTGGAGCGAAGCCTCAATCTCACGCCTGACAGCCCCGGCGCCGTTGTATGTCCACCTGTCCTCCGCCTTGCTCGCCCATGGTGTCCGAACCCCCCTGGGACAGAGCGTCCACCCGTAGAACCCGGCGACCTCACCCCACACGTCGCACTCCCACTCGGGACGATCGAAGTTTCCGTGCAGGACCACCACCACCGGCTTCGGCCAGTCCGGTTCACCTGCCGGACCCACGTGGGACGCCGGTCGAAAACCCGACACCTTCAGAGGAGTCGGTCTACCTGGATGTGCCGGCGCGGGGGGCAGCTCTACCGGCGAAGTCTCCACGGGAGTCGGCGCGGCATCCGGTTGCGATGCCGGCTCCACTGGATCGCTCGACGCCGTCTTCATCGGCTTGATAATCTCCGGAGCGACCGGACTCCCCGGGGCCTTCTCCGACCCGCATCCGACAAGTAAAATCAGAAACACTAGTTTCATTCGTCCTCGTGCTATCCGGAGCATAGCCCGCCATAGTTCTACGACGGCGGGTAGGCCTTAGGACAGACGTTACTTGATCTGCTTCTCCAGCTCGCTCATGTCGGGCAGTTCGTCCAGGTTGGGCATCAGGATGATCTCGATGCGGCGGTTCTGCGCCTTGTGCTCCTTGCTGTCGTTGGCGACCATGCGCTGGTACTCGGAGTATCCCGAGGCGGAGAGGTTCTTTGGACGGACTCCCATCTCCTGCAACGCCCGCACCACCGCCACCGAGCGGGCCGTGGAGAGCTCCCAATTGTCCTTGAAACGACCGCTGGTCATGGGCACATTGTCAGTGTGGCCCGCCACCTGGAACTCCCGGCCTTTGATCTGCGAGAGCACACCCGCCACCTCACCCAGGGTGGCCAACCCGCTCTCGCTCACCTCCGCCTTGCCCGAGTCAAAGAGCACGGCGCTGGGTAGCTCCAGAGTCAGCTTGCCGTTCCTGATGCGCACATTGAGCTTGCCCCCGGCGATGAGCGACTTGAACTTGCCCAGAAGCCTCTTCAGGGTGTCCAGACGTGCCTGGGCCGCCGCCTGCTTGCGCTTCATCTCGTCGATGAGCTTCTGCTGCTCGTCGAGGGTCGTCTTGTACTTGGCGGCCATGGTGTCCTTGTCGCCACCCAGTTTCTCAAGGGCCGCCTCCAGTTCCCTCATGTAGTCCACAAGCGTCAAGATGCGCGCCTCGAGTTGCCGGTTCTTCTCATCCAGGGCAGCCACGTTCGCCTCCAGCCCATCCACCTCTCCGAGAAGAACTCCCCTCCCGTCGGTCAGCTCCGACAAGTCGATGTTCAGCTTGGAGATCTCATCCTGCTGACCGGCAATCTGATCCTTGTACTTCTGGCAACCAGATGCCATGAGCACCAGCGTCAGACCCATTAGAAGATTTTTGATATTGATCATCGTCAACACCTCCATTCATTGGGATGACCATAACATTCATTCGCCCGCCATGGCACTCCATTGACAGGGTCGCACAAACAATGGGAGGGTTGGTGCTCGAAAATCGGGAGAATGCAAAATGAAAGTAAAGAAGATCAGCCATATCGGCATTTCGGTTCCCAGCATCGAGGATTACATCGGTTTTTTTGAGGGCTTTCTCGACCTCGAATTCACCGGCACGGAGATCGTCGAGGATCAGAAGGTTAAAGTCGCGTTCCTCACCATCGGAGAGTCCCGGATTGAGCTGCTGGAGCCCACGGCTCCCGACAGCCCGGTTCAAAAATACATCGACAAGAACGACGGCAAGCCCAGGATTCACCATGTTGCCTACGAGGTCGAGGATCTGGACGCCGCGCTCGAAGAGGCCAAAACGGCCGGGATCAAACTCATCGACGAGAAGCCCCGCATCGGCGCGGGGGGCGTGCGCATAGCCTTCATTCACCCAAGAGCCAGCGCGGGCGTTCTTACAGAACTCTGCGAACAGCACTGACACCTAAAGCGGAGATTCCAGATGACCAACAAACGCCTTCAAGCGGATATCGAGGACCTCAGGTCCAGACTGAAAACCGCCGAGAACCATGTGCCGGCGGCCAAGATCGAGAAACGACACGAAAAGGGCAAGATGACGGCCCGGGAGCGCGTCCTGAAACTCCTGGACGACGGGTCCTTTCACGAGACCGGCGCTCTCATGACCCACCGGTGCACCGACTTCGGCATGGAAAAGAAGAAGATCCCCGGTGACGGCGTGATCACGGGCTGGGGCACCATCGACGGTCGCCAGGTTTTTATCTTCTCGCAGGATTTCATGGACTTCGGCGGCGCTCTCGGCGAAGTCTTCGCGCAGAAGATTGTCAATGTGATGGACATGGCCATGGCCGCCCGCTGTCCGCTCATCGGGCTCAACGACTCCGGCGGCGCGCGAATCCAGGAGGGCGTACTCTCCCTGGGCGGCTACGGCGACATCTTCTTTCGAAATACCATGGCGTCGGGCTTCATCCCCCAGATATCGGCCATCATGGGGCCCTGCGCGGGCGGCGCGGTCTACTCGCCGGCGATAACGGATTTCACCTTCATGGTTCGCAAGACGAGCTACATGTTCATCACCGGACCGAACGTGATCAAGGCGGCCACGGGCGAGGAGATCTCCCCGGAGGACCTCGGCGGCGCAAAGTCTCACGGAGCCAAATCCGGTGTGTGCCACTTCGAGTACAAGTCGGAGGAAAGCTGCCTCGAAGGGATCAGGGAGCTGTTGAGCTACCTCCCTCGCAGCTGTGAGGAACGCACGCCGAAGATCGATTTCGACCCGGACCAGGATCCGCAAGCCGACAAGCTCCTCGATCTCATCCCTGAAAATCAAAAGGGCGTCTACGACATGCGCTCGCTCGTCAAGATGATCTCAGACGGCGGCGTCTGGTTCGAGGTGCTCAAGAGTTTCGCGCGCAACTTCATTACCGGATTCGCCCGCGTCGGTGGACGGTCGGTGGGGATCCTTGGCAATAACCCCATGTTCTCGGCCGGGTGCCTGGATATCAACGCCTCGGACAAGGCCGCGCGGTTCGTGCGGTTCTGCGACTGCTTCAACATCCCCATGATCACCTTCGTGGACGTGCCGGGTTTCCTGCCGGGAACGGTCCAGGAACACGCCGGCATCATCAGGCACGGCGCCAAGCTCCTCTTCGCGTACTCCGAGGCGAGCGTCCCGATGATTACGGTGATCGTCCGCAAGGCCTACGGTGGCGCCTACGACGCCATGTGCTCCAAGCATCTGGGATGCGACATCAACTACGCCTGGCCCAACGCCGAGATCGCCGTGATGGGCGCGGCGGGGGCCATGAACATCATCGGGCGAAAAGAGATCGAGGCGGCCGACAATCCGGAAGCAAAGCGAGCCGAGCTGGTCGAGGAATACGAGAACAACTTCTCCAACCCCTACAAGGCCGCGGAGCTGGGCTACATCGACGCGGTGATCGAACCGGCGGAGACCCGATCCCGCCTCATCAACGCCCTGGAGACCATCGCCGGCAAGAAGATCGAACGACCGCGCAAGAAACACGGAAATATTCCCCTGTAGTAGGGGCGCATCCATGTATGCGCCCTGAAATCCGTGTCGTCCTGATATGTCAACGACAGGGCAACCACAGAGGGTTGCCCCTACAGACAATGACGTATCGCCATTCGTAGGGGCGGGTCCCCGTGCCCGCCCTGATCTCGTCATCCGTTACCCCTGTCCCAGATATCCCAAAATCCCATCGAGGGTATTGCCCAGAAAGTGTCGCTCGCGGATCTGGAGATCCTCGTCGAGCTGATCGAAATGCCCCTGCCCGTACAGAGGATCGATCTCCATTAACCTCGCGAACAGGCGCGGTTCCAGGTCATCGGAGGACTCTTCCTTCAACTCCCGGATGGTATCCACCCATCTCACGAGCTGCTCCCGTGCGGCGCGAATATACCTGAACGCACCGTCCGCTCGCCCGTAGTGGGCGAAGGCTGTCACCTGAGGTTCCTCTTTTATTGCGAGGAGCCTCTCGAAAGATCCGAGGGCCTGGTCCAGAAAGAAACGGGGCGGAGTGGCCGGTCGCAGGTACAGATCCCCGCTCGGAATTACCTGATGGGTGCCGATGGCCTCACCGGCGTACAGAATGGAGTCGTGAAGAAATGAAACGTGATGCACCGCATGTCCGGGGGTCATGATGACATCGATGCCTCGGCTCGAGAGATCCTCCTTCGTCGCGATGGCGTCCGGCGAAACCGGATCCGGTTTCCCGTACATTTGAGCCGTCTCACCAAGCACCTTTTTCGATCCCGCCCATAACCGCTCGGGATCAATAATGTGTTTGACGCCGTCCGGATGGCAGTAGAGCCTTGCACCGGGAAATGCATCGAGCACCTGCGCTGCGCCACCGCCGTGATCCAGATGGATATGGGTGAGGATCGCGAAGTCCAGGTTCTCTACCCCGAGCGCCGCCAGCTCATCGATGAGATACCCGATGGTCGATCGCGGCCCGGGATCCACGATGTACGTGAGGCCGGCCCCGCGCCATACCCAACAACTCAGGAACCGCCGATATCCCGTGGCCTTCTGATCGAGATCCACCAGATCCAGATTACCTTTGCACATGATACTCCGCTCTCTTCAACGAGGGGTGAAATGAATCTTGAAAACTTCCGTCCCGCCCGCCCCGGTGGTCGGAAAGATCCAGGTCTTTACCCAGGTCCTGATACAGTCGTCAAGCAACGGATAGGCGGAGGCGCCGCTCAGCGAAACTCCCTTCACCGTGCCGCTACGCTTGATCCGAATTGTCATCCTGGCGTTCACCGGTCTATCTGAAGGCGCCTCGCCGTCTTTCAACGATCGGTTGTAACACTCCACCAGCTGCCCCTTCTTGGTGTTGTATACCCGATCCGCCTGCGCCCTGGTCAGAGAACCTGCTCCCGCCGGGATCTCCACTGGAACACCGGACCCCGGTCGAGGCGTCTTCTTCATCGTAACCTCCACCCTTCGGTCCTCGGTGGGAAGAACGGCGACGACGAAGGGCTTGTACCCCCCGGCCTCCACGCGAAGAGTGGCGATGGTCTCGCGCCGATCGACCCTGAACGGGTTCATCGGGATCATCATGTCGCGATAGTAGATCTTCGCTCCTTTCGGCGCTCCCACCACCTCGATGAGCACGCCCGTCTCTGCCTCCGCGCCCCCTGTCGAAGGATCCACCCGGGGCGCCTCGACAACGATCGGGGGATCCGTCGGTGGAGGCGTCTCGAAGAAACCCGTCGCCCACAGTCCCCCCAGCGCTCCGACTCCCATCACCGCCAGCGCCAGGAGCATCGAGCGAAGCACTCCGGGGCGGCTTCTCTTCTCCGGCGCTTTCTCGTCGTGCTCCCCCGCGTCCGTCCAGGCTTTCGGTGTGCGGGTCTCCTTGAGCACGTCCGACAACACTTCGGCCGCGATCGGGCCCTCCATATCCAGGGTTGTCGTGTCGTATCCGAGATCCCCGATTGCTATTCCCGGGTTCTTCATGTCGCGCGTGACCGTCCACAGGCTCCGCGCCCTTCCCTCGAAGTCCTCCAGTTCTCGCAGCGCGTCGAGCATCTCACTCGCGCTCTTGAACCTCCTGGTCCTCTTCTTCTGCAGCGCCTTCATCACTATGGACTCGGCCACGAACGGGAACCCCGCGTACGCCTTTGTGGGCGGCTTTGGGGGCTCGGTCAGCGAGGCGATGAGGATCGCGTTGTAGTTGTCGCCGCTGAAAGGGAGCTCACCGGACAGCATCTCGTACATGATGACGCCCATGGCGTACACGTCCGCGCGTCCGTCGATATCCCGCAGGCCCCGGGACTGCTCCGGGGACATGTACGAGGGCGTCCCGAGCAGCGAGCCGTCCGCCGTCAATCTGGTCTCCTTGTCGGCGGTGGTGAACTTGGAGATACCGAAGTCGATCAACTTGATCTCGGGGGGACCCTTCTTTGTGCGCACAATGAAGATGTTGTCCGGCTTGAGATCCCGATGGACGACACCCGCATCGTGGGCCGCCTGCAACGCCTCGAGGGTGGGCTCCATCACTGCGCATGCGGCGCCAAGATCGATGGGCCCGACCCGCGTGAGCAGTTCGCCGAGGCTCTCCCCTTCCAGGTACTCCATCACGATGTAGGGATCGTCCAGATCCGATACGCCCACGTCCAGGATGTCCACGATATTCTTGTGTTTGACCGCGGCAGCGGCCTGGGCCTCCCGGTAAAAGCGCTTGACGATCTGCTCGTCCT
Organism: Deltaproteobacteria bacterium; assembly: GCA_030621515.1. Lineage (GTDB taxonomy): Bacteria > Myxococcota_A > Polyangia > JAAYKL01 > JAAYKL01 > JAUVAN01. The sequence goes on along the minus strand of JAUXHN010000144.1, from coordinate 715 downwards.
TGGTGAACACCGAGCGCAGGATCTTGACCGCCACGTTCCTGCCCACGCCGATGTGACGACCCAGGTAGACTTCCCCCATGCCGCCCATCCCGAGGGTCCGCAGCAGCTCGTAGCGATCCCCCAGCTTGCGCCCGGTATATGTTCCTGGCGTATCCACCATCAGTTAAGTGCCCTCAAGACTGAAATTCGACCTGATTAAAAACACAAATGTTGATCAAGGAAAACAGTACAAGATCGTCGGGGCGTTGGCTACTCAGGGAGTGGTGTCGGCGGCGGCACGTCGGATTCGCGGCGGGCGGCTGCGCGTCGTTTGCGTTCGTAGGCGCTGGTCACCTCACGGATGATCTCCGGGTGGTCGCGGAACACGAAACGGGCGGCGGAGCGGACGAGGCGCATTCTGCCCTTGAGCAGGTTCGCCAGCTGGTTGCGCAGGAAGATGGCGTCGGTCGCCGCTTCGGAGCGCGGTGTCCCGCCGAGTTGAACTTCGCCCAGACGATCGGCCGTCACGAACGCTTCGTCAATTGTCGCGGCGTTGAAGTTGCCAAGGCCGTCGAGCTCTCCCGCGATCGGCTTTGCCAGGGTCGCGTAATCGTGAAGCTCCTGTGCCAGTGAGTCCGCCGACGACGTGTCGGCCGAGTGGGCCTCTTTGAGTTGTAAGAGCCTCGTGTCGGCGTCGTCGTTCACCCCGTCGTCAAGATGCCACTCGAGCACGCCG
>JAUXHN010000265.1 GCA_030621515.1 Deltaproteobacteria bacterium | reverse complement strand
CTCACGCAGAAGATCGAACATGCGGGGATCCGGATCGTTCTCGGGGGTGAGCTCCCGCACCAATTCCGTGACGAGGGCCGCCGAACCGATGCGGCCGAGATCGGTCGCCAGACCTGGGTGAGAGTCCACAAGCAAGGCCTCGTTCAGCAGGAGCATCTTGTCGTGCCCTCGCCCACGGCCAAGGGAAACTTCCAGCAACGCGAATGGTTCGAGCGCTCCTCCGAACCGTTTTCTCGAGCTGCGAGCCCACCTGGCAATGGCGCTTATCTTTCCCAGATCTCTGGTGAGCAAGGTCAGTATTCGATCTGAATCGCGGTAGTCCACCGTGCGCAGGATGAACGCCCGGGTGATCTGTGTGCTCGCGCTCACACGATGGCCGTTACAATATTGAAGTAGACAATCACTCCGATAATGTCGACTGCGGTCGTCACGAAAGGACCGGTGGCAACCGCCGGGTCAATGTGCAAACGCGCGAAGAGCATGGGTATGGAGGCAGCGACCGTGGCGGCGAGCACCATCGCGACGGCGGAGGCCGAACCCACCGCCACGGCCAGGAGGAAGGGGTCGGCTGCCACGTTGTCCTGGAACCGGAAGAACCCAATGGCCCCGAGGGCCAATCCGAAAAGAACTCCGAGAACGGCGCCGACGAGTATCTCGCTTCCGACTACCCGCCAGAATTTTTTGACCTCGATTTTCCTGGTGGCAAGACCGCGCACGACGATGGCCAGGGACTGGGTGCCCACGTTTCCGGCCATTCCGATGATTACCGGGATGAACGCCGCCAGTGGAAGGTAGCGCGCGAGGGTTTCTTCGAACCCGGTGATCACGAAGGAGGCCAGGATGCCGCCGATCAGGGCCGCGGAAAGCCACGGCGCGCGAAGCCAGATCGATCTGAGCACGGACCTCCGTTCGTCGTAATTATCACCGGCGCCCGCCATCTTGAGAATGTCCTCGGTGGCCTCTTCCCTGATGACGTCGATAACATCGTCCACTGTTACCATGCCCATGAGCCTGTTCGTATCGTCCACCACAGGCACCGCCAGGAAGTCATATCGAGAGACTATCCGAGCAACTTCCTCCTGGTCCTCCTCTGTTTTGACCGATACTACCTGCGGATTCATGATGTCCTTGATGATCGATTCGGGCCGGCAGGTGACTATCTGGCGGAGGGAAAGCACGCCCACAAGGGAATCGTGGTCATTGACCACGTAGAGATAGAAGGCCATCTCCACATCCGGGGATTCCTGGACAGTGAGAATGGCTTCCGATGCGGTCACGTCCTGGGGAATGGTCAGAACGTCCGGGCTCATGATACCGCCGGCCGTGGTTTCACCGTATCGGAGTAGATCGGTGACCTCTTCGGATTCCTCCACCGGCATGGCCTCGATGATCCTGGCCGACAGGTTATCGTCCAGCTCGCCAAGGAGGTCGGCGCTGTCGTCACTCGACATCTCTCGTATGATGGCCACCGCACGATCCAGTTCCATCAACTCGATCAGATCGATCGCCATTCGCATGGACAGGGCGGAGACCACCTCCGCCTGTATTGCGTTGCCACCCGCGAGAGCCAGGAGACGCAGCTGATCCTCCGGAATAAACTGGTCGAGAACCCCGGCGAAATCCACCGGGTGCGTGCGCTCCAAGATCTTTCGGATGTTCGGTCCCGCATTGCGCCGAAGCAGTCGCTTCAGGGTATCTGCGAACCTGTGGCTCTGGTGTTGCGCTTGCGGCATAACTTGTTCTCCGGACGCTCTACAGGCCGGCCAGTGTCTTTGCGCAGCCGGCCCCCACCTCGCTGGTGGGGTCTATTTCATGACAACGCCCGAAGGCATCCCTGGCCTCCGTCTCGTCATTCATTCTCAGGTGGGTCATTCCGAGCAACTGATAAGGTTCCTGCATTTTATCGCATCCACCGTCAGTTATCTGTATCGCTCCCTCGAGGCTTGCGAGGGCCATCTGGTACTCGCCCTTGTGATAATAGGCCTCACCCAGCCTGTATTTTCCCACGCAGAACAGGGGCTGGTCGAACAGAGCCAGGCGCAGGGTTTCCACCGCCTTGTCGTACTCGCCCAGTTCGATATACGCCCAGCCCAGGTTGCCCATGGCCAGCCACGGCTCGCGGTTCAGAACCTCCTGCGCGGCTTCCTTCAGCATCGCCACCGCCTCGTCGAGCTGCCTGGTGTGGATCAACAACACACCCATACTATTGAGGGCCTCGACCCGCACCGCCGGCCTGCTCTTGTCGCGAAGTTTGAGCGCCATGCGAAGGTGCTTCTCCGCCAGATCGTATTCGCTTCTTCCGAGCCTGATGGTGCCCAACAGGTAGTGGGCATTGTCGTTGCTCGAATCGGCCTCCACCGCTCGTGTGAGGTGCCGAATGGCCTCCAGGTTGTTGTGTTCCTGGAACCAGGATATGTACGCCGCCTGGTAGAATCGTTCCGATTTTCTTACATCAGCCTCGGAAATATCGGCAGCGCCGCAAGCGCCAAGGAAGACCCCCACAAGAAGCAGGACGATCGGGTGTGTGCCTTTCATCATCGTCTCCTTCACCTAACCTGAATAATTTGCCAGCCTGCCGATAAAGCTGCGTATCAGGAATACCGGTTTCGGTCAAGGAGAGGGTTGGTGAAAAGTGCTTTGTTACCGGGATGTTACCGCTGAAACGGCTCAGATTGCGTTGATCGTATAGCGCTTCTTGATCTCGGTAATTTGCGAGGCGTTGCATTTGAAAGAAACATGGACCAGGTCCATCTTTATAATGTTGCCTTCCTCGTGTCCGGCGCCGATGAGGATCTCCAGTTTGTCAGACGACGACACAGATTTTCGTCCCCCGGCCGAGTTCTTCCTTGCTATGATCTCAACCTTGTTCTTTCCCTTTACGAACCAGGCGGAGATCTCCGTTATGATCGTCGGAGACCCGGACTTGATCAGCTTGCGTTCGATGCCGTTGACCTTGACGATCAAGTCGTATTGCGCGCGACCACCTCTGGAAGGCTTGGTAGCGAGGAAATATCTGGAGGCGAGTCTGGGGTTGGCGCCGGCTTCCGTCCCGGTGGCGGCTGTGCCGGTGGGCTCCGAGCCGTCGTTCACCACCTCCACCTTGTACTTCGAGGAGTTGATGTGGATGTCCCCATTGTGGTCGATGAAGACTGTGGCCTCCTTGAAGGTCTGATTCCGTACGCCGCTTATGTCCACACCGTTCAGGTAGACCGTCGCCGCCATCACCGCCGGCGCCGCTGCAACGAGCGCCGCCACGAGTATCATCGAAAGAAAGCCGTTGCTCCGCATATCTCATGCCTCCCGTTTGGCAAGATTTTGCTAATTAGTTCTTTGTCGCCAGTAAAAGAATGAGATTCTAGGTTTTCTTCAGTTCTTCCTTCATCCCCATGAGTCGATAGAGCTTCTGGAGGGCGCCCACGTCGTAAATCTCCAGCTTCTCCCCGACGATTCCCAGGTACTTGTTCTCCTTGAGCTGGAGGATCCCCCTCTTGACAGAGTCCACGTCGAGCCCGATGCGCGAAGAGATCTCGATGGGCGAAATGCTGAGCATCACGTGGGATTCCGATGGCGACTCCAGGTTCGAGAGCCTGATCAGGGTGTTGACGATCTTGCTCTGGGAGTCGCGCAACATCATATTCTCGATGCGCTCCTCGGAAGCTCCGAGGCGCCGGATGAGTTGGCCGATCAGCTTGAGCGCGATATCCGATTGATCGCGCATCAGCGCCTCGAAGGCGCTGGACACGAAGGCCAGCACGCGGCAGTCGCCAAGGGCCACAGCCGAGGCCGTTCTCATGTGCCCCTTTTCCAGTGCGTTCTCGCCGAATATATCCCCCACCTTGAGAATTACGATGTCCCTCTCCACGTGCCGAACTTTTCGAATGAGCCGGACGCGGCCCTCCAGGATCATGAAGACCTCGGTCGCCTCCGTCTCCTCGGCGAAAATGAGATCGCCGCCGTTGTAGCTCTTGCCGAATTTCGCGAACAGGCGTTCCGCGTTTTTGGAATTGATATCCATAGGCGTCGACAATTCTAGACGATGCCTCGCCAAAAGCAACAGGGCTTCAGAAAGACGCTTTTTTTACTCCAAGGTCCAAGATCGAAGGTCGAAAACCACGCCGTAGGCTCGGCGAAGGCGGGCAATCGTCAAACGACAGACATCCTTCAAAAATGCTATGATCGTCCAAACAGATGGAGGTAGGTGACAATGATCGACAATAAATATCTTCTATTCACCCTTGCCGTGGCTGTCCTCGGGTGTGGGGGCAGCCCGCCCGCGGTGAACCCGGATGCCGGCACCGGCGACAGCGACTCGGACAGCGACTCAGACACCGACTCGGACAGCGACTCGGACAGCGACTCGGACACCGACTCCGATTCCGATGCCGAATACGACTGCACGCCCACGGATCAGGACGAGGAGACCGCGTGCACGCCCGAGTCCGAGTGCTGCGGATTCCCGGATCCGGACGACGGCGCCGAGGTGGACTGGGACAACGGCGAGTGCTGGGGTGAATGGTTCAGCGGCGACGCCTTGTACGAGATCATGTGCGAGGACCTTGGCGGGTCAGAGCCGATCTGCTGGTGCATCGAGCACCAGGACGCGATCTGCGAACCCACGACCCAGAATCCGGACCTGGCCTGCACCCCGGCCGAGGATTGCTGCGGCTTCCCCGAAGCCGAGGGCGATCCGATGATCGAGGCGTTCGGCGACGGGTGCGAAGGAGAGTGGCTCGCCGGCGAGTCCTACTACTACATCGGTTGCGAGGGCCTGGGCACCGAGGAGGCGCTCTGCTACTGCTGGGAGGGCATGGTCTGCGAGCCGACCACGGATGATCCTCTGGCAGCCTGTGAACCAGCGGATCAGTGCTGCGGGTTCCCGACAACCGGCGAAGACGGCTGGTTCGATGATTGGAACCAGGGGTGCGAGGGTGAGTATCTCGATGGCACGACCGTCTACTACGTGATGTGCGAAAACCTCGGCACCGGGGACGCGTACTGCTTCTGCGAGGAGTGGGACGAGGGGGATGAGTGGAAGAAGTAGTGGGGGTCTTTATTTCCAGGTAACAGGACTTCAGAAAGACGCCTTTGCGCGGAAGAATGCGAGGGACGGTCCCGCGGCGGGCATGCCGAATTTGGACTCATCGTGCCCGAAGAGGAAGTAGCTTCCAAGGGACATCTCCAGGCCGTCG
>JAUXHN010000324.1 GCA_030621515.1 Deltaproteobacteria bacterium | reverse complement strand
GTCGCTGGCACATTCGCCGGGAGGAAGACGGCGTCGTGGGGAGCCTGATAACCAAGCTGGTCGAGGGGCCGCAGGGCTGGGTCTGGGCGGTTGCTCCTACTCTTGGGATGACGCGCTTTGACCCGGAGACCCTCGAGGCAACGAAGGCCCCCATGCCCGAGGAATGCGTCAAAAAGAGAAACAGGATTACCACAGCCCCCAGCGGAGACATCTGGATTTCCTGTAGCGGGTTCCTTCTGGAGGCCAGGACCGACAACGGGCAGATATCGTTCGAGAGACGGGAGCTACCCAAGGGCATTGAGGAGTGTTCGCGCAACATTGAGATTGCTCCCGACGGTGTGATGTGGACGACCGGCCCAAAGGGAATTTGTCGATTCGACGGCAAGGAATGGCGCCGCTTCTCCAGAGCCGATGGTCTGAGACTCGACTACGCGGATGAGCTGGCGGCTATTTCCGGCAATGAAGTGTGGTTTGGATACCACGACTATGACGGATTGACGCGTTTGCTGCTCGACAACGACGGGCGACCTTCGACTACCCACTTCGGGGCGAAGGAGGGGTTGCCGAGCGATACCGTCTACATGGTGATGTCGGACACGGCGGGCAACATCTGGGCGGGGGGGAACGAGGGGCTCGGGCGGATATCGCGGAGCGATCTCTCGATTCGTATTTTCAACCACACCGACGGCCTCATATGGGATAATATCAACTCCGATTCCTCCGTGGCTAAGCCGGACGGCTCCTTCTTCATGGGAACGAGCCGTGGCCTGGTGCACTACCGTCCGGAGGCCGACGAGAAACCCGAAAGTCCTCCCAACGTGGTGATCACCTCCGCAACCCTGGGTGGAACGCAGGTGATGATGACGCCTCGACCTTCCGTGGATCATGATGACGGCACGTTCCGGGTGAAGTTTTCGGGTTTGACGTTCACCCGCCCTGCCGCAGTACGTTTCAAGTACCGACTGGTCGGTCTGGAAAACGATTTCGTGGAGACCGAATTGCGAGAGGCGAGGTACCCGTCTCTCCCCGGCGGCAGCTACAGATTCGAGGTCTATTGCGTATCGGCCACCGGCATCGAGAGCCCTCGCGCGGCCATGTATGACTTTGTTGTGCGCCCGCCCTGGTGGGAGACCTTGTGGTTTCGGGTGTTCCTCTTTTTCGTTGCTATGCTGGTGTTTTTCATCGGCGTGGGGCTGAGGACACGCAAGCTCAAGAATGACCGCTCTCGCCTCGAAAAGGCGGTGGTCGAGGGAAGAGCGGGGTTGGCGCAGGCGAATGCGCGCCTCAAGGATCTGAGCTTCACCGATGCGCTGACCAGCGCGAGAAATCGACGGTACTTCTCGGAGTTTGTCGCCCAGGACCTCCCTCGAATCGTTCAAATGTTCAGCGGCGACGCCCCTGGCGAGCCCATCTCCGGGTCAACGGCTGTCGTGTACATGATCGATCTGGACTTTTTCAAACAGGTCAACGACCGATACGGGCACCTGGCCGGAGACCGAATCCTGGTAGAGTTCACGGATCGCCTCAGATCCATGCTTCGCCAATCCGATCTGGTTGTGCGCTGGGGAGGCGAGGAGTTTCTGGTGCTGTGCCCGGATACGGATCGGGATCGGGCGATTGCAAAGGCCGAGCACATTCTGTCATCGATCGGGACAAGCAACTTTCAAGTGGACGACAGCGCAGCCATTCGTCTCACGTGCTCTCTGGGCTGGGCGCCGTTCCCATTTTATGAGGAAGCGCCAAACAGGGTTTCAATAGAATCCGTGATCGAGCTGGCCGATCGTGGCCTCTATTCGGCAAAACAGGCCGGCAGGAATCGAACTGTCGGCGTGATACCCACCTCTGCCACGCCTCTGGACGGCCGTCTCGTGAACAAGAAATACGAGGACACGATGGCGATCATGCCACCAGAGCTCAACGCTCCATTGTCCGAGATCGAAGGATACACAGTGGATCTCCTCAAAACAGAAGGACCGGGACCGCCGTCATACCCCCCCAAGTAAGAGCCTGGGATTAGGGGTCATTACAAGGAAATGAAACAGACTTGTCGACAATCGGGGCAATGTTAGGATTTGCTACAATGATGTTACTCGATGTCGCGCTTGGATGAGTAAACGAAAATGAGGATCTGTCTGAAAACCAAGACATATCAATATGCGGCCTTCGCGCTGCTGACAATCCTGGTTGGTTCCGGCGCGGTCCATGGCGACGAGCCAGGCTCGTTGCCGGCCAATCCGCGCTTCGTCTTCCAGCAGGTGGGCGCTGATTCTGAGCTGGCCACAAAGCTGGTGGCCTCGATGGCCAGAGATCACGAGGGCTTCTTGTGGTTCGGGACCCTGACCGGGCTCTTCCGGTACGACGGTGTGGCCGTCGAGCAGTTCGGGAAAGAGCAAGGTCTGCCGAGGCCCTATATCGAGCAACTCGTTGTGGGACCGGACGGCACCCTCTGGGCGGCGACCCACGCCGGGGTCATGTATTTCGACGGCCTCTCTTTCGAACAGGTTCTCACCGGGATTGATGACGAACTCCTTCTTCGCAAGGACGTCGTACAGCAGCGTCTCGCTCTGAGCGATTCCAATCACGTATACATTGTGTCCAACAAGGGTCTTCTGGAGTTCGACGGGCAAACCCGAAAATTGCTTCGAACATGGACTACCGAGGATGGCCTGCCGAAAAATCGAACGACCGCTGTGACCGTTGCGCCGGATGGATTGGTGTGGTTTGCGTGCGAAGGATCCGTTGTCGTTCTTCGCCCCGACACCGGTAAAATCGAGGTGTTCTCGAAGAGCGAGGGCGTGCCCGAAGAGAAAACTACCACGCTCCTGGTCAATAGTTCCGGGACCGTGTGGCTTCGCAGCATGCACCATCTCCTGAAAAAACCGGCGGGGACATCTCGCTTCGTTCATGATGATGACGGCATCCCGCCCAGAACCGTTGGGTGGGGTGCGCTCAGCCTCGACCGCGACGGCAACCCGCTCGTGCCGAGCACCGAGGGGTTGTTCTACAAGGCAGACGGGCAATGGCGGTCCATCACCGAAAAGCAGGGTCTTGCTTCTGATTGGGTCTTGTGCGCCCTCGAGGACGATTCGGGCGCCTTGTGGATCGGCCAGGGTGGAGCCGGTGTCACCCGTTGGCCCGGGCGACGGACCTGGTCGGCATGGACCACCGCCGAGGGGATTCCGGACAACGTGGTGTGGAGCACCCTCGTGGACCGGCGAGGGCGAACATGGGTCGCCACCAACGACGGCGTCGGCATCTGGGACCCGGGCGAGAGTCGCTGGCACATTCGCCGGGAGGAAGACGGCGTC
>JAUXHN010000232.1 GCA_030621515.1 Deltaproteobacteria bacterium | reverse complement strand
CCGTAGTCGAGCTATGCACACTGAGAACAGTCAACGGTCGGCGAAGCCAACGAAAGCCGGAAGATGCCTTAATTGGCCGCGAATGACTAGAAAAGGTCGTCGATGTCGTCCTTGGTGCCCTTATCTTTTACTGGAGTGGGCTCCTCTTTCTCTTCCTTCGCCTTCTTGCTTCCTTTCTTTTTCTTGTATTTGCCGGTGACCGAATGAGTTGTGTCGACCTTGGCTGCGCCCGGCCCCGCTTGCGCCTGACCGGTATAGCCGTCGATCACCGAGGACTGGTGGTCGGTGAGTTCTTCCCCTCCGGAGGTCACCGAGTCGACCATGGTGGAGATGTCATCCGCCACCGCGCCCGTGTCGCGACCCTTGTTTGACCGGAGTTCATCCAGGTATGTGGCCGTAATCGCTGCGGAGAAGCGGAGTCCGTAGGCGCCGAAGAAGGCTGAACGATCAATCGCGTCGGCGTAGGTATCCTCGTCGCGCCATGCTACTTTCTCCAGGTCGCCCTGATCGTCGAAGGACTCCTGACCCTCGCCCCCGAAACGGTTCTCCAACGAGCCGAGGAAATCCATGAAGCTGATGTCGGACTGGAAGGAGTCCTTTCTGAAAGCGCGCAGGCGCTTCCAGAAGCGATTATCGATGAAGAAAAGGTACTCCACGTACTTCCCGGCATCCCAGACCAGCATGGATTCGTTGTTGTTATGGGTGAACTCGTCGGAGATCATGTGCGACTCGAAACCCGTGCGCTGACCCTTGAACTCCACGAAGCTCCTGGTCATTCTGGAGAGTTCCCGGATCATCTTGGTGCGGATGGCGTCCTCCGCCAGCGCGTCTCCGGCAGCAGCGGACAGCTCTTCCGAGTAGGTCTCCTTCACCCTGAACTCGAAGATGGATACTACCTTCCGGACGGTCATGCCCCACATGAGGCCCTCCATCTGATCCGCGATTCCGTCCGTGTAGGGGATCGCCGGCGCGCCGCCCTTTTTCCCCTTTTTCCCCTTCTTTCCCTTCTTTTTCTTCTTTCCCTTTTTCTTGGCATGCTTCACCGGTGGGGCCTCACCGTACTGGGAGCCAGGGACTATCAGCTGCTCGTCGCTCTCATTGAGAGCGGATGACAAGCCGCCGCCGCCGCCGCTGCCGATGTTCGGCGCGTCGAACGGCTTCGAACTCTTCTTTGCGTCGTCCCCCGACGAGATCTCGACCTTCGCCTTGCCGCCTCCGCATCCCACGGAGATGAACAGCGCGGCGATGACTATAATAAATACCTTCAACCCAGTTCTTTCGATCATTACTTCCTCCTCAATGCATTTTGGCGCATCTTACCATCTGGCGGGGTGACGCCAAGTGATCTTTGCGGTCTAGCCTGAAAAGGCCGCTCGTTTCCTGTCGGCTTTTACCGTGGGGAGAAGGACGCGCGCCATCTTCACCGACTGGGATTCGTCCGCGTAGAAGGTGTCCCATGCGTACTGGTACATCTCCTGGAGCTTGTCCGGCGTCATCTTCGCGGGTTGAACGATCACCTCGCCGGCCGTGTAGCGTTTCCAGTCCTTGTGAAGTATCCGTCCCTGGGATTCATAGTCGTCGAACGCCTTGGTATGGGGGAAGGGGGTTATGACCGTGAACTCGGCCAGATCCATTTCGATTTCGAGGAGGAAGTCGACGAGTCGTTTGATGTAGTCCTCATCGTGATCGTCCAGGCCCAGGAGGATGGTTCCCTCCACGAATATGCCGTGATCCTTGAGCCGTCGAATCCGCTTCCTGATGAAATCGGAGGTGTCGAAGACCGCCTGGTACACCCACCACTGGCCCGCCTTCACGGCGGCCTCGAGTACATCGTCGTCGTCCTCCACCGGGTGCGAGATGATGTGCCGGTCGAGGGGAGCCAGGGCCGCAAATAGTTTGATCTCCCACTCCTTGTCCTGGGCCAGGGAATTGTCCACGAAGAAGAGCTTGGAGTTGGGGATGGATTTGACCTCCTGCACTACCTTGTCGATGGGTCGGGGTCGAAAGGATCGTCCGCCCAGATACCTGACGCAGCACGGGTAGCAGTTGAACTTGCAACCCCTCGATGCGTGCACCAGATCGGGCATCTGGAGGCCGCGGTAGTTATACTTTTCGCGATTGAGAATGGAGCGACGCGCTGTTCCGACTGTCTCTATGGGAACGGGATCGTTGAGGTAATTGTAGACCTTGCGGAGCCTTCCGGCCTCCAGGTCGGCCAGGACTTCCTCCGTGCGGCCCTCTGCCTCCCCCATGAAGACCGAGTCCGCGTGTCCTGCGGTCTCGTCCGGGTGGAGCGCCGTGGAGATACCTCCGAAAATCACCGGGATACCCCGTCCGCGAAACTCGTCCGCGATCTCCCATCCCCGGGGCGCCTGGCAGGTGAGCATCATGGAGATGAACACCACGTCCACGCTCTCGCCAAAATCAATCTCTTCCACGTTTTCGTCGGTGAAGCGCAACTCGTGCTCGTCCGGAATAGTGGCGGCGAAAACCACGGGGCCGTGGGGGGGGAGGTGGAACTCTCGCTGGTTGGGCAGCTTGGGCCATCTGGGGTAGATCAGTCGAATCTTCATGTACGGCTTATAGATCGACACATCGACTCGGGCAATGACGTTCGTGCGCATTTTCCTCGGAGCCCGTCATGTTTTTTCTTCATGGAATCGTGCATCATCCACAATTCAAGTGTAGTATTGTAAAGAAGGAGGACAACATGATCGGAAGAGAAATATTATGGGGCGTGTTGTTGTGCGCGGGACTGATTGCGGTTGTGCCGTGTTTCACGGCCTGCGATGGCGACGATGGTAGAGATAGTTCGGGTGATTCGGACGCCGACGCCGACAGTGGAACTGACACGGATACGGAATCGGATACGACACCCGCATGTCCCGACTACGAATGGGGTCCGGCAAGCGGGTTGACCCTCAATGAGAACATAGGAAACTGGACGTTCAACGGTTACTTCGATGAGAACGCCAACTGGGTGATCGATCCGGAGGAGGAGGTGGAAAAGACCTTCACAATGGAGGATATCGCCTGCTATTCAGGCGCCCAGTCGCTGGTCATCCTGCTGGATGACTTGTCGTGACCATACTGTCCTGATTGGTTCAATCAGTTTGCCCAGGCTTACGCACCGCTATTCACCGAAAACAACGGGGTTGTCCTCTTCGCCGTGACCTCCGGGATAGGCTCCAATTCCCCGGCCATGAACCTTGTGGCCGATCAGGCGCGGTTGCATTTCCCCGGCGCCTATTTCACAAACACGCCGCTCCTGTCCCTGACCGGCTCGGGCGGAGTTCCTTTCGGCGCCGTCATCGATCTCGAGACTCTTGAAGTTATAGAGAAAGAGCCGACCGGCGATTCGTCCATCACGCTGACGCCGTACGGTATTCTCCAGGCAGTCAAGGCGGCCAACTCCGACTGACCCCCTACAGGCCGAAGCACTCCCAGTCCGAGCCCATGGAGGGGGTTGACTGGCACTCGGTGTCCGAGTTGCAACCGGTGTACAGGCACTCGTTTGAGACGCAGTCGTAATTGTCCGCGTCGTAGGCCGCGCCGCCGCCACCGCCGCAGTCCGCCGGTGTGGCGCAGGGGAGGGCGCAGAACGCGTAACCCAGACTCATGGGATCCTGGCAGGTGTAACCCGAAAACGACTGGTCACATTCGGCGTTGCTGTTGCACCCCGTGTAGACGCACCCGTTGTTGTTGCAATCGTAATTGTCCGCATCGTAGGCCGCCGAGCCGAGATCGCAGTCGTCCGGGGTGGTGCACGGCGCCAGGCAGCTGGGGATCCCCCATCCGGAATCAACACAGACATAGTTCATGCCGGTAAAGACCTGATCGCATTCGGTGTTGGAGTTGCATCCTGTGTACTCGCAGAAACCGTCGGAGTTGCAGTTGTAGTTGTCGGCATCGGTTATGGCGTTGGAGCTTGCGGGGACGCAGTTTGCGGCCGTTAAGCAGGTCTGTGCGCAGTACGGGTTATCGCTGTCCGAGTCGCTGTCGGAATCGGAATCGCTGTCGGAATCGGAGTCGCTGTCGGAGTCGGAATCGCTGTCGGAGTCCGAGTCGCTGTCGGAATCGGAACCGCTGTTTACGGTGTCATCGGTCTGACAGCCGAAGAAGATCAGCGCCGCTGTCATGGAGAATGCCAGGAGCCCCAAAATTGTCATTGCCTTCATTTCGATCACTTTCCTTTCATCATGATTCAAGGATTTATTTTACTTGTGTCGGGACTGTGACTCCGCTCGACTGAAATATCTTCAATCCCTCTTTTAAAGAACTCCCATATGATGCGCGACGCCTCGATCGGGCGCTCCTCGAGGGGGGAGTGGCCGCAATCGTTTATGACATGGAGTTCTCCGTCGGGAATGAGGCCTTCCAGTTGCCTGCCCACGTCCAGTGGGACCAGCGCGTCTTTATCGCCCCAGAGGATGAGGGTGGGGCAGCTCACCTTTTCGACGATCTCGCCCACCGGTGACGGGTTGGCCGTGGCTCGCAGGGCCTCCAGGGCTGGCGCTCTCTTGTTGGCGAAGGTGTCGAACAACCGGAGCACCTTGTCCCGATCCATTCTGGAGGAATCAAAGAAAACGTCGTTCTCGAAATAGTCGACGAACATCTTGCGACCGTACATCCGGAACAACAGCTCGCCCAGAATCGGCTTGAGGGGCAGGCGTCCCTTGAGCGGGACCGGGTAAGGAAGGCTGATCGCGTCCACGAGCACCAGGCGCCTGACCCTGTCGGGCCATGCGGCCGCGACTTTCATGGAGATACCCCCGCCCATGGAGTGTCCCAGGAGATCGAACCGATCCAGTTTGAGGGAATCGGCCAGCCCGATCACCGAACGCGCGTACCCGTCCCAGGTGGGTCGAAACGCATTGTTTGCCGTGGAGTCTCCGCAGTCCGGCAGATCGGGGGCGATGGCGCGAACACCCTTCGGTATACGTTCGCGCAGCTCATTGAAGGTCTCGCCGGACGCGAACAGGCCGTGGATCATCAGGAGAGGGTCGCCCTCGCCGGACTCCGACAGGCCGATCTCTCCATATGGAGTGGAGATTGTCTTTTTGCTTGCCATGATGCCCATTGTATCGCGGTCCTGGTCTTGTGATGGTATGAAACAAGTCATGAAATCGGAAATATTTCAGATAGAGAGCGAGGAGCAGACGCGGAAGTTCGGCGAGCGCCTCGCGGCTCTGCTCGAGCGCGGTGACGTGGTGGGGCTCTGTGGCGATCTCGGAGCGGGCAAGACTTTTCTCGCCAGGATGGTCGCGCGGGCTGTCGGTGTGCCGAGCCACGTGCCGGTCAACAGTCCCACGTTTACGCTGATAAACGAGTACTACGGCGGCCGATTCCCGCTGTTCCACATGGACCTGTACCGACTTGGGAGTCCATCGGAGCTATACGATCTCGGTTTGTGGGAATACTACGAAGGGGACGGGGTGTGCCTGGTGGAGTGGTGCGATCGTTTTTCGGACCTGTGGCCGGACCAGGCGCTCGTTCTGACTATCGAGCTTGGCGAGGGGGAGAATCGAACGATCCTGGCGACCGGCGAGGGGCGCGGCGCCCGGTTGGTGGAGCAACTGGGAAAGACCGACTGACGTAAATCCGAGATCTTGAGATAGGGTCAGGGTTTCGCGGAATCGAGATCAATCAGAAATTTTGTCAGTTTCGCCGGCAGTGGTGACTCCGGGTGCAGATCGCGATTCGGATCGCTCGGGTGCCGCATGACGATGGAGGTAGCGTGGAGGAACATCCGCCCCGGTCCCTTCACCGTGGCGTCGCCGTAGAGCTGATCGCCGACGATGGGAAAGCCCGATTGGGCCAGATGGGCGCGGATCTGGTGCCGCAAACCACGATGAATCGTCGCCTCCACCAGAAGAAATTCGCCGCGCTCCTCGACCGGGCGAACAAGGGTCGTGGCGGGGGTGCCGGACGGATCGCGGCGCATCCTCCTGCCTCCCCGATCGGTCGGTCCCAGAGGAAGATCGATGATCGGGGGTAGCTGGGCGCCCGTCGATTTGACGAGGGCGGTGTAACGCTTCTCTATCTGATCGTTGCGCTGCATCTCCAGCAAGCGCTCGAAAGTTTCAGTATTTCTCGCGGCCACAAGGAGCCCGGAGGTCTCTGCGTCCAGGCGATGGATCAGGCCGCTGTCGCCGGGACTCCTGCCGATGGTCGCGCATTCGGGAAAGCGGGACGCGATGGCCCCGGCCAGTGTTCCCGGCTCGTTCGGGGAAAGGGGCACGGTCGGAACGCCGGATGGTTTGACAATCGCTGCAAGGTCCGTGTCCACATACACCGTTTCGAAATCCAGCTGCGGCGAGGGCAGGGCGGTCCAATTCTTTGGGGCCGGATCCGTGTGGAGTTCCACCAGGTCGCCTTCCTTTACCAGGTTGCTTTTCCTCGCTATCCGAGCGTTGCGAGTCACGCTGCCCGAGAGGATGAGCCTCTGGGCGCGCCGTCGCGAGAGATCGGAGACGTTGGCCGACAGCCACACATCCAGGCGCGTGGGCGACTCTTGTTTTTCTACGGTCAAGGTCAGATGAAAAGGAGGCATAGTTCTGGGAGAGTGAATGCTGGGCGGAGCATAGTCAATGGGATCCGGGCAGTTCTGCAAGAACTGGTTGAACATGAGGGCCAAGGCCTGGACCCTGCTTCACGAATTCTACGACGAAGTCCGCGCGGCCGGCCTATTCATCTATCGCAACGACCCGCTCCTCAAGAAATTTCCCTCCTTCTTCTCACGCCGCCGGTAGGTTTCCGAAATCAAGGTCGGAACCTTCGGAAAAAGGTCTGTCACTCTTACAAAAGGCTTATCGCTCCGCCTCACTCAACCGGATTGACGTTGACGTAGACAATGTACATCCCGTT
>JAUXHN010000132.1 GCA_030621515.1 Deltaproteobacteria bacterium | reverse complement strand
ATTTCGCCTGGCCCTGTCCCGCGGAAGTAAATCCCGCGGCCAGAAATGAAGAACACAAAAGGCCCGAGGCCTACGAAAAGACATTTCAGAAAAAGCCATTAGGGCTCTTTGTGCTTCAGTGCGAAGCCCTTTCCGACACGAAGTGGCGCATTTCTGGCCGCGGGATTTATTTCCGCGGTGCTGGCGCAGGGAGTGCCGACAACATTGGACCATTGTGGCGTTGAATATTGTACATGAGAGGATGCGATCAATCATCGCAGCATGCTGCGCCCTTACTTTCGTTTCAGGGCCGAGAGGATATCGTTGATGTGAACGGCCGTCCCCGATTCGACCCCGCCGCCTGCGAGCATGTTCTTCAACGCCTGACGGGTTTTCTCGAGATTCCTGTTCTCGGACTCCAGCCTGCCATGCATGATCAGCAGTTCCGCGTCCCTGTCCCCGAGTTGCTCGTTCAGGTCGGACACCTGGTGCTTCATGGCGGCAACTTCGGCGGGGGCATCTCTCGATCTGACCGGCTGCAACAGCTGTCCGGATGCCTCCTCTTCATCGTCATGCACGATCTGGAGATTTTCGGTCAGCTGTTCCTTCAGCTCCGAGATCTCTTTTTCGAGCTGGATGATCCTCGTGTTGCGAAACTTGAGTTCCGTGTTCCACGCGGCGGTATCGCCCTCGTGCTCCCTGAGCTGGTCCTCGATCTGCCGAGCCTTTCGCTCCATCATGGTAACGCGCTGCTCGCGCTCCTCGAGCTGGGACGTGAGCGACTCCAAAAGAGGCTCGCGCTCCTTGCTCTCGTCGCTGAGACGCCTTATGGTCTCGGCTTGTTTTGCGGAGGTTAGCCGGATCTGAACCAGCTCCGCCGCCGCAGTCTCATCGAGCGCGGATTTCGCGGCCTTTTCCTTCTCGACTTCGACTTCCTCGAGGAGGGATTGGATGCGTTGCTCGTACTGGCTCGCCCGTTCGTTCGCCTGGGCAATTTGTTCCTTGAGTTGGGTCTGTCCCGCTTCTGCAGAGGCCTCGACACTTTCAATCCTGGTCTCCAGCTGCCCGATCCTGGCGGCGTTCTCCTCGCGCTCCCTGTCGAAGTCAGCCGCTTTTCCCTCGCTTTCCCTGTCGAAGGCGGTCGTTTGTTCCTCAAACTCACCCAGGCGATCCACCTCCGCCAGGAGAGAGCGGCTGCGAACCTGCTCCGCCCGAAGAGCTTCGCGCATGGCGTCCATCTGTTGCCCGAGCGAATCGACCTCGTCCCGCATTGCCAGCAACGCCCTCTCCCCGGCGGTAGCTTCGTCGGCGCAATCGTTCAATCTTCGCTCCCGCTCATCCAGCCGAGCCTTTACGTCGTCATTCTCTCCCGCCAGGCGGGCTGCATCGGCTCCGGCCTGCCGGGTTCTCTCCACCTCGCCCGCGAGCTCGGCTCTCATACCATTGAGCTCAAGACGGACGTCGGCCAGCTCCATCTGGAGATTCTCCCCCTCCTTTGCGTCGGCCCTCACCTCCGCGATTTCCTTTGCCACCTCCAGCCGTATCCTCGCCTCCGCCTCGTTCAGCTCCAGCGATTTTTTGTCCGCGTGCTTTATAGCGCCTTCCATTTCGGAACGAGTCGCTGCGAGTGCGCCCTCGGACTCGGAAGCCCTGCGCTCCAGGTCGTCGATCAGTTCCTTCGCCCCGGCCAGCTGCGTGTTGTTCTCGACCAGCTTGTCTTCGAGATCGGCCAGATCATTCTCCATGGACGCGCGCAGTTTCGCCCCTGACGTGATCTCCGAGTTGAGTTCCTCCACCTTTGATTTGTACGGCTCGAGATTGCGAATTTTTTCACGGTCCGCCTCCAGCTCGTTTTCCCGAAAGATCAGCTCGTTTCCCAGAGAGGTCACCTGGTTTTCCGCAGAGGCCAGATCGCCTCCCAGAGAGGTCACCTGGTTTTCCGCAGAGGCCAGCTGGTTTTCCGCAGAGGTCAGCTGGCTTTTCAGGAAGGCCAGCTCGCTGGAGGAACGTTCCCCGTTTTGAACGAAAGACTCTTCCGCGTTGCGAGCTCTTTCGATGAACTCGTCGAGTTCCTTCTCGGTCCTTGCATGACGGGCCTCGGCGGTTGCCAGAGCGAGCTCGGCCTCCACACGTGCGCGATGGTGACCCGAGCAGGCGCCGACCACCGCTGCAAACTCGGCCTCGAGCTCTCGCGAATGTTCGATGAACTCGTCGAGCTCCTTCTCGGTCTGCGTATGACGGGCTTCGGTGGTTGCCAGAGCGAGCTCGGCCTCCACACGTGCGCGGTGCTGCCCGGATATGGCTCCGAAGGCAGCTGCGAGTTCGTCTTCCTTCACGGACAGCATCGTCCTGGTTTCCTCGAGGGCGCGATCCTTTTCTTCACCGCGCGCCTCCAGCTCGTCGGCACGCCAGCCGGCGGCCTGTAGATCAGCCTCCATCTCAGCGATTTTTCCGTCCCGCTGCGCCAGGGCGATGTTCCTGTCCTGGATTTTAGTGTCCAGCTCTTCCTTCTCGACCTCGATCGAGGCGCGCTCATCGAGCTGAACCACCAGATCCCGGGAGAGAGCCTCATGGCGTGTCAGGTCTTCCCTGGCAGCCCGGAGATCTCCCCCGATCAGCGCCAGTTGTTTCTCGAGAGAAACGACCTCCCCTTCGAACGTCTCCCGGTCCTTCCGGGCGGTATCCTCGATCGCCGACAGGGCCGCCCTTGCCTCTTGCGCCTCCTGTGCTTGTTCGCGGGATCGGGCCAGCTGCTCCGTGAGATCTCGTTCCTTTTCCTGATGATCGGACAGGTTGCTTTCGAGCTCTTCCTGTCTAACCCGCAGTTTTTCGAGATCGACCAGATCGGCCCGGGTCTGTTCGACCAGTTGGTCCCGTGCGACTTCTGCGGACTCCGCTCTCATTCGGGCTTGCCTGGCCTCGTCTTGTGTTTTCTTGACCTGTTCCTTGAGCTTGTTCTGTTCGCCCTGCCGGGCCAATTGCACTTCGATCTGCTTGGCCTGCTGCGCCTTGCGTTCGTCGTCGAACTGCTTGGCCACGTTGACCGCGCGCGCCCGTGCCGCCTCGGCTTCCTGGCACTCGTGCTCCAGATCCTTTTGAAGGCTCTCGATCTTGACGCCCCGCGTCCCCATCTCGAGCCGGGCCTCCTTGAGATCCGCCTCTATCCGGTGAACATCGTCGCGCAAGGTTTCCTTCTCGTTCTTCCAGGTCGTCCTCTCGTCGTGAAGCTCGCTCACCTCCCGCTGCGCATCCGCGAGCTCCAGGGTCGAACCACCACCCATCTCTATTGTGTCGAGGGGAACCTGTATGATGGAGTAAGGTTCGAGTTCCATGGGAGAGTCCCCGCAAATCGCCAGAAACCACTCGATCTCCTCGGCGCCGGACTCGAGAAGCCCCGAATCGAAACTCACTCCGTCGCTTTCTTCCCCTGCGCCGAGATCGGACACCGCGTACCCCAGGAAGGGAGCCTGCCCGATCATCTGCACGCTGGGGAAGGCGTCTGCCAGGATCTCGTACAGCTGGTAGTAGTCGATGGTCGGAGTATTTGGCTCCGGGCCGATTCTCTGCTCGCAGATCGGATTGGGCGCACCGGCAACCACCACCCCTTTGGGACCGACGATCCTGCGGAGTTCGTTCAGCAAAGCTACATGCGAAGGGACCGCAGTGATATCCAGGACGATGGCCACATCGAACATACCGTCCCGAAATTCGATATCGTCATAGTTTACAACCTTGAACTCGCCGCCGTGGTCTTCCGTATCGGTTTGCCACGGTTCGCTCGATTCCCGGTCCGAAATGGCGCAGACATAGCGCGCGCGGGATTCCAGCATGAATGAAGCCAGGGAGCGATCGTCGCTCACGATGAGCACCCGTCGGTGAACGAACAGGGCTTGCAGGTACGAAAGCCTGGCTAGGTGGTGCACCGGCCTTGTATTTTCAGGTGTTGGCAACGTAATTTCTTTCTCTTTAAATCAAACCACAAAGCACATTCAACTCCGGCCAATCTGCCCCTTTTCCTGAGGGGGGAACGGCATTATACGCGCATTTTCACGGCGAGATACCTGAACAGGTGAAGAGTCTGGTTTTTTTAAAGAGGGGTTAAAGACTATCCCGGTAGGTTCCCAATCAATAGGGGGCTCCGGCGGGGGGAGGGGGCGGAGGGGGCGGAGGGGGAGCGGCTTCGGGAGCCGGTGCCGGTGCAGCTGCGGGGGCCGGCGCAGGAGCCGGTGCGGGAGCCGGTGCGGTCGGGCCGGCGGACCAGCCGCCACCCGAGCCCCAGCCATCGTCAGTCGCGCCTCCGCCTCCGGCCGGGGTTCCCCATCCATCGTCAGCGGGAACATTCTCTTCCTTGCCCTTCTTCTTGCCGGAGTCACCGGCACCCGAAGTCAGGTTGAAGTTCATGGTGAGGCCGGAATAGACGTAGAGATTGATGATTTTCTGCTCGCCGGTCCAGGCGCCGGTGCCCGAGGCGACGCTGGTCCCGTCGACCTTGCCCACATCTGCGGAGGCGTAGGTGAAGCGAAGACCCAGGATATCGGCGCCGATGCTGAAGGCATCCGTGGCGAAGAACTCCGCGCCCACGGCTACCTGAACCACGAACGGGGATGAAAGCTTGCCGATCATTTCCAGTTCGGCGTCGATGCCGTTCTGTGCGTCGGAATCGTCATCCTCGGCATCCTCCCACAGTTCCTCGCCCGGATCCTCTTTGATGAAATCCTTCCATTCATCGTCGAGATCATCGTCATTCATCTTATCTCCATCTTCCTCGCAGGTATCCCAGCCTTGATATTCGCAACTGTCTTCATCATAGAAGGCGCTCTTTATGGCGTCGCGATTCTGGCTTGCCTTGCCGTTGCTGCCGGCGCCCGCGAAGTACTTGCCGACCGCCGCGCTGAGATAGAGGTTGACGCCGCCTTCCTCGGGCTGCGAGAAGAAATACTTCGCGCCGACAAGCACGCCCACCTGCCAGAAATTGGCCGTGAACGAGTCGATGTCCCCCGCGCCCCTCTCGGGGTACGGGTACACCGTGTGGTTGAAGAACCCGAAATCCACTGTGCCGGTCAGCACGAGCTGGTTTGTGATTCCCCAGTGGAGGGCGCCACCGAAGTTTGGTCCATCGAAGGACATGGCCGATCTGGCCGGGGTGACGTCAGCGCCCGAGTACGAGAGCATGGGCCTCTTGAAGTTGTTCCAGGAAAAATTGGCACCGACGCCGACGAATCCTTCATCGTCGTCACCAGCCCACGACTGACCGGCGAAGAGCACAACGAGCGCCGCCGCAACCAGTCCGATTGTGATTTTTCTGAACATCGATCGCTCCTTTCGCACCTGTCGAGAATACCCGAAAAGGGACTCGATCCCGCAGTCCTGGTGCAAGTCGTTGTCGGGACGATACAAGGTGGTCATTCTTTGTGTCAAGGTGGTCGCTTTTTTTGATTGAACCTAAAATTGGCGCAAAACGGGCGAGCGCTGATAGGCTGTATTCCATGTTGCGCATCGGCCACAGGATCGGCTTTTTGGCCCTCCTTGCGTTATCGTGCATCGCTTCATGCGCGCTTCGGGAGCAAGGTGCAACGATTCGTGAACTACCCGAGCCCGCCAGATCGCCGGACGCTTCCGCGGCAGAGCCCGACGAGCCGGATTCCGACCTGATCGATGTTGCGGAGCTGGCCCCGTATTTCGAAGACGTGTTCGAGGGCGAGGCGGCCGTCGCCCTGGCCGAAGATCGTCTCGAAGACGCCATGCGGATTTTCGACGACGTGGCGGCAGCGGTGGAGGACCCAATCCTGACCCCCCGAGCACGATTTCTGGCCGCGTATCTGGCTCAACGACTCGGCGACAACGCCCGCGCCCTGAGGGAGCTTCCACAGCTGGCCCACCAGCTGCCCCTGGTGGCGGACATCGCGTGGGAGACTGCGGCCAGGAGCGCCCTGGCTCTCAAGAAGTACGATCTCGCCATGGAACTTGCCGACGCCGTCGCCCCGGGAACAACCCCGGCATCGAACGCAGCCGTTATCACCGCCGATTCCCTGAGGCATCTCGAACGCTGGGAGGAGGCCGAACAGGCCTACAGGGGGTTTCTGGACGACCGGCCCTCGGAGGACAGGCGAGAGGAGGCCCTGAGTCGACTGGTGACCTGTCTTGCGCGATCCGGCGGCCCGGACGGCGAGATCGACCCTGAGCGCGCGGATGAAGGGCTGGAGATCATCGAAAAGCTACGCGCCCAATCTCCTGGGGGTCACTGGACTTCACTCGCGTCGAGGCGAGAGGACTCGCTTCTCGAGGCGGTCGGGAAGGAGCCGGTCAAGATCCGAAAGGAAAAACCGGCAGCGCTCAGGGCGTACGACAAGGCGACGAGGCAGATGAAGAAGATGCGCAACCCGGAAGCAAAGGCCTCCTTTGCAAAAGTCATCCGGCTCGCGAGGAAGAACGGAAAGCTGTACTGCCGCGCCAGGCTGGAGCGGGCGATCGTCATGACGAGGATGAAGACCCACGGAAAAGCCGCACAGCTGTTTGAAGAAACCGCATCCGTTTGCGACGATCCCAACATCCGAGTGAAGGCGCTTCTCAAGGGCGGTCGGGCCTACGTGTCGTCGGATCGACACCTGGACGCCATCCGTCTCTTCGCCGTCATCGAGGAGGAGTTTGCGCATCACTCGTACGCGGACGACGCGCGTCTGCACGCCGCTCGCAGCCACCTGGCGCTCGGGGATCGCGACACCTTCAAGAAACTGATCCTGTCCATACCCACGCTGTACCCGAGCGGGGACATGCGCGCCGAAGCGCTGTGGATCGCCTCTCTGGACGCCCTCACCCACGACGAGCTCGAATCCGCCAAAAAATTCCTTTCCATGTACTACGAGCTTTTCCCCGTGGAGAGCGGCTGGTACACCGCCGGTCGCTCCGGGTACTGGATGGCCCGCGTGGAGGAGCTCCTGGGCGACACGGGGCGAGCTGCGGATATCTACGAACAGGTCATCGCCTCCGCTCCCCTGTCATACTACATGGTTGTCGCACACGGGCGCCTGAACGAGATCGATTCGGGCCGGGCGCAAGCGCTGATGGCGCGTCTTTCGCCTCCGGGGGGGAAACTCAACACAACCTTTTCCCCGGATCTGCTCGGCGAGAATCCCGGGCTCGCCACGGGAATGGAATTGCTTCGCCTCGGCCTGACAACCCGTGCGCGCCATGAAATCCAGAGAGCGCTCGGCTCCCCGGACAGTTCAGCGGAAATTCACTGGGCCGCCGCGGCGCTGTTTCGACGAATGGGGCAATTCAACGCGGTGAGGGAGGTGACCTCCGGGATCTCGAGTTCGTGGAAGAGACGTTATCCGTCCGGCAACGATCTGGTCAACTGGACCCTGGCCTATCCCACTGCCTACGACGAACATGTGGCCGTTGCGGCGCAGGAGAGCGGTGTGGAGAAGTCGTTGCTGTGGGCGGTGATGCGCGAGGAGAGCGGCTTCAATCCCAGGGTGGAGTCCTGGGCCAACGCCATCGGGCTCATGCAAATCATAATGCCCACCGCCAGGTCCATGGCCAGGAGGCTGGACATCAAGATAAACAGGAAAGAGCTTCGCGATCCGGCGACCAATATCAGGCTCGGCGCCGAGTATCTCGCCTACCTGAAGAACAAGTTCGACGGCCATCCGGCCCTCGTGATCGCCGGCTACAATGCGGGGGAGGGCGCCGTGGCAAGGTGGCTCAAGGCAAGGCCGAACTCCGATCTCGACATCTTCGTGGAGAAGATCCCCTTCAAGCAGACCCGCGGCTACACCAAGCGCGTGTTGTCCACCCTGGCGACCTACTCGTTCCTGTACGACCAGGATCGTCCGGTGCTGACCCCGGAGTTGACCTTGCCGTAGTATGGATCGGTGAAATGATCCCCGCGCATGAAACGGTTTTACAGTCTGTCTTTCCAGTATTCCGGATTTCGATGAAGATGTGCGATCGCAACAATCAGAATGTTTTCTTCTTCTATCTTGTAAATGACACCGAACGGAAAACGCCTGGTTTGACACCTTCTGGTTTGCCGGGAAAGGGGCTGCCATGCATCCGGGAACTTGCCAATTCTATCAAGGGTCTTCAATATTTCGGACAGAAATACCTCACCGAGACCGGCCTCCTCGTAATTGTAATAGTTCACAGCCTCATCCAACTCAAGCTGAGCCGGTTCCAGAAAAGAGATTCTCATTTTATTGGTATTTCTTGAGGACTTCTTCCAGAGATACAGCCTTGATCACGCCCTGTTCATAGGCTTCAATTCTACTCTCGACTTCCTTCGCCCACAGACGGTCGATTTCTTTGTCCGGCTTGTTCAGGCTGGAAAGCAGGGTATCCACGAGTTCCGCTCTCTTGTCCGGCCTGAGTCGAACCGCCTCTTCAAAAATGTCCATAACGTTCCCTTTCCAGTGCCATCTAACCTTCTTCCACCCAATAATAACCCGCGGATGAAAAACCTACCAGGTTTTCGGCATCTCGATCGATTGGACGAAGGCGTAGTCCTCCGGCGTGGCCGCGTGGAGGATGCGGTACATGCTGCTCAGCGCGTGATAGGTATAGTCGATTCGCTGCTTGTTGTGGTTCATGCAATATCTGACCGCGCCCCTGGCCTTCTTTGGGTTTGGGTAATAGTAGTCGTTCTCGCCGGGCCTCGTCTGCATCTGGATGATGAACCTGGCCGACAGGAGCGCTCCCTTGCGGAGCTTCTCGACCACCTCCTTCGGGGCCCCTCCCCTGTGCGCCAGAACGTACGACGCGGCGGTCCCCTCGGTGTAGACGAAGGCGTGCATTGCCGGTAGCTCGTCGAGCACCTTCATGTACCCGCCAAGGTAATCCGGATAGAACGATTTCGTCTCATCGAACTGATAGGTATCCAGTATCCACAAGGACACCAGGTTGGAGGCCTCCACATAGGATGGATCCGGATCGTACCGATGCATCTCCTCCATGGCCATGGCGATCCAGGGCTGGAACTGCACCAGGTTCTTTCGCCGATCCTCCGCGTAAGTGCCGTCCGGCTCCACCTGCTCCATCTCCTGCTTGAACCAGTCCAGGTTCTTCTTCATGGACGCCTTGAACGCAGTACGGAATCGCTCGTCCCTCGTCTCGCCGAACAGCCGCGCCGTGGCGTAGAGAATCTCACCGGGATAAATGGAGTTCCGAGTGGCGTAGTACTTGTTTTGCCTCGCCACGTAGTAGTGGTAAAACGAGCCGTCGTCCTTTTGCATGTAGAGGAGTAAATTCGCCAGCCCCTTGAGGACTTTCTCCCCTTTTTCGGAGAGCTTCCAGCCGACGCGCTTGTACTGGGTATAGCCGAGGATGGCCACGGACACGCCTCCCATCTTGGAGGCCCAGTCCACACCCATTGAATCGTCGAATTCGTTCTCGTCCACCTCGTAGATTGCCACGTCGGGCCCTGGAAGCGGCTTGCCCATCCACGTGTCGATGGAGTTGTCGATTTCTCCAGTGCCCTTCCTGGGAGCGCCGCCCCAGCGTATGCGATCCTCGATGTAGCGCATGCCCGAGTCGGCCACTTCCTTGTACCTGGGGTTGGGAGCGAACTCCTGCGTGAGGGCCATGGAGAAGGGTCCGAGGGTGTGACGGACCGAGTTGTACTCGTCGTTCTCCTTGTCCTTGGTGGGAAAATACCGGTAGATGCAGCGGCCGCTCGGGTAGACCTGGTTGTCCGCCAGCCAGTCGTTCAGCCCCACCAGGGATTTGAGAACGTTCTCCTTTGTGACCGCCTCTGTTGAGGGTATCCGCGGCGAGGCCCGGTAGAGATTCTCTATTTCCTTGCCCGGGGAACGCTCGCGCCAGTGGACCGTCCGAAAACGCCCGATGGGGCGATCGGCGTCGGCCCAGCACTCCGAGTCCTCGCGACCCATTTTCTTGCACATCCGTTCGAGTATGGACTTTATGGTTCGCAGGTTGTTGGTCACCGTGTACCAGGGGGGGAGCTGACGGAGCCTGCCGCCCGCCTTCATCCTCACACCGTAGATCCCGGGCTCTATGATTCGCCACAGAAAGATATTGTCCCTGGCCCCGACGAATGTTCCCTCGTCGTAGACAATTTCAAATTCCAGGGTCACCTTGTTTTCAAGGGCCTTTTTCAACGGCCCGAACTCCTCGTCGAACCCCTTTTTTCTCCAGTATTTGGAGAGCTTGCCCGCCCCTTTTATTGCCGAATCCTCCAGCGTTTTCTCGTCGAGCAAGAAAAAGACCAGGTGCCTCCCTTGCACCTTGCGCACGGTGAGTATCGTCTTCCATCCGTTTTTTGCAGTCAGGGCGTCGGTCATATCCGGAGAGTCCACCCCATCAACTTCCAACTCGTGCCGCACCATCTGTATGACAGCGGCCTTCTCCTTCATGGTGACGGCCGGCACCGGCTCGTCGATCTCGTACAAAAAGAACTTCCTGCTCATCAGCGTGGCGTTGAGCCTTCCCGCCGCGTGGGCGAGGGCCAGCCGGTTGCGCACGTTGTTCAGGGGCATGGGGTTTCGCACGGTGATGGATGGGTCCACGAGCACGTGCGCGATCGTCGCTTTTTTGAGCAGATCGATCACCGCGTCCACGTCCACACCATCGAGGGCCGCCTTCAGCCCTTTCACATCCTTGACCTGGACGATCTCTGTTCCCTTCGCGATGATGTCTCCCACCGCCGGGCCGATGGCCACGGTTCGCCCCAGATCTTCGAACTCCGTGCCTCCCTCCAGCTTCTCGAGAGCGGCCTCGCCCGCTGGATCGGATGGGCCCTTGCTCCTGTTCATCATGAACCACGCCAGGGTGGCCGCCACCACCACGGCTATTCCGATGATCATGGGATTGGGCCCGGATCCGGACGGCCGGCCTTGCTTTTTCTTCTGTTTTTCGGACATCACGGGTTCTCCTGTCCGTTGATCGCGCGGGCCAGCAATCGTCGCAGGCCCAGCTCAGTCTTCATGTCCTCGATTTCACCTGAGTCGCACATCCTGCCCGCCTCGACAAGCGGGACCCACCAGATTTCCGCCCTCTCCTCCACCGGGCTGCCGTCTCCACGCGGAACAATCCTCGAACTCGGGTCTTCTATGGTGGCGCGCACGAACCAGAGCCGCTCCGGGATCACCCCAGGTGACACGAACGACACGCCCGGAAGGATCTCGAACGACTCCGTGTTCACTGAATAACCGGTCTCCTCCAGGGCCTCCGCTTTCGCCCGGTTCCTTATCCCGTCCAGTCCGGTATCCTTCAGTTCCAGGAGGCCCGCCGGCAGCTCCCACAGGAAGTCGTAGCGGCGGCTATCCGGCACGGGAAGATGAAGCCCCTCGCGGAGGAGCAGCGGGGGTCGGATACACGATCGCAGGCACACGCAATCCTGTCCGTCCACTCTTCCCACCAGCAGCATGACGACCGCGTCGATCCATTTTCTGAGCACCGCGTCGTACAAGTACTCCCGGCTCACCTCGCCGTTCAGGTACGTGTTCTGAATGCGCAGGTGATGCAGGGACAGGAACTTTTTTTCCGACAGGGAGGGAGCATCCTGTCGATGCGTTATCGTAACCTTCTCGACGTGCCCGGGTTTTTTCAACTCGGAACCTTCTCCCAGTCCGCCATAAACTTCTCTATTCCAATATCGGTCAGCGGGTGCTTGAGGAGCTGCGAAAGTACGTTGGGAGGAACGGTGGCCACGTGGGCGCCCATCCGGGCCGCCTCGATGAAGTGCAGGGGATTTCGGATGGATGCGACGAGCACCTGCGTTTCGAAATCGTAATTGTCGTAGATCTCCATCATCTCCTCGATCAGGCCCATCCCCTGCGCGGAGATATCGTCCAGCCTCCCGACGAACGGGCTGATGTACGTGGCGCCCGCTTTTGCGGCGAGCAACGCCTGTGGAGATGAGAAGCAGAGGGTGACGTTTGTCTTGATCCCCTCGGCGGACACCACCTTGACCGTCTTGAGACCCTGCGCGGTCATGGGGATCTTGACCACGATATTGGGGTGGATTTTCGCCAGCACACGGGCCTCGGCGATCATCTCCGGCGCGTCCGGCGAAATGGCCTCGGCGCTGATGGGCCCGTCGACGATGTCGCAGATCTCCCGCACCACCTCTTCAAACTTCCTCCCGGTCTTTGCGATGAGCGAGGGGTTGGTGGTCACGCCGTCGATGATCCCGATCTCCGCGTGCTCGCGGATCAACTCAACGTCCGCCGTGTCGATGAATATTTTCATTTGAAGCTCCTTTTCAATTCGCAAAGAAATGCTTTACCCCATTACGAATGAAAAGTCTGTAGGGGCAACCCCCTGTGGTTGCCCTGTCGTCGTCAGGGTGGGCACGTCGTCTGTAGGGGCAACCCCCTGTGGTTGCCCTGTCTTCGTCAGGGTGGGCACGTCGTCTGTAGGGGCAACCCCCTGTGGTTGCCCTGTCGTCGTCA
>JAUXHN010000181.1 GCA_030621515.1 Deltaproteobacteria bacterium | reverse complement strand
TTGCGGCCTTGTCGCGAAGCTTGTCCAGGGCCGCCGAGGGGTCAGAGCCCCAGGTGTTACAAAAGCAGCATCCAATACCGTATTTGACACACTCGCAGTCAAGTGCTAGAAATTACTTATGATAAAACGAACACTGGAGCCGCACCTTTCCCGTCTGGCCGGACCGTTTCCGGTCATTTTCCTTACCGGGCCGCGCCAGTCGGGGAAGACCACGCTGGCCAGGGCGACGTTCCCCGACTTTAAATACATGTCTCTCGAGGATCCATTGACCCGAGAGGAAGCCCAGGAGGATCCTCGCGGTTTTCTATCTCGCCTCGAAGGGGTCGAAGGCTCTGTCATCGATGAGGCGCAACGATCCCCCCAGCTGTTCTCGTATCTTCAGAGGTTCGTCGATGAGAAGAGATCCGGCCCCATTGTGCTCACCGGCTCCCAGAACTTTCTCCTTTCCGAGAAGATCGGTCAGAGCCTGGCGGGGAGAGCGGGGGTGTTGGAGTTGCTCCCCTTTTCATTGAGTGAACTCGAAGGGCGAGAATCATTGCGCCCGGAGGATTTTTTCGATCTCGACGGGCTGGAGATCAATGGTGAAGTCGAATCGGACCTGGACAACATCCTGGTCGGCGGACTATTTCCTCCCATCCACGACAGTAAACTGGAGCCCGAGGTCTGGCTGGATAGCTACGTTCGAACGTACATTGAGAGAGATGTTCGCACGCTGACCAACGTCGGAGATCTGGATGCGTTCACTCGCTTTGTAAAACTCTGCGCGGGGAGAGCCGGACAACAACTGAACATGTCGGCCATCGGATCGGATGCAGGGGTGGACCAGGCCACAGTCAAGCGATGGATCTCAATATTGAGGGCAGGATATGTGATTGACTTGCTGCAACCCCACTACAACAATTTCAAAAAGCGCCTCGTCAAAACTCCCAAGCTCTACTTTCACGATACGGGGTTGCTTTGCAATCTGCTGGGGATCAGATCGCCGGACCAGTTCAGGCATCATCCCCTGAGGGGCGCCGTCTTCGAGAACTTCGTGGTCACCGAGTTGCGCAAAGTATTCGTTCACAACGCGACTCCGCCGGCGCTGTATTATTGGCGCGACTCTCGCGGCCGCGAAGTAGATGTGATCATGGAGCGAGGCGTGGATCTGCTACCGGTAGAGATAAAGGCCGGACAGACCGTTACCAGGGAGTTCTTCGGTGGGCTCGATTACTACACCAAGTTGTCTGGGGGACGAGGGGGTATTCTCGTTTACGGAGGCACCGAATCGTATGTACGAAGAGGGCACCGGGTTTGTCCATGGTCAGGCCTGAGAAGATCATGAAGCACTTCAGATCCTGCGGGGAATCATGACAGCTAGAACCTTCTATCCCGTTAGGCCGACTAATTATGCAGGTTAAAAATCGATCGGTTCCTTGAACTCGCCGAAGACGTCCCGAAACACGCCGGACATTTCACCGACGGAGCAGTATGCCCGCACGCAGTCCAGGATATGTGGCATGAGGTTCTCGTCGGTATTTGCGGCCTTGTCACGAAGCTTGTCTAGGGCCGCCGAGGCTGCCGTGGCGTCGCGCTGCGTCTTGATCTTTTTGAAAGAGGCTATCTGGGCGTCCTGAACCTTGGAGTCGAAGTCGTGTAGCTCCATCTCAAGGGAGGCCTTCTCCTTGGTGGCGTATTTATTCACCCCAACCTTGACCTTCTCGCCCGATCGGATGCTCTTCTCCTCCTCGTAGGCCTGCCTCGATATTGTCTTCTGGATGTAACCGTCGGCTATGCACTTGACGATCCCGCCTAATTCGTCGATGCGCTTCATCTCCGCGACGATGAGATTCTCCATCTCGTTTGTGATGGACTCCACGTAGTACGAGCCCGCCAGGGGATCCACCGTATCGCACACGCTCACCTCCTCCTGGAGGATCTGCATTGTGCGGAGCGCCACGAGCGCAGCCTTTTCCGAGGGGATGGTGTACGCCTCGTCGTAACAGCAAAGGGCCATGGTCTGGGTTCCCGAAAGGGCGGAGGCCAGAGAGTAATACGCCATGCGCACGATGTTGTTCTCGGGCTCCCGAATTGCCAGCCCACCGCCGCCTCCGCCGAAGATACCACGCAACATCATGGACTTGGGATTCGTAGCGCCGAGGTCCTCTTTACAGATCTTCGCCCACAACCTGCGCCCCGCCCTGAACTTGGCGATCTGCTCGAAGAAGTTGCCGTGGATGTCCAGATTGAAGCTGAACCTCCCGAGGAACTCGTCCGGCTTCAGGCCGCGTTCCATGGCGCGCCGAGCGTACTCCTTGGCGATGAGAAACGCGTAGGCCATTTCCTGCACGGGATCGGCGCCGGACTCGCGAATGTGATATCCGCAAACGGACAGCGGGAAGTAACGCGGCAGCTCCCTGGCGCAGTACTCCACCGTATCGGTGATAAGCCTCAGGGAAGGTTCGACGTCGTAGATCCACGTGCCCCGCCCGACGTATTCCTTGAGAATATCGTTCTGAGCGGTTCCCATGATCCTGTCGTTGGGAACCCCCTGTTTTTCGGCCACCACCTTGTACATGGCGATCATGATGGAGGCCACCGGGTTGATGGTAAGGGAGACGGAGATCTTTGAGAGATCGAGTCCTTCAAACGCCGCCTCCATGTCGGCCAGGGTGTCGATGGCCATGCCTACGCGCCCCACCTCTCCTTCGGCCCTGGGATCGTCGGAGTCGAGCCCGTTCTGGGTCGGCAGATCGAACGCTACATTGAGCGCGTTCTGACCGTGCTCTATCAGGTACTTGAAGCGCTGATTGGTCTCGGCGGGAGATCCGAACCCGGCGTACTGACGCATGGTGAACGGCCGAGACCGGTACATGGTGGCGTGAATACCACGGGTGAACGGATAGTTACCCGGATCCCCCAGGTCGCGCTCGTAGTCGAGATCGGCGACATCCTCCGGCCCGTAACAAACCTTGATATCTATCCCGGACTCGAGCTTTCGAGGCGGGACCTGAAGTTTTTTCTTTTCCGTCATCGGCCCTTTTCCTCGACAAATCGGACGATATCCTCAAAAGGCGTATCGACCGGGAAGATGCCCTCGACACCCATCTTACGAAGAGCGGGGATGTCACGCTCCGGAATGACTCCGCCGACCATGATCGGCTTGTCCGGCATTCCGGCCTCCTTCATGAGCTTGACGATCTGCGCGCAGATGGGGATATGCGCTCCGGACAGAATGGACAGACCCACCAGGCTCACGTTTTCATCCGAGGCGGCCTTGACAATCTCCTCCGGGGTTTTGTGGAGCCCCGTATAGGTGACGTCTATTCCCGCATCGTGAAGCGCATGAATGACCGTCTTGACGCCCCGGTCGTGCCCATCGAGCCCCGGTTTGGCCATGAGAACACGGATCTTTTTATCGCCCATCCTACAACCCCACGCTTATGCCGCCGTCCACGAACAGGACCTGTCCCGTCACGTAGCTCGAATCGTCGCTGGCGAAAAAGAGGTGCGCGGTCGCGATCTCCTCGGGAGCCGCAAACCGGCGCATGGGAATCTTGGAGGATATGCCCTTCTTGATGTCCTCCGGGATGCCCGCGGTCATCTGGGTCTCCGTGGCGCCCGGGGCCACGCAGTTGACCGATATCTTGGGCCTCGCGAACTCCAGGGAGAGGGTCTTTGTCAGTCCGATGACCCCGGCCTTGCTGGCCGAGTAGTTGGCCTGGCCCATATTGCCGAGCACCCCGATGGATGCCGTGTTGACGATCTGTCCGCCGCCCGCCTCGGATATGGGGCCGAGAGCCGCCTGGCACATGAGGAAGGTGCCCTTGAGGTTCACGTCGATGACCGCATCCCATTTTTCTTCGGACATCTTCTTGACCATGGAGTCCTTGTTGATGCCCGCGTTGTTTACGAGAACGTTCAACTTTCCGAACTTTTCGACCACCGCCTGTACCATCCGCTCGCACGCCGCCTTGTCGGTGACGTCCCCGATGACCGCGACGGCCTCGCCGCCCGCGTCCACGATGGCTGCGACCACCTTCGCCGCGCCCTCCTCGTTGATGTCCTGAACTCCGATCCTGGCGCCCTGCTTCGCGAACATGACCGCCGTCGCCTCGCCGATCCCTCCGCCCGCGCCGGTGATCAACGCAACTTTGTCCTTGAGCCTCATGGTTCTTATCCTTTCTTGAGCAGCACGACCCATTCCGAGTCCAGCACCTGCTCGTCCCGTTGGTTGAACAGCTCGCCCCTGAACGTGGCGGTCCCCTTGTCGCCCTTCGACGACTCCTTGAGGGCCATGCACGTGAGCTTGAGCCGTATGGTATCCCCAAACTTGACCGCGCCCGTGAACTTGAGGGTTATCTGCAGCACCGCGATGGTGGTCCCCTCGAAGATGCCCAGCTGGTTGGCCAGGCCGGTACCCATGGACGCACACAGCATCCCGTGGGCGATTCTCCCGCCGAAGGGCGAGTCTTTCATGAACTCCTCGTCCGTGTGCAGCGGGTTGAAATCCCCGGACAGGCCGGCGAAGGACGCCACGTCCGCCTCCGTCACCGTGCGAGACATGGTGTCGAACTCCCGGCCCACCTCGAACTGATCGAATGTCATTCCGCGCATTTTGTACGCCATCGTCTTGATCCTCCGTTTTGTCGGAGAGCATACTAACCTTCCCTCATGTAGAGGGTCAACCGGAGGACTGGTGCAGATTTCTGCTAAAATGAAATAGCTCAACACCGTCAGATGAAGTAGGTTATCTTGAAATTACGAACAAAAGAGGAACTCATGCATAAAGCCATCGGCGCTCAGGCGGCCATCTCCTTGATCTTTGCTCTGGCGTGCTTTGCGCTCCCGTTGCGGGCAGCCGAAAACGACGACGCCAAAGCCTCTTTCGAAGAAGCCAAGCAGCTCTACAGTCAGGAAAAATTCCCGGAAGCAGCCGATGCTTTTCGACGAGCGTACGAGCTCAAGCCCTCCTGGAAACTCCTTTACAATATCGGCCAGAGTGAGGCAGCGGCCAGACGTTATGGGCTCGCACTCGAGGCGTTCGAGAAATACCTCGCCGAATCCGGCGATGAGGTCACTGAAGAACGACAAAAAGAAGTCAGGGAAGAGGTCAAGCGGTTGCGCGAGATAGTCGGTGCCCTCGATGTAGACGTCCCCCCTGACAGCATTGTTGTGGTTAACGGGGTAGAGCGGGGAAAAGCTCCTCTCTCCGGGTATCTGATGGTGGCTGCGGGAGTGGATCACCATGTCATGGTAGATCTCGACGGCGCGTCGATAATTGACAGGACAGTTCGCGTATCGGGCGGGCAGGTCATGACCGTTGCTCGGAAGGATATCCCCCAGGAGAACGCTGAACCCGCAAGTTCTCCTTTAAAGACCATCGGATGGATAGCTGTGGGGGTCGGCGCAG
Organism: Deltaproteobacteria bacterium; assembly: GCA_030621515.1. Classification (GTDB taxonomy): domain Bacteria; phylum Myxococcota_A; class Polyangia; order JAAYKL01; family JAAYKL01; genus JAUVAN01. The sequence goes on along the minus strand of JAUXHN010000181.1, from coordinate 3,825 downwards.
CCGTGCTCGCCGGGGGAGCCGTGACCGGCGGCATGTCACTGAGCAAGAACAATGAACTCAAGGATTCGTGCACGTCGGGTTCTTGTCCCTCGGGTGTGGATCCGGACATCGAGGAAAGCCGTGACAAGCTCGCGCTCATGACCGACATCCTCATCCCCGTCGGAGGGGTCCTCGCCGCTACCGGGATCGTGTTGCTCATTGTCAACGCTGCAAAAAAAGAACAACCGGAAGAAGAGACAAGCATGGAAACCGCAGTTCTACCGTTCGCAATTCCGCAAGGCGGCGGAGGACTGATGATCGAGGGGAGGTTTTAGTCATGAGACTGTTTACTATTTCAATACTATTATTTGGCGCCATCAACCTGGCGGCTTGCCAGGCCATGTTCGATAATTACGAATTCAATGAGGATGGAGGTGGCGATACAGACTCGGACTCTGACTCTGACTCGGATACCGACACCGATACTGACACCGACACGGATACTGACACGGATACTGACACGGATTCAGACGCGGACTGTCCCACGTCGACACACAATTGCGTTGAAGATGCAATCGTCGGCTGGACCGGGCCGTCCGTCGTCTACCAGGGAGACTCATCCGCCACGCCGCCTGCATGCGCGGGCGACTATCCCACCACAGGCGCGCAGGCCAACACGGACCTCGACATACCGTCGGCATCCTGCGGATGCGGATGCACCGGTCCAATAGGAGCCTCGTGCAGCGGAAGCGGCTCTCTGGAAAATCACGGCAGCACCCCCGCATGCAGCTTCATATCGCCACCCACATATACAATCAACACCGCCTGCACAACCCTTGGGGCCGGACACGGAACGGCCAACTACTGGAAATTCAACACATCCGGCTTCAATGTGACCGGGGGCAGCTGCGCAGCTTTACCCACAATATCCATCCCCACACCCAGCTACCAGACGGACGTGATTTCATGCCATGGCGCCGTCGAGGGCGGGACCTGTGCGGGGGACGACGTATGCATGCCAATACCCGCTGCTCCCTACGAAAGCGAGCTCTGTATCTGGGCATCCGGCGACGCCACATGCCCGACGTCGAGCTCATACACGGAGCGCTCCGTTTACTACACCAATTTCACGGACTCCCGATCGTGCGAGGCTTGCTCATGCGGATCTCCGGTGGGAAACTGCCTCAACTCATACGTATCATTGAGGGATAATACATCATGTACGGTGTCTTTTATGCTGGGCAACATCCCGGGAGACAACACTTGTACGTTGGGAATATCAGGATCCGCAACCATCATGGCCGCCGAGCTTACAAAAGTTGTCGACGCCGACTGTATCGCCACATCGGTATCAGTTATCGACAACGTTACCGAGCAGGGTCCACATACTTTCTGCTGCCTTCCCTAGAGACCCTCTTTCGCCGGGAGATTCCTTCATGCCGCTTTCATTCAAAACGACAACCCACGGCACAATCGCGTTCGGGTTCTTCAACATCGACTCGGACATGCTGCTCATGGAAAACATGTTCTTCTTCGCCACGGATTTCTGTGACTGGATGAACGCGATTGGCCTCGGCCCGGAGGATTCTCCAGCTTCAATCTGGCCGGTCTGGACAATAGCGAAACGAGAAGACGTGGGCGATCTCATGGGCGCCATCAACGGATATCGGCACGTGGGTTTCATCGGCGACACATACAAGAAATATCCCTTTCCCAAAGCCCCGGAGGGCTTCAAACAACAGCCGGAAGGTGATGAACGACAGGGTGAGTTCCGCGAAATGATAGAGAAGTACGCTGTCCGCGAAGATATCGATTTCATCTCCGAAAAGAAAACCGGCACGGTAGAAATCGGTGATATCGGCTTTGACGTTAAGGGCTTTCAAGAGTTGATCCGCTACGTGTGGAGAGGCGGACATCCCCGCTGGCGCGACGAGGTGCGACCCGGATACGTCATGGAGATGAAACGGCAAATAGAGAAATCAAATCACTGGTTGTTCAGGGGAATCGACTGGGAGGTCTGAAAGAAAGCCCAACCGTCCTCAGATCTGCTGCAACACCTCGAGAATGTCGACATCGATCGGATTGACTGCGCCGCCGCTGTCCGCAGCGATAATTTCCATTGTGGAGGTGTCGATGATGAACACGAACGGCAGGAAGGGGAAGAGGTACGGCGCGCTGTCGAGGGTCGAGGAGATCGACCCGGCCGGGTCCTCCTGGATACGCCAGCCCCCGTCCCAGCCGTAGGAGTCGAGCTTGGAATCGATCTCGCTCAGCGGCTGGTTGGGGTAGGTGACCATGTTCTGCCAGTAGAGGCCGACCAGCTCGCCGTTCAGGTTGTGGATCTGATCCTCGAGGTCTCCTATCTGCCCGAACCGGGCAGGACAGGAGCTTCAATCGTTGGCCCCCAGGGCGAACACCAGCGCCTTGATCTCTGTGCAGTGGGCCTCGTTCATCGCCAGCACGGTCTCGGCGTCTGCGAAGATCCCGGGGAAGCTGACTTCGCCGACCACCTCGTCGACGTACCAGCCGTACGGCCCGGACGGATAGTCCGTGTCGATGCAGTCCTCGTCGGTATCCGAGGCCGAATCGGAATCCGTGTCCGAGTCGGAATCGGAATCCGAATCCGAATCGGTGTCGGTATCCGTATCGCCGTCAGAATCGGAATCCGCGTCGGCGCTCGCGCCCCTGCCGTCGGCCGCATCACACCCGCAGGCGCCGCACGCGACGACCAGCGCGAGGATGTATGCCAGCTTTGAAACCCCGGTTCTCATCTCTTTACTCTCCGTTGCCATTGTACGCTATATCAGAATCCGCCGTCCGGCATTGGCGGATCGGTGTCCGTGTCCGTATCGGTATCCGAGCCGGAATCGGCGCCTGCATCCACGTCGGAGCTGTATTCACAGCACTCGTATGTAGCATCCGAGCAGGTGTGCTCGGGGTGCATGACGGCACCGCCCACCTCGCAGATCCAGCTGGGCAGGCACTGCCAGGGGCACGTGTCCGAATCGCTGTCCGAATCTGTGTCCGAGTCTGTGTCCGAATCTGTGTCTGAATCTGTGTCTGAATCTGTGTCTGAATCGAGATCGGCGCCGGCGTCGTCCGCGGAATTCTCATTCCTCGACGATTCGTTACAACCGATTGCGAAAGCGATAAGGACAAGTGCCATGCAGCGGATGAATGACGAGGTAAAGAACGTCGACGGACGGAATGTATTCTTTTCTTGAGTTATCATTTTATTCTATGGGCTCCGTTCCCTGGTCTTCGTCGGCCAAAAATCGGAATGCGTCCATGATCACCTCGGAGTCATAGACGCTGTCATTGGTATCGTGGATGTGGAAGGTCAGGGTGAACGCCTCACCGCCCTCGATGGGCCAGGTGGTCCGCAGCCAACCGGTGGACGATCCGTTTGCGATATCGCCCGGGGCCATATAAACATCGTCGATGACTTCAGGCGATTCTTCGGATGCGTTCGCGGCGCACTCGAAACCGGTGCCGGTGATGTCGGTTGTCGCCGTGCCGCCGGGGCAGGCTGGATCATTCGGATTGGGCGCGTGCGCCGAGCCGTGGGGATACCAGCAACACTCCGAGAACGCGCTGTTGATCGCGATGTAGCAGTACTCCTCATCTTCCTCGCAGCCGGTATCGCCTGACTCACAGATGAAGTCGTAATACGATTCCGGGTCCCGGCATTCGGTGAAGTTGATGATCGTCGCCGCTCCGTCGTTGGTGCTGTCGGCCTGCAAAATTGCGTAGAAGGAGTCGTTGTAGATCGAATTGACCCACTCGTCGTACTCCGCCGAGAAGAAGACATAATCAAATCTGAACGCCTTGGCCATACTCGGCGCA
>JAUXHN010000032.1 GCA_030621515.1 Deltaproteobacteria bacterium | reverse complement strand
CTCCCGGTTTCCGCTTTTCCGCCTCAATGCTCCTGCTCAACCCTGCAGCCTTCGAATCTCTCGAGGCTCAGCCTCACAAGGTCTCGCTAGAATATCTCCTTGAACCATTCCGTCATCCGGCCAAAGACCTTCGAGTACACCCTGTCCTCTCGAACTCGGATGATACTCGATCGCCCGTCCGGTACTGTCCTTCCGTATTTCACAAGCCCGGCCCCTGTCGCATAAATTGGGTTCGCGATGATATCCTCCATCCCGCCGAACCCGAAGGGCACGCCCCTGCGCACAGGCATCCCGGTAACCTCCTCGGCCGCCTCCGCCATACCCTCGAGCAGGGTTGCTCCCCCCGTTATCACCAGGCCGGAAGCCAGGAGATCCGCGTACCCCGTCTCCATGATCGCGCGATGCACCAGGGTGAACATCTCCTCCACCCGAGGCTCTATAATGTGAGACAAGACCTGCCTCGGCTGCTCCGTCGGAGGCCTGCCGCCCACACCCGGAACCTCGATCGTCTCGTCGGGATCGACGAGCTTGAGAAGCGCGCATCCGTGGTTCTTCTTGATTCGTTCCGCCTCCGCCTTCGGCGTGCGCAATCCCAGCGCGATATCATTGGTCAGATGATGTCCACCAACCGAAATGACCGACGTGTGAGCCACCGCGCCATCTACGTAGATGATCAGATCGGTCGTTCCTCCACCAATGTCCACCATGGCGACGCCGAGTTCCTTCTCGTCCTCGTGAAGGACGGCGTCGGCGGACGCTATCTGCTCGAGCGCTATATCCGCCACGTTCAACCCACAGCGTTGCGCGCACTTGACAATGTTCTGAGCCGAGGTCACCGCGCCGGTGATGATATGCACGTTCGCCTCGAGACGAACTCCGCACATCCCGATGGGGTTCCTTATCCCCTCCTGGTCATCCACCACGTATCCCTGTGGAATGGCGTGTATGACTTCCCGATCCATGGGAATCGCCACAGCCTTGGCCTGCTCTATTACGCGGTTCACATCGTCATCGGAGATCTCGCGATCTTTTACGGCCACTATCCCGTTGTTGTTGAACGACGTGATGTGTCCCCCGGCGATACCGGCAAAGACCGTGTTGATATCGCAGCCGGCCATTTGCTCGGCCTCCTCGATCGCCTTTGTGATCGAGGCGCACGTGGCATCAATATTAACAACAACACCCTTGTGCAGACCGGCTGAAGGGTGAGAGCCAATCCCGATAACGTCGATGCCATCCTCGGTGGCTTCGCCGACGACGGCGGCGACCTTGGTGGTTCCGATATCGAGTCCGACGACTATCTCACCTTGCCTTGTCATGCTGGAACCTGCCTTCTGCTCACCTGGCGAAATGACATTGAAAACACGCGTCTCGAACTACCCATTCATTCACACTCTCATGCCGCCTTTACGATGATCAAATTTTTAGCTTTTTTTGGATTTATCCAATCAAACGAGCGTTTGAATCGCGTCAATCCACGCTCGAGACCAGCACGCCGGCGCGTTCCGCCTGGACCGATCTGGGCTTGACCTTTACCGTCACGCGATCGGGCCTGACTTCGTTGTCGAAGAAGACCATCGCAGGCCGCTCGCCGTCGCGTCTCATCTTCGAAAGGAGGGTAGACAGCCTCTTGAGCTTGGCGCGATAGGGACCCTTGCCGAAGCGAATGTAGAAGGGATCTCTCCCCACTGTCATGGAAAATCCACCGTCCGCCTCCCAGTGAATCTCGGACAGGGGAGCGGTCCTCTGAAGCCCGGACGATCTGTATCTCCTGGCCAGCGAGATGGCGCTCTTGACCACCTCCCTCGTCCCCTCCTCGTCAGAGAACAGGCGCTCCCTGTCGAGCCCCGACAACACAACCATGGACACCGGATCGCCGAGCGTCCATCGCTTGAAAATCTCCCCCGAATCGTCAACCAGATACGGCACGTCAAACAGGACGATCATCTCCGGCTTGCATTCCTCGATCTCCATGATCAACGTGCGGGGTAGCTTTTTGGCTACCGATGCCGAGCAGATCCAAGGGTGACTCTTGAGCTTCCTCGCGATGACCGAAACATCCAGGGAGAAGATGTTCATCCCTTCCTCTATGCCGCCCGCCTCCTCGACGTCCTTTTTTGACAACCTCTGTGCCCCGTCTATGCTCATCTCCCGCACCTCGAAGTATTCGGAGGTGGTGGCATGGCGGTACGCGGATATCCCTCCCCAGACGATCACCCCGGTCACCGCAACGGCCACCGTAAACCTGAGCGCCGTCCCGGCTATCCGAAACCCCCTGCCTGTCCCCGTGCTCTTCGCTCCGGAAACATCGGCTTTTTTGTTTCGGGATCCGTCGTCGCCTCGACCGGCCCGCTTGACGTTCCCCGAGCTGGACCCCGGCCGCCTGCGATTGGGCGCCGACGGGCGCTTGCTCTTGCGAAGCAGCCTCATGCGTCCCTCCTCGCAATCCTCATCAGTCCATCAACCACTCGTGTAGCCGCATCGGGTCGCCCAAGCGCAAGGGAAGCCTTCGCCGCCCGCTGACGGTAGTCCAAGTCCCTGACGAATCGAGCGATGGCATCCGCCAATTCCTGCGGTGCCGTCTCTTTCTCCCTGAAGATGACCGCCGCCCCCGCAGCGCTCATGGGCGCCGCATTTTTTTCCTGCTGGAGATCCGCATGATGCGGGTACGGAAGAAACACCGCCGGCAACCCCATCACGGTCAGTTCGCTCACGGTTGTGGCGCCTGCCCGCGCGACAACCAGATCCGTGTTCAAAAACGCCGAGGCTGTGTCGTCGATGAAGTCCACGACCTCGACCGTCACACCCGCCTGCACATACTCGTTTCTGACCTTATCGGCGCGTCCCTTTGAGCACTGGTGCAGCACCTGCACCTCGCCGCCAAGTTGGGCGCTGGATATTGCCTGCGGTATCATACTGTCAATTGCGAGCGCACCCTGACTGCCTCCCATCACGAGCACCCTGACCTTTCCCCGGCCCGGCGCCCTGGGCTTGCCCGCCGCCTCGAGGATCGATCTCTTCACCGGATTGCCGGTCAATTCCACTCGCTTCGCGGGAAACGCACGCATGGTGCTCTCGTATGAAACGAATGCTCGCCTCACCATCCTTGCGAGAATCTTGTTGGAGAGCCCTACAGTGGCATTCTGCTCCAGAAGGGCGGTGGGTATCCCCATTAACCTGGCGCCGAGCACCACCGGCCCGGCAACGTAACCTCCCACACCGATCACCACGTTGGGAGCCGTTCTCTTGAGTAGCTTCATGGAGCTGATCACCGATAACGGAGCGTGAGCGAGCCCCTTGATCTTTCTACCCACTCCGCCGCCCGCGAGCGGCTTCACCGCAATGAAATCGATTTCATATCCCGCATCCGGAACCAGCCTGGCCTCTATCTTGTCGCTGGTCCCGACGAAGCTCACCTTGTTGCCTCGATTCGCCGCCTCGTCCGCTATGGCTATGGCGGGGATCACGTGACCACCCGTGCCGCCACCCGCCAGGATGATCTTCAGGGAATGATCGCTCATCAGGCGACCCCTTCACTGCCGGCCCTGTTGGCCTTCCTGACGTTCCCCTTGCTCGACCAGTTTCTCTGCGACATCTCCTTCAATTGCGGGACGCGCCCCCCTCTCGAGATGCTCAGGAGCACACCGATGGCCGCCAGGGAGAACACCAGGGCGGAGCCACCGAAGCTGACGAACGGAAGATTGAGACCCTTGGTGGGAAGCAGTCCCATTGCTACGCCCATATTTGCCAGAACCTGGACGCCGAGGAGGATGCTCAGACCTGAGGCAATGAACGATCCGAACTCGTCTCTGGCCCGAAAACCGATCAGTATTCCTCGGCCGATAACGACCGCACAGAGCAGCATTGTCATCCAGATCCCGATCACGCCGAGTTCCTCCGCAATGATCGAGCTTATGAAATCGTTGTGGGCCTCGGGGAGAAAGAGAAACTTCTGAAGCCCGTCCCCGATTCCCACTCCCGTCAGTCCGCCGGACCCGAAACCGAAGAGCGATTGGGTGAGCTGATACCCATCACCATAACGCGTCGCCAGGGGATCAAGGAATGTCAACAACCTCTTGAAGCGGTACTCCGACCCGGTTGCCAGAAGATATGCAATGGGGGCGGCCACGATGCCCGCGAGCATGATGTATCCCATCTTCGCACCGGCGATGAACAGGAGCGAGAAGGTCAGCAACGCGATGACAACCGTCGTACCAAAATCCGGCTGGAGCATACACGCAAACATCAGCACGCCCGGCACCAGCAGGTGCGGAAGGAAACCTATGGAAAAGGACTTGATCCGACTGCTCTTTTTGGCGAGCGAATAGGAAAGCCAGAGGATCAGCGACACCTTCACCGCTTCTGCAGGCTGCACGGTTATGGGACCCATCCTGAGCCAGCGCGACGCCCCGTTTATCGTCGCACCCAGAGGCGTGTGGCAGAGAAGCAGCCCCGCAAACGAGATCCCCAGGATCGTCCAGATGACGGCGCTGTTTTGAAAAATGTGATAATCAATCCTTGAAACCATCATCATGATCACGATGCCGATGACGGCGTATACAACCTGCCTTCCGAGAAAGTAGGTTGAGTTATCCATTTGATGCGTGGCCATCACGACAGACGCCGAATAGACCATCACTATTCCAAAAGCGACGAGCAGCATCACGGCCACAAAGAGCGGCCGATCTATATGGCCTGGCTCCTCACTGGTTGTCGCTGTATCGTTCATCTAGTTCTTCCCTGGTCTACCTGAGCTTGAGAGAGCTCAGCGCAACCAACGCCAACATCAAGGATATGATCCAGAAACGCACGATTATCTTGGGCTCGGCCCAACCCTTCAACTCGAAGTGATGGTGGATCGGCGCCATCCTGAATATGCGCCTACCCGTGAGCTTGAAAGAGGCCACCTGAGTCACTACCGAGACAGCCTCAAGGACGAATACCCCACCGAGAATGACAGACAGGAACTCATTCTTCGTCAATATGGACAGCATCCCGATGGCGCCTCCGAGAGCCAGGGAGCCCACGTCTCCCATAAACACCTGGGCCGGGAATGTGTTGTACCAGAGGAACCCGACTCCGGCGCCGAACACCGCTGCGCAGAAGATGGTCAGCTCGCTTGCCATCGGAACCGAAGGAATGTCCAGGTACTCGGCGATGTTTATGCCGAAGAAGGAGAGACCGGCGATGTAAGCCAGGATCAGGTACGTGGACGTGTTCACCATAACCGGGCCTATGGCCAGCCCGTCGAGCCCGTCGGTCAGGTTCACCGCGTTGGACATGGCAACGACCACGAATGTTGCGAAAATCACATACAGCCAGGCCGGCAACTCGATGGGGTGCTTTTCAAAAGCAACAAAGGGAACGGCCAACCTGTGACGCATTTCGAGCCACTCAGAGGGAAGATTGGAATCCATGAACAGGTAGAGAAAAATAACGCCCGCCAGGGAAAACTGAAACAGGAGCTTGAATTTCCCCGGCATACCTGTGGAGTTCTCGTACCGAATCTTGAGGTAGTCGTCGATGAACCCGATCAACCCGTAGCCCACGGTCAACGCCAGTATCAACCAGATGAAGTGGTTGTGAAGATCGGACCAGAGCACGGTTGACACCACTACCGCAAACAGGATTAGCGATCCTCCCATGGTAGGCGTGCCTTGCTTGGAAAAGTGAGTTTCGGGTCCGTCTCCCCGAACCGACTGGCCAACCTGACGTTGCTGCATGCGCCTGATAAACCAGGGAGAAATTGCGAAGCAAATGAACATGGCGGTCAACATGCTCATGATCACCCTGAACGGAACGTAGCGCAGCACGTTGAGCCAGCTGAGCCACTCCACCTCCAGACGCAAAGGGAAAAGCAGTTCGTACAGCATCTAGGATTCGCTCCTCATCAGGTTGTCCACAATTCGCTCCATTTGTGTCCCTCTTGATCCCTTTACCAGTAACGTGTCGCCTTTCTCCAGAATTTCACTCAAGATCTGCGCCGCGTCCTCGTGGCTTCCAGCATGTTTCAGACGATCCGAAGGCATTCCGGCCTCGATCGCGCCGCGACCGATCGCAGATCCACCTTCACCCAGGGTCACCAGCATCGTCAGCCCGGCTGCCGTCACCGCCCCGCCGAGTTCCTCGTGGGCTTCTCGTGATGCGCTCCCCAGTTCGAGCATGTCCGAGATCGCCGCGAACCTGCGCCCCTCACCCGCAACCTCCACGAGAACTTCCAGAGCGGCCCTCATGGACTCGGGGTTCGCGTTGTACGTATCATCGATGATCAGCGATCCGCGCGGACCTGCCTTCAATTCGAGGCGTCCGGCAAACTGACGCACCGACTCGATACCCGGCAATATGTGCGTCAGATCGATGCCCATGCCAACGGCGGCTGCCGTGGCGGCGAGCGCATTGGCAGCGTTGTGCCTCCCGGGAAGTGGGAAACGGGCCGAGACGCTCTTTCCCTCGACAGTCACTACCAGCGATTGCCCTTTTGCTCCCATCTGCACACTCGATTCGAGTCTGACTTGCGCTCCTTGCGCTGTGCCGTAAGTGATCCGCCGCCCCGCCGAAGTCTTCATTTTGGCAACCCTGGGATCGTCCAGGTTGACCACCGCTACGGCATCCGGCCGCAACCCGGCGAACAGCTCTCCCTTCGCACGCGCCACGCCTTCGAGATCCCCGAGTTTTTCCAGATGCGCCGGACCCACATTGGTGACCAGCGCGACGTCAGGTTCAACCAGTCGCGTCAACAACTCGATCTCCCCAAAATCCGAACAACCGAGCTCGAACACGGCCGCCTCGAAGGATTCATTCAGTTCCATCAAGGTCAACGGCACTCCGATGTGGTTGTTGAAGTTCTTCTTCGGCTGATGTGTCTTGCCCTGTTGCCCGAGGATGGAGGCAAGGATCCTTCGGGTGGTTGTCTTTCCGCTGGATCCGGTTATCGCCGCCACCTTCCCCCGAAAGGATACCCTCGCCTCATGACCAAGGCTCTGCAAGGCTTCGAGCGAGTCGACCACCAGAATCTGCGAGCACGCAACCCCTTCGATCTCACGCTCGACAATCAATCCTGCGGCGCCGTCCCGCGCCGCCTGTTGCGCAAAATCGTGACCATCCAGCCGCTCCCCCTTCAGGGCCACGAAGAGGTATCCGGCGGTCACCTCTCTCGAATCTATGCAAACGCCTCGAGGAAAAATCGACCCTTCTCCCATGAGCTTTCCGCCCACTATCCGCGCAATCCCCGCGACATCCCACAAGAGGTCAGGCATGGGCGCCCTCCTTCCTCTCGAGGGAAGCGATAGCCGCAGCAGCATGCTCCCTGTCATCGAAGTGTATCTTGCTCTTGCCGAGAATCTGATAGTCCTCGTGTCCCTTGCCCGCGATGAGCACGGTATCTCCGGCCACAGCGCACCGCAGAGACATGGATATCGCTCGACCCCGATCCACCTCCACTACGTAGCCGCTGCTCGCTTGTCGCAGCTCGCTCTGCGCAATCCTGGACAGTCCTCCGCCGTCCACCCCCGGCAGAATCATCTCCACTATCTTTTCGGGATCCTCGGTTCTCGGGTTGTCGGACGTCACGATAGCAACATCGGCGCCCCGCGCGACCGCGCCTCCCATCAGGGGTCTCTTGGTATGATCACGATCGCCGCCGCAACCGAAAACACAGATCAGACGACCCGTGGTGATGGGTTTGAGGGCCTCGAGTACGCTGATGAGCGCGTCCGGCGTGTGCGCGTAGTCGACGAGCACCGTAAAACCCTGATTGCAAGGTACTCTCTGAAGCCTTCCGGGCACCGCATCGAAACGCGCGAGCCCGACCATGGCCTTTGCGATGTCCACGCGCAGCTGCATGCAGATCCCCATGGATACGAGGATGTTGTTCATGTTGTGGGGCCCGAGCAAGGGCGACGATAGATCGAAGACACCGGAAGGTGTATGGATTCTCGCGTTGATTCCCTCGATATCGTAGTCGGGTCTATCCACGGGCCTGATATCGGCCTTGCTCGACGGATCGCAGGACACGGTCAACACCGGCCTCTCCAGGCTCTGAATGATCACCCTGGAGAACGGATCGTCGATATTGATCACCGCTCTTGCATCCGGGTTGTTCTCAACGGCATCCGTGAAGAGCAACAACTTCGCTGCGGCGTACTCCTCCATGTCCCCGTGAAAATCGAGATGGTCCTGGGTGAGGTTCGTGAACGCCACCACATCGAATGCGCACCCCTTGAGCCTGTGAAGAGCGAGACCGTGGGACGATACCTCCATGAGCATATGAGAGGCTCCCTCGTCCACCATCCCACGAACGATAGACTGGATCACCGGTGCTTCAGGAGTGGTGTGTTCGTCACTCCATATGCGCCCCCTGAAGCGATGGGCCACGGTCCCCATCACGCCCGTGCGGCAACCGGCCATATCCAGCATCGCCTCGACCATATAGGTGATGGTCGTCTTGCCGTTTGTTCCGGTTATCCCAACCAGGGCCAGTTCCCTGGTCGGATGCGAATAGCACGCCGATGAGATCGGGCCGAGAGCTATCCTGGAGTCAGCCGTCACAATCTGAGGCAGGTTGTGGGGCACCCCGGCGCTCACCAATAACGCGACCGCCCCTCGCGCTATTGCGTCATCGATGAATCTGCAACCATCGGTATTGTCACCGGCCATGGCGGCGAAGAGAAACCCCGGGCGTACCTGGCGCGAATCGTGGGTCGCGCCTGTCACCATGACTTCAGGGTTTCCCTTCACCCGAGTATCAGGGAACGCCCTGGCTATCTGCGCCAGTGTCGGCATCTTCCTCGCTCAATGTGCCCAGTTCCGGCAGCGGCATGAAATTGACCTGCACGAACTCTCCCTTATCGATCGGTTCGTCGGACTGCGGGATCTGCTCTGCCGCGATCCCCGTTCCCATGAACAGCGGTCTCAAGCCCTCCGATGAGAGGATCTCCATGGCATCAATCATGCTCATCCCCAACAAATGCGGCGTCCTGACCTGCCCCGGACCGAGTTCGAGCATGTCCGCAAAAACACTTGACGGCCCCATCTCATCATCACGCAAGCCGTTTGCGGGATCCTGTCTCTTCGACCGCTCCATCTTCGCCGCCCGGACGTTCTTTTTCTTGGCGGAGGCCCTGGATTTTCCTGAAAAGCGCGGTGAAACTCCCAGATACCGCAGGGATTGATCCGCTATTCGCTTGAAGACCGGTGCCGCTACCGTTCCTCCGTAATGGTTGATGAGCGGCTCGTCGATCACTATTGATATTGCCAGTCTCGGCCGGTCCGATGGCACGAACCCGAAGAAGGACGCAATCCACCGGTCCTTGGCGTAGCCCTTCGAACCCTCGGATTTTTGAGCCGTACCCGTCTTGCCCGCCACCAGGTAACCGTTGAGGGCTGCCTGTGTGCCGGTACCACCCTCCTCCGTGACCGCCGTCATCATGTCGGCGACCATCCTCGCAGTGTAGCGACTGATCACTCGCCTTCTCACCTGGGGCGCAAAACTTCGCTCGGTCTCTCCACTCTGACCGATGATTCGCCTGACGATCAGCGGCTTCATGAGCTTCCCGCCGTTGGCGATAGCACTCAAAGCAGTGGCCATCTGTATCCCGGTCACGCCGATACCCTGGCCGAAAGAGGTGGTGGCCGTGTCGATGTCGTACCATTTCTTGTGGTGATTGAGGGTCCCGCGCATCTCGAACGGAAGCTGTATGTGCGTCCTCTCGCCAAACCCGAACCTGCGAATGTAGTGGTACAAGCGCTTCCTGCTGAGTCCCTGGGCGATCTTGGCAAAACAGATATTGCTCGATCGCTTGAGGCACTCTGTTGGATTCAGCCAGCCGTCGCGATGATCGTCGTGGATCACCACGTCGAATATTTCCATGCGCCCTCTCTCGCAAAACGTCTTCTGGTCGGGTCGCAGCTTCCCGGCATTGAGCGCCGCCGCAAGAGTGAAGATCTTGAAGGTGGATCCCGGTTCGAAGACATCGAGCACGGCGCGGTTTCGACGATTTTCGGCCGTCGACTTATTGATCCTGTTGGGGTTGTACGTGGGATAGTTTGCCAGGGCCAAGATCTCGCCGGTGGACGGATCCATCATGATAATGTGACCGGCCTTGGCTTCGAAGACACGTATTGCGTTCAAGAGTTCCTGTTCCACGATGTACTGTAGCGTCCTGTCGATGGTAAGCTCTACACTGCGGCCGACGATTCCGTCAGATCCGAAGGCGCCATCCGAAAACACCATCCTCCCACGAGCATCGCTCAGGCCGGTCGCCGCTTCCGCGTTGCCCTGCAGCACTCCGTCGAACCTCAGCTCCACCCCCTCGAGCCCGTTGGAGTCGAGACCGGCGAACCCGATGATGTGGGAACCGAGGCTTCGATTCGGGTAAAAGCGCTTGCTCTCGTCCACGAGAGAAACGCCGGGGAAACCGAGCTTCTCGACCGCTTGCGCAATCTGTGGCGAGACCCGGCGCTTCAGCCAGACGAAATGACGATCGGATCCGAGCCTGGACTCCATCTTCATGGCGTCCACGCCCAGCAACAGCGCCAGAGCCGCCGCGACTATCTGCGGATTTGTGACCTTCCTGGGATCCGCGTACACGGACTTGACCTCGATCTCGACCGCCAGCTCCTCCCCGTGCCGATCCGTGATCATACCCCGATGGGCGGAGATCTTGATCCTGCGGGTGTACTGCTCCGCAGCCAGATTAGTAAGCTCCTGCGCTCGGGTCACTCCGAGCTGCCACGCCCCGTGGGCGACAGCGGCGGCTCCCGCCATCATCACAATCACGAGGATCATGATCCGCACCCGGATCCACTGGTCCCTTCCCGAGGGTAGGGAAACCACGGCTATAGCGCTCCTCCGGAAACCGAAACAACTTTGCGCTTGCGATTGATCGGCACGATCCGATTATGATCCGGCACTTCCATACCGAGCTTCTCCCGGGCATCGGCCTCCACCCGCTCCGGAGCCTTCAGGGATGCCAACTCCAGGCGCAGCTCCCGCCGCTCCAGCAACAACCTCGTTTGAAGAGAACGCGCCTTGCTAGTCTCGTAACCCAGCCGGACACCTTCGAAACGGACGCTCAGGTGAAAGACGAATGCTCCACAAACGATCGCGATCACCACGGTCAGCATGAGGACGTAAAGGATGCTCATGCCAGACGTGTCGACCTTCTTTGCCCCGTCACGGGATCCGAGCGACTGACCGCCGTTCCGCGCAGGGCGCGCAGGTTTTCTCATAAGCCCGGACAGTATACCGGTGCCCTTTGCCCCCGGATGCGCGTAAGGCCCTGGGCGTCTGCGGCCGCTCACCGTACCCTCCGCACGGCCCGAGCTTTTGCGCTGCGCGCTCTCTGGTTTTCCTTTACCCGCGCCGCGCTGACGCGCACCGATCTGCGCGTGACATGTTCGACCATGGGCGCGGGGCAGTTGCACACGGGCATCCCGGGAGGACACTCGCAGGGATTGGCCAATCTGGAGAAACGGCTTTTTACCATTCTGTCTTCCAGTGAGTGAAACGTTATGATCGAAACCGTGCCTCCCACCGCCAGGGGCTCCGGCAGGAGATCGAGCAACATCTCCAGTTCACCGAGTTCATCGTTAACTGCAATCCTTATCGCCTGAAACGTGCGAGTCGCGGGATCGATGCCGCTTTTTTTGCTCCGACCGACAACTCTTCTCACGGCCACTGCCAGATCGGCTGTGGTGGCCAGGTTTCCGTCGGCCTCCATGCGCTTGATAGATCTGGCCACCTTCCTGGACAAGCGCTCTCCGCCAAACTTGTATATGGTGTCCGCCAGCTCGTCCTCACTCGTCCTGTTGAGCAAACCGGCCGCGGTTTCTCCTTGAGACGCGTCCATTCGCATGTCGAGGGGCCCCGCCCGCATGAAGGAAAATCCCCTGCTCGCCAGGTCCACCTGATGAGAAGAGATCCCGAGATCCAGAAGGAGCCCGTCCAGAACGGAGATGCCCACCTTCGAAAGGAGTTCGTCAATCTGAGAGAAGCGACCGTGATGAATCGACACCCGATCCCCGAACCGTGCAAGTCTCTTACGAGCTGCGGCTACAGCATCCATATCCCTGTCGATTCCCACAACGCGACCATCTGGAGAGGTCATCTCCAGAAGTGTCTCCGCATGGCCGCCGCCACCCACCGTCGCATCGCAGTACACGCCTCCAGGCACCGGCGAGAGCAGTTCCATCACCTCTTGCAGGAGCACCGGCTTGTGTTCGAAATGAACATCCATCGCAAAACACCTACTAGAGATCGAACCCCGCAAGCTCGCGGCGCACGTCCTGAATTCGGCTACTGGCCTCGTTTTGCGCTGCCTGCCAGCGTCTGGGTTCCCATATCTCCATGATCCTGTTCATCCCGAGCCACACGACCTCCTTGACGATCTCGGCCCGCGCCCTGTGGAATTGTGGGATGAGTATGCGACCGTGGCTATCGATCTGGCATTCCACGGCGTCGGCCACGTATAGTCTCTTGAGCATGGTAACGCTCGGATCGAAGATGGGCTTTTGGGCGAGTTTTTGCTCGAACTCCCGCCAGGCGGTATACGGAAAAACATCGAGATGCGGATACTCGGCATCGAGAGCAAAAGTCAGAACGACGCGATCATCGTGGAGACCGGCGATGTTCTCGCGAAACCGCGATGGCAGGCTTGCCCTCCCCTTCGGGTCCACTGCATGATCATATCGTCCCTTGAACATGTAATTATCCCACTTTTTCCCACTACTGATTGTTTCCAAATAGCCACACGTCACCCAAATTGTCAAATTTTTTTGTATCTTCCAAGTGTTACAGGACAGTGCTATTTTTTTTCAATATCATCCTCTTCTTCAATTCTCTGTTTGATATTAACCTGTTGTAGCAGTGGGAAAAGATGGGTCAGTATCTCGTCAATTGAAATTTGACGGGTTGCCAGTAGAAATATTGTCTAGGCTCGAGTGTGTGCTACACTTCTCCTTTCGGAGGTACATGGATGGCTGACAATCAAGGTTCCCGAGGAAGCAAGGGTATCGTCCTGTTGCTCGCAGGCGGTGTCATCATACTGATAATCGCCGGCGTGGTTTTCTTCATGCAACGGTCCGCTCCAGCCAAGCACAAGGAGACGCCCCCGGTGATCGAAGAGCCAATCGAAATACCTGCCCCACTTGTGATTTCGGACAATATAAAGCCAATAGAACAGATATCACCGGACGCCGGAGCGACAGTGGCTACCGAGACCCCACAGACCCCAAAGGGAGATCGCCCCAGGGGCTATTCATCGGAACCAATGGGCAAGATCGACACGCGCCAGATCAAGGTATTCATCAACTCGCGATTCAGTCAGGTGAGAGCGTGTTACGAACGACGTCTCAAACTGAACCCCATGCTGGAGGGTACGCTCGATCTTCGCATCGCCATCTCCTCGTCGGGCAAGGTTACGGGCATCGGCGTGAACAAAGATACGGTCGGCGATTCGACCATGACCAAGTGCGTAAAGAGCACTATCAAAAAGTGGAAGTTCCCCGCACCCGAAGGAGGTCGCGCCGTTTTCGACAAGCCGTTCAAGTTCAAGAAGAAGATCTAAAACATTGACCCCATTTCTTCGAGCCGAGCCCTCATTCTCACACACTGCTCTTCGGTGATCCGTCTGGGTCCCCCCACTGCGGAACTGGCGCGCGAGTGCATGAGCAACCACGTTCTTCGGTCGCCCCTGGAATCAGGGTGTGAAAGATCCCCGAGCAGCAAGTGCCCGAGCTCGTGAGCAAACGTGTACGCCGTTCGCGCACGCCCCAGGGCACGCCAATCAAGGATGGCGGTGTCCCCGAGAGTCCCGGCGGGCGAAGCAATGAACGACTCTCCCTGCTTATGTGATCCTTCGAACCGATTGACTATGAAGATCTCTACGGTTCCAGGCTCCTTGCTGGACAACGCCCTTATAAGCGTTCGCTCCTCGAGGGTGCCCATGTTGATCTCGTTCACCCCGTATGACTCGAGCCCGTCGTCCAGCCGAACAATCCCTATGTCGATGGACTGCATTGAATCCGTCGTGAGCGATTCGTGAGGCCACCGTCTGATCTCGGCCGGCGTCCCCTCCCCGCCTCGCACCAGCAGATCCGCTCGTGCAAACGCGTCGGCCGGACCCCTGATTCCAACGGTCAGCTCGGGTCTGAATCCGGCATTCTCGATGTATCGAAAGAGAACCCGGGCTGTCTGCTCAGGGGTCAAGTCGCCGGCGATATTCCAGGGACCCAACTTTCCCCCATCGATCATCAACCTCACCTCTCCCCCGGAAGAGGGCAACCCGTATTTCTCGCCCACCGAGAGCAAGCAGGGACCCGGCGGATCGGCGATCACGATATCCACCTCATCCGAGCTCTCCACCTGAATGTAACACTGGGACATCACCTGATTCGCTACCTCGATCTGATGTCGGATCACTTCTCGGGCACCGGCGTCATCACCGCCGACGATGGGCGCCCGGCCGGGTGAGCCGCGAAGGACGATTACTCTCATACGAACGACAAGGATCGAAAGTGAACTGCTGTCCTCCCCCACGGCGACGGAACCCCATCCTCCGACCAATACGATCAGCGCGACAACCCAAACCACTGGTGCTCTCAATTTCAATTTCTACGATATGATGCCGTCTTTGAGCAGTCGGCTGAGTATCCGGCAGGTCTCGAATCGGGGAAACCCGGAAATATCTATGATGTCCTCGAACGAAATCATCCCATCGATCCGGGACAAGATAAAACCGGCGGCGGAATCCAGGTTTCGCCAGATTATCTCGCGATCGGAAACCACCGCCCTCGGAACCCGATCGAAGGAGCCGATCGTGGACTCGTACATCTTGATGAGCACGTCGCGGCAGCTCATCCGGCTTCGCAAAACGTCTGCGTCGTCGGGAAATTCGACGAGGATACGCTCCGCCAGATCGAGGGCGCCGGAATAGTCACCCGCCTCGTAGCGCTCGCGCATCTCCCGCCGCAGATCTCTGGGGGGAGATATATCAGTGGCGAGGGCCGGCCTTTCATCGATCACCGGCTCGTCGACAATGACCTCCGGCCGACCGGATATGATCGGTTCGCCGGCCTCCGGGATAACGGATATCCGCGCCGAGCCCACATTGGAGATCCGCTCCCCCACAGGGATGGCCTCCGCCGGGTCGGAGCCACGGGTCAAAACGTCCGAGAGCCCCACCTTGGTCTCCTTGGCGCTGGAAACATCGATGTACGGCTGAGGGGGCCCACTGTGCGGCGGCGCCGGCTGCCTGGAATCACTGACAACCTCGCGATCCCTGCGTTTTATCTTGTGTCTGGGCGGAGCAACTGTGGTCGGGATGGCGTCGGATCCGGAACTCTTCACGGTGATGGTAGATCCAGCCACCGGGCTCTCGTGGATACTCCAGCCCTCTTCAATGTCTTCGAGAAGTCCAGCCTCGTCGAGCACCTTGGCCCACTTGTTGTTCTTCTTCCCTTCGTTCATCGCCCCACCGGTATGAAGAGGTACCGATTAACTCCGCGCCAGTACTCCCTTAAACATTTTCTGTGTTCGTTTCAGGGTTTCGATAGATTCCAACACCATCTGCAGGTCTCTGGCCTCGATGGCTTTATGGGAACGTTCGATCAGATCCTTGGCCTTTGCCAGCGCCTCCTGACCGAACTCGGAACCCGTCACCATTTCCTCCACCTTGGAGAACATCCTGTCCAGCTCACGGATGATCTTCTCGGCATCCTGCCTCGCCGTGTCGAACTCTTCCGTGGACCGACGATCGACGAGGTAGTCCTTGCTCTCCTCCACCATGCCCTTGATCTCTTCCTGTGTCAGACCTGAAGAAGCAGTCACATTGATGGATTGCTTGAGCCCGGTCTCGAGATCCTTGGCGGATACGCTCACGATCCCGTCGGCGTTTATTTCGAATGTCACCTCCACCTCGATCTGAGCCTTTTGAGCCTTGCGAAGCCCGGTGAGGACAAACTCGCCGAGGAGTTCGTTCTCCTCCGCACGCTCGCTCTCGCCCTGCAACACCAGGATCTTGACCGCAGTCTGGTTGTCGCGCACCGTGGTGAAGATCTTGGATCTCGCGGTAGGAACCGTGGAGTTCTGCGGAATCAACTCCTCGAAATACCCTCCCACGATCATGATGCCCAGCGTGTGCGGCGTGACGTCGAGGAGAAGCATCTCGCTTCCCTCGTCCACCAGCGCGACAGCCTGTATGGCCGCTCCAAGGGCAACAACTTCGTCGGGATGAACACCCTTGCACGGTTCCCGGCCAAAAAACTCCGAGACGGCTTTTTGTACCGCGGGCACTCTTGTCATACCACCGACGAGGATGACGTCCTCTATCTCGCTCTTCTCCAGTCCGGACTCTCTCAAAGTGGCGGCGCAGATATCGACGGTGCGTGAAATGAGATCTACGCACAGCTCCTCGAAAGACTCACGCCGAAGCGACCGCTGGAGATGAAGCGCCTCGTTCTGGCCCACCGAGATGATGAACGGAAGGTTGATCTCGACCTCGCCTTGGCCGGACAGCTCGATCTTG
This sequence comes from Deltaproteobacteria bacterium, assembly GCA_030621515.1. Lineage (GTDB taxonomy): Bacteria > Myxococcota_A > Polyangia > JAAYKL01 > JAAYKL01 > JAUVAN01. The sequence continues at coordinate 13,625 of JAUXHN010000032.1, read as the reverse complement.
GCCTTCTCCGCCGCATCCTTCAGGCGCTGAAGGGCCATCTTGTCCTGCCGAAGATCGACGCCGTGATCATCCATGAAACCCTGAACCAACCAGTCCATGATCCTGGTATCGAAATCCTCACCTCCGAGGAAGGTATCCCCGGCTGTGGAGATAACCTTGAACACTTCATTGGAACCGATCTCCAGTATGGAAATATCAAACGTTCCTCCGCCCAGATCATAAATCGCCACCAGGCGATCTATCTTCTTGCCGAAGCCGTATGCCAGTGCCGCGGCGGTCGGCTCGTTGATGATGCGAATAACCTCGAGTCCGGCGATGAGTCCCGCATCACGCGTCGCCTGACGCTGATTGTCGTTGAAATAGGCCGGAACTGTAACCACGGCCTTCTCTGCCAACTCGCCGAGATAGTCTTCTGCGACTATCTTCATCTCCTGAAGGATCATCGCGGAGATCTCGGGGATGGAGTAGAGCTTGCCCCTGAGTTCAATGCGCACGTCGTCGTGGGGGCCCTCCGACACCTTGTAGGGAGCCGATTCCTTGGCTGCCATCACCGGCGGGGACTGCCACTTTCTTCCGATCAGGCGCTTGGATGCGTAGACCGTGTTTTCCGCATTGGTGATCGCTTGACGTTTTGCGATGTGACCAACGAGCCTCTTCTCGGCCTCCGTTACCGCAATCATTGAGGGCGTCGTCTTGTATCCACCGCGATTGGGAACAACCGACGGTGTATCTCCCTCGACCACTGCAACGCAGGAGTTTGTGGTTCCCAGATCGATGCCGATCACTTTTTCCATTCGATCTCCCTCTTCCTGTTTGTGCCGACGTCAGCCCTTACAGGTCTTGTAACGCTTCTTGTAATCTCTGTTGTCCGGTTCCAGCAGGACTGCCTGCTCGAAAGCATCGCAGGCCTTCGCGTTTTCCTTGGCCAATAATAAAAGCTCCCCCAGAGTAGCGAAATATCTACCCTTCTGTCCACCCATGCGGGTCAACTCCTTGCACAGCACAAGAGCTCGCGGCAGTTCGGACCGCAGGTCCAGGAGAGTCTGCGAAAGCAGATGCCGCGCTTCCAGATTTTCCGGATCGGACTGGAGGGCCTTGTCGAAATGGCTTTTCGCTTGTCTGAAATCACCGTGCTTGCGCTCGTAACGCCCCTGGCGAAGATAGCCCTTGGCAAGGGTCTGCCTGGCTCCGACCTTGGCCTGCTCCAGCAGATTCGCCGCCTCGACGTTTTTCCCATCCAGCGCCAGGATCTCCCCCAAAATACTGACGGCCCCCGCAAACTCTCGTTGCTCCAGGGCAATTCGGGCATGGTTGATCTTATCCTCAACCATCTTCCTGTCGATAACCGGAGCCCTCTGATCCTTTGGCTTCTCGGATAGCGACCGGTCCAGAGCCCGAGACAGGCGCTCTCGTTTCAACTGATCCCTTCGGGCGTTCAGATCAGGATTGGACCCGCTTCCCTCTTTCTTTCGCGGCGGGTTCGACGATCTCACCGGTCTCCTTGTGGGCGGCTTGGACGAAACTCTTTCGACAGTCGCCGGCGCGTTGGCCGGCCTGGAGCGGGGAGGGATTCTCCTGGGCGCAATGGTATTCATCTGGATCGGTCTGGTGGGAGTGCGACTCGAGGACCTGGGCCTGGGTTCCGGGCGATCCTTCTCTTTTGGCTCGTCCTTGCCGAGTGCGTCCTTGAGTTGTTTTTCTATTTTCCACAACTTGATCTGATCTGCGATGTACTCGTCGTATTCGGCTCGCTGGTCGCTGTTGGACAGGGTATCGTACGCTCGCGTGATGCGCCCGAAAGCGATCTCCATTTTTCGCTTTTGCTCACCGCTCTTGTCACCGAAGAACCTGTCGGGATGAAACTTCTTGGACAGCGAAAAGTAGGACGATCGCATCTCTTTTCGGTTCGCATCCGGCGCGACACCCAGGATATCGTAGAATGTCATCCCTTCGATGCGCGCGAGAAGATCGTCAACCTCGGACATCTGATCATGTTGTTTCGAGTCTTGCCGGTCTTCTCCAAAACCGGGAACTTTGACCAGATCCTTGCTCACGAGATCGGCGACGATCTTCCGCGCCAACTCGTCATCCATCCCACATATTTCGCCCAATTCGGAGATGGTTAATTTGCCATCAATCATGGACAATACAAGCGAGGCCATCACATCCAACGAGCCGGAATCACCGGTTTCTGTAACCCTGGGAACCTGGCGGCCTCCCGGCAATTTCATACGAACCTCTTTATGGAGACGTCCAAATCATTGAAATTCATTATTGAAATACCGATACCCCATGCTTGTCTGTCGAAAATACCATTTTAGGCTGAAAAAAAGCATAGGCAAGAGAAACATTTATGCCAATTACCCCATTTGAAATCAGAGAATAAACCTCGTCAGATCCTCGCTCTCCAGAGTACCGGACAACGATTCTTGGACCTTTCCAGCATCGATTTCAACCGTCTGTCCACCCATCTCGGGGGCATTGAACGAAATTTCCTCGAGGAGTTTTTCCAGGACCGTGTACAGCCGCCTGGCGCCGATGTTTTCCATGGTGTCGTTGACTCGGGCCGCGATCTGAGCAACCTCGTTGATACCGTCCTTCCCGAATTTCAGCGAAAGACCCTCGGTCTCCATCAGCGCCACGTACTGCTTGATCAGAGCGTTCTTCGGCTCGGTGAGAATTCGCACAAATTCGTCGGCGCCCAGGGAGTCGAGTTCCACGCGAATGGGAAACCTGCCTTGCAGCTCGGGCACCATGTCGGACGGCTTGCTCACATGAAACGCCCCCGCCGCGATGAACAACACGTGATCGGTCTTGACCGGACCGTACTTCGTGTTGATCGTGGAACCCTCCACCATGGGCAGGAGATCTCTTTGCACGCCTTCCCGTGAGACGTCCGGTCCATGACCTTCAGAACTGCGGCCCCGCCCGACGATCTTGTCTATCTCGTCGATGAACACGATTCCGGTTTGCTCGGCGCGGGTGCGGCCCTCCTGCTGGACCGCGTCCATGTCGATGAGCTTCTCGGCCTCCTGGCCGGTGAACAGTTCTATCGCCTCGGGAACCTTGACCTTGCGCTTCTTTTTCCGGTCCTTGAACCCGGGGAGGTTCTGGAACATATCCTTGAGATTGATGTCCTCGAGCCCGGCCGCGCTGAACACCTCGACCATCGGCATGTTCGTGTCCGCTACCTCCATCTCTATGTATCGCTTGTCGAACTCTCCGGCCCGCAACCTGGACCGCAACTCCTCGACGGTAACGACCTTCCCGGCCTGGTCCGGCATCTCGTACGACGGCCCGGCTACGGCGGGCTTTTCCTCCCTCGCGATTATCTCCAGCACTCTGTCCTCGGCCATGTCCTTCGCCTTGGTCCTTATTCGCTCCTCCTCCTCGCGCCGCACGAGCGACACAGAGGCCTCGACCAGGTCTCGCACAATGGAATCCACATCTCGCCCCACGTAGCCGACCTCGGTAAACTTGGAAGCCTCCACCTTGACGAAGGGCGCCTGGGCGAGCTTGGCCAGCCGGCGGGCGATCTCGGTCTTTCCGACGCCGGTGGGCCCGATCATGATGATATTTTTGGGCGAGATCTCCTCGCGAAGATCCCCCGCCACCTGCTGTCGCCGCCAGCGATTCCGCAAGGCAATGGCCACCGCGCGCTTGGCCTTGTTCTGCCCGATAATGTAGCGGTCGAGCTCGGAAACGATCTCTCTCGGTGTAAAGGTCGCCGCCACCGGCAGTTTTTTTGGATCAGTCATAAATCCTCCGAATCACCAGGCTCATAGTGTTTCCAGCATAATCTCGCCACCCGAATAGATGCAGATCGACTGGGCGATCTTCAACGATTCCATTGCGATCTCGTCGGCCGCGAGATCGGTGTTGTTCAGGAGCGCCATGGCCGCCGCCTGGGCGAAGGTGCCGCCCGACCCGATGGCCAGCACTCCCTCGTCCGGCTCGATGATGTCCCCTGTGCCCGAGATCAACAACGAGCTCTTCGCATCCACGGCGATGAGCAACGCCTCCAGCCGCCGAAGCATGCGATCGGTTCGCCAGTCCTTGGCCAGCTCCACCGAGGCGCGCATCAGGTTGTTGTTGTACTCCTCCAGCTTCTGCTCGAGGCGCCCGAAAAGGGTAAATGCGTCCGCCGTTGCGCCGGCAAAACCGGCGATGACATTTCCGCCGGCCAGTCTCCTGACCTTGCGGGCCGACATTTTCATCACCGTCTGGCCCATTGTAACCTGGCCATCCCCCGCCACGGCCACCTTGCCGTCCTTCCGCACGGCGATGATGGTGGTGGACCTGATTTTCTGGTTGTTCTCGTTCATTTTTTCTCTCTCAGGCGGGTTTTTACCGCGCCTTCTTTTTCTCGTTTTTCCCCGTCTGATTGCCGGGCCTTGGGATGAGCCTTGTCGTACACCTCCATGAGGCCGTCGATGCTCACATGAGTATATCGCTGTGTGGTGGAGAGGCTTGCGTGACCGAGCAATTCCTGGATCACGCGGAGATCGGCACCCCCGTCGAGCATGTGCGTCGCGCACGAGTGACGAAGCGAGTGGGGATGCACGGCCTCCCTGGTTGCCATCTGGATCCCTCGCCGAGCGACCATGCGCTGAACCGATCGAACAGACAATCTCCCGCCGCTTCTGTTGAGGAAGAGCGCCTCGGGGTGAGCCATCTTGTTCTTCACGACCACCACCGCCTCTCTTTGCCGAAGATGGCTATCGAGCGCCTCCACGGCCTTTCTCCCCAGGGGAACGAGCCTCTCCTTGCCGCCCTTCCCCTTCACCCGAACGCTTTTAGAGTCCAGGTCGATCGAGTCCAGATCCAGCGCACAGAGCTCGCTCACTCGCAACCCGCTCCCGTAGAGCACCTCGACCATCGCCTTGTCCCGCGCCCCTGCAGGGCTGTCTTCCCAGTCAACGTCCGCGAGGCGCGACGCCTCGTCCACCGAAACGAAACCCGGCATCTTTCTCTTGACCCTGGGCGTACGGACCGCCGCGGCCGGGCTGCTGTCGATCAGCCCCATTTTTTTCAAATACGAAAAGAACCCTCGAAGCGCCGCCAGTTTTGCGGCGATGCTCGAAGGTCTGTTTCTCTCATACAGGCCGGCAAGGTATGCACGAACATGGGTCGAGTCAATCCCGGCGGGGTCGTCGGACAGGTCTTTCTCCTCCAAAAAACGGCAAAACTCCCGAAGCGCGCTGCCGTAGGCCTCTACCGTCCGGTGAGAGAACCTTCGTTCGTGCTCGATATACGTGAGGTAGAGAGTTGTCGCCTGGTCCATGGTTTGCGTCACGATAAATTGTATATGAACCCAATGTCGGAAACGATCAAGAATGCGCCATCCACGTTTTGAGGTCTTCCAGGGCCGTGTTCGCCGCGCTCAGGCGGTGGTCTCTCTTCCTGACTCCCCGTTTTTTTCTCGGATGGTCGATCATTGCCCACACGACGTTGGAGGGCTGGTAGTTCCCGGCGGTCTTCCGGGTGTGACGGATCAACCCGCCGATGGCGGTAGTGGGCGGGGGGAGATCCTGATCCAGGCCCTGCAGTTCGGCAGCCACGGCCATCCCCACGAACAGGCCTGAGGCGATGGATTCGACGTACCCCTCCACCCCGGTGATCTGCCCGGCCAGGGACACATGGGGCGCAGAGACAATGCGCATCCGGTCATCGAGCACCCTCGGCGCGTCCACGAAGGTGTTCCTGTGTACCTGGCCGTACCTCTCGAAGACCGCGTTTCCCAGGCCCGGGATCATCTTGAGGACCCTCCCCTGTTCGCCCCGCGTGAGCCGGGTCTGGAAACCCACCAGATTGTAGGACGTGCAGGCCGCGTCCTCCGGGCGAAGCTGGACAACCGCGAAGGGTCGGTTGCCGAAACGCGGATCGATGAGACCGACGGGTTTCATGGGACCGTGAGCCGGAGTCAGGGGGCCCCGCGCTGCCATCTCCTCGATGGGAAGACAACCTTCGAAAAAAGGTGCGGTCTCGAACTCGTGCAGGGGCGTCTTGTCGGCTCCAACCAGCTCCCGCACGAACTCCATGTAACTCTTCTCGTCAAACGGGCAATTCAGATACACAGCGCCATCGCCGGTTTCCTCGTATCGATCGGCCCTGAACACCACCGTATGATCGATACTTTCCGCCGAGATCAGGGGTGCGATGGCATCGTGATAGCTGAGGACGGCGCCGTGTTCGCGCAAGGATTGAAGGATCTCACTATCCGTCAGGGGCCCGGTGGCAACGACCATCCTCCCGTCGGCCGGAAGCGTATCGAGGCGTTTCCTTTCAACCGAGATCAGGGGATGGGTGCTCACTGCCTCATCCACCGCCCGGGAAAACCTATCCCGGTCCACGGCCAGAGCCCCTCCGGCGGGAATCGCGGTCTCGTCGGCGCAGCGCATGAGCAGCGATCCGAGACAACGCAACTCCTCCTTGAGAAGGCCAACGGCCCCGGACAGGGAGGCGCCCCTCAGGGAATTGGAGCACACGAGCTCCGCCATATTGTCACCAGAATGCGCGGGTGATCGATCCTGCGGCTTCATCTCCAGAAGTGTTACCCGGGCATCACGCTGCGCGAGCTGCCATGCCGCCTCGCAACCGGCGAGTCCTCCCCCCACCACCGTAACGCTCGACATCTGGCGCATTAAGCAGGCTCAAGACGGGGTTTCGGTCTTCTTGAATCCACAACCCTCTGCGATGCACTTGAGCTCCCTGGCGCCCTTCGCGCGGGTGGATACTACCAGGAAACCGGCTCCGCAGTTTGGACACTTCTCCTTGATGGGAGTGCCCCACACCACAAAATCGCAGGCGGTCTTCTTGTATTCACTGCACCCGTAGAAAACCCGTCCCTTGCGAGTGCGTCGCTCCACGAGCTCGCCGTTGCAACCCTCCTTGGGACAATCTATCCCCGTGGGCATGGACCGGGTGGCTTTACAATTCGGATACCCCGAACAGGCGAGAAAATCACCGAAACGCCCTCGCTTGCGCACCATCTGCTTGCCGCACTCGTCGCACTTGACGTCCACTGCCTCTGCTTGCACTGCACCCCTGGCGGACTCGAGCTCCCTGGTGTTGCGACAATCGGGATAGCCCGAACAGGCGAGAAAACGCCCATTGCGTCCCCACTTGATCACCATGGGCTTGCCGCAGCTATCGCACTTCTCGTCGGATTTCTCCGTCAAGTCGCGCACGCCCTTCATTTCCCGAAGCGCATTTTGCACTTCGATCTTGAAGGGTTCGTAGAAATCCCTGAGCAGCTCGACCCAGTCCTGGGTTCCGTCCTCGATCCTGTCCAGCGATTCTTCCATGGATGCAGTGAAGTCAATGTCGAGGATTCGTGGAAAATGGAGCACGAGACGCTCCGTCACTATCTCACCCAGCTCGGACGGGGAGAGCTTGCCTTCCTCTTTTTTTACGTACTTTCTGTCCTGGATGGTCGTGAGAATGGTTGCGTAGGTGGATGGACGCCCGATTCCACGCTCCTCGAGATCCCTGATGAGCGTACCCTCGGTAAAGCGGGCAGGCGGCTGCGTGAACTTCTGCTGCGCCGTGACTCCACCACCGGTAATCTTGAGTATATCGCCCTCGTTGAGCTGCGGGAGCACCGTCAGGTCGTCATCCGCGTCGGAGAATCCGTTTTTCCCGTTGCCGGGAGCGGAATCTTCCATCACCTCGAGCCAACCCTTGAACTTGAGCACCGAGCCCGACGCCCTGAGACTGTGATCGCCCGCGTCGATCTGCACGGATGTTCTGTCGTAGACGGCGGGTTTCATCTGGCACGCCATGAAACGTTCCCAGACCACACGATAGAGCTTGCGCTGATCCGCAGTCAGGTACTTGCCCACCTCTTGCGGCATAAATCGTATCGATGTGGGGCGAATAGCCTCATGAGCATCCTGGGCGCTCTTCCTGCTCTTGTACACATTCGGCTTGGCCGGAACCGCCTTCGCACCGAACTTTTCGCCGATGAACTCCCTCGCCTCCGCGACCGAGTCAACGGACAGCCGCACAGAATCGGTCCTCATGTACGTGATGAGACCCACGCTGCCTTCGGAGCCCAGATCCACTCCCTCGTACAGCTGTTGCGCCACTACCATGGTGCGCTTTGCGGTGAAACGGAACCTCCTGGCCATCTCCTGCTGCAGACGGCTGGTGATAAAGGGCGGAAGCGCGGCCCTGCGTCTCTCCTTGCGATCGATCTTTGCAACCGTGAACCTGGCCCCGCGAAGATCATTGGTGATCCCGGTAGCTGTCTTCTCGTCCCCGACCGCAACCTTCTTGCCGTGAGCGCCGTAATACGCGGCGGTGAACGCCGGTGGCTCGTCACCCTCCACCTGAACCCCGATCTTCCAGTACTCCCGGGGCGTAAAAGCGTTGATCTCGCTCTCCCGGTCCACGACCAGCCTCAGGGCAACAGACTGAACACGTCCCGCCGAGAGCCCCCTCCTGACCTTCTTCCACAGGATCGGAGAGATCTCGTAGCCCACCAATCTGTCCAGAATTCGCCGGGCCTGTTGCGACTCGAACCGCCTGTTGTTGATCGGCAGAGGGTTGTTCAAACCCTCGGTGATGCCCTTCTTGGTTATCTCGTTGAACAGGATTCGACGTATACGGCTCTTGTCGATACCCAGTTCATCGGCAATGTGCCACGCGATGGCCTCTCCCTCGCGATCCGGATCCAGCGCCAGATAGATATCCTGCGCCTGCTGCGCGGACTTGATCAGATCCCTCAGGACCTTTTTCTTGCCCGGAATGACCTGGTACTCGGGAGTGAAACCATCATCGACGGCCACTCCTATCTTCGACTTCGGCAGGTCTTTCACATGACCGAGCGAGGCCTTCACGGAGAACGAATTTCCCAGGTACTTCCTGATGGTGCGCGCCTTGGCGGGTGATTCGACTATAACTAGAGATTTCGGCATACCTTGTACCACTCCTCCTGACTAACCCGTGCTCTTCACGAAATACTTCCCGCCCCGGTCCTCCACGAATCCCGACAGTTCCAGGCTCATGAGAGATGCGCCGGTCTCCGACGCGCCCAGCCCGATCGTCGACGCGACATCGTCGATGTGCATGGGTGTTTCTCCAAGGACATCGAACACCAGAGCCTCATTTTCGCTGATTCCGACCGGAACCGGAGCCGATAACGCAGTCTCCTTACCCCGCGAATTCATTTCGGGCAAGTTAAGTTGTCCGGTACTTGCGGATACGTCCATCAGCCTCATCACGTCGGAGACATCCTCTATGAGGGCCGCTCCGTCTCGGATGAGCCCGTTGGCGCCCCGACTCCTCGACTCGTTCACCGATCCGGGAACCGCGCCCACCGGCACATCGAGGCCACGCGCGATGCGAGCGGTGATGAGCGCTCCGGAGCGCGCGGACGCCTGGATCACGACCACCGCGCAGGCCATGGCCGCCACCAGCCTGTTCCTCTTTGGAAAAGTCCAGCGGGTAGGCGGGGTGCCGGGCTCGAACTCGGAGATCAGAGCTCCGGATTGCGATATCTCGCGAAACAGTTCCCGGTTGGCGGGCGGATACATGTGATCGAAACCGGATCCGATGATCGCCACGGTGGATCCGCCGGCATCCAGCGCTCCGCGATGGGCCGCCGTGTCAATCCCGGCCGCGCCCCCGGAGAGCACCGTCAGACCCCTTGCGACCAGGTCCGCGGCCAGATCCTCCGTATATCGAATCATCCCCCGATCGGCGTCCCGGGAACCCACCAGCGCCACCATGCGCGCCGAAGGGATCTGACCGATCACGAACAGACGCTCAGGCGTGTCGCCGAGCATCTCGAGGCGTTCGGGAAACCCGGGATCCCGGCGATCCAGCTCCACCATCTCAACCGGCATCGAGGATTTGGGCAAAGTATCGGCCTCCGGTCCTGTTTCGTATCGCTGAAGGACCAGAGTAATAGAGAGGGTACCGACCCATCGTCAAGCTTGTTTTGGAAAAAAAAAGAAATCGAATGGGTGTCAGTAACCCTTTACCATCTCAACCTGAACCCCAACCATCAATTCCTGGACAGTCGCGGTGACGATGCAGGTTGACGTGTTGGGCCTCGCCTCGATGACGCGCATCTCCGCGAGCACCTCGAATGGATAGCCCTCGTCGTTATCTTCTTCATCCAGGCTCTTGCGATAGTTGTCGCGCTTCTCCACCACGAAGAACCTGTTACCTACCTTGACTCCCTGCTCCGAACCCTTGTCGACAAAGACGATGTTATGAGCCGCGGCGATGATGCCCGGATCGAGAAATGCGATCACGTAACCCTTGAGTTCCTGTTCGTTCACCACCGGTGACACGAGATCGAACCGCCTGTGAACCGGCCCCACCATGGAGCCACGCTCTATGGGCCTGAACGACTCGTCGATGATCACCTTGGCGAGATCCTTGTTTCTGTCGTACTGGGTGACCCGGACCACTCCCAGTATCTCCACCAGCTTGCCCATCTCCGATCCGGGATCCTCGATGGAATCGACATCCCTGAGCACTTCGAAGATGGAAAACTCGTCGCCCGCTCGTATCTCCCTGGCGTCCGGGAACTGGACATAGGCCTCGTCGTACTGGGACAGCATCATCATCTCTTCCCGGGAGCCGATCAGGGTTCCGGACTGCTTGAGGGTCTCCGTGTCCACAAACCCCCGATTCCTCACCAAAATGGCCTTGGGCCGGGGTTGAGCCACGGCGGCAGCCGGCGCAGACGACATCGAAATCGCGGCGGGGACAGCCCTCGGGGGCACGAGCCAGAGCATATCGCCGGGATAGATCCAGTGGGGGTTGGTGATCTTGTTGTTGTACGACCATATGCGCGGCCACACGTACGGATCGGAAAAAAATCTCGTACAGATATCCCACAGGGTGTCGCCATCCTTGACGTTGTAAGTCTCCATCTGCGGATCCGTGCGACGGCCCGACGCCTTCTCTCCATCCTCGGAGATGACCACGGAAACCCCGTCACGGGCAGCCTGGGACAACAATGACGGCCCCCCTTGCTGTGCGTGGATGTTCAATCCCGGCTTGATATCGGATTGGTACTCGTCCTGAGCAATCGCCGGCACGGCGTACGATACTACTCCAGACAGAATCAACGCGACCCAGATCATTCTTTTCATGCGGATCATGTCTATCACCTTTTCACGGAGGTCGGCATCAAACTCATCGAGGCGCCCTTCTCCTCCCGAATCGCAGCAACACGCAGGCTTGCCTTTCGAGCCGCCTGTGTCCCGGGATGCATTTCGACCACCTTGAAATAATACTCCCCGGCCCTCTTGCGATCATGGAGCTTGTCGTAAATGAAACCGATTCGATACAGCGTGGACGCGACCTTTTCCGAGCGCGGATATCGCCTCAGCAGGCGCTCGTACTCTCCTATCGCCTTCAGCATCTTCCCCTGGCCGAAAAAACACTCGCCCTTCCAGTACATGGCGTTGTCAGCGTATTCATGGCCCGGGTATTCCTTGACGAACATGGAGAACACCTCCAGGGCTACCGTGAAGTTCTTGTTGGAGTAGGCGCGATAAGCTTTGTGAAAATCGTCCATCGGCCCGGGAGCGGAGCTTCCCCCGCCGTCGGCGTCCACCACTCCGAGATTGTCTCCTCCGACGATCAGAGCAGGAACGACGGGACCGTTGGAAGGATACGATGATCCGGCTGCGGCCGACGCGCGTCTTTCACCGACGATGGTGAGCACGGGTCGCTTTTTACCATCGTTCTTCCTGGGGATCTCCTGATCCTTCCATATGATCTCCTCGACCACCGTCGGCTCGGGCTCGGTTTTCGGGTTTGTGGTCAGCGTCACGACACGGAGCCGTTTCTCGTTCTCCTCGGACCGACATTTTTCGATCTGTTTTTCCAGAAGCAGCACCTTGTCGTCCAGAGAGACGTTCCTCGCGGTCAGATTGAGCTTGCTGGCTCTGGCTCTCAACAACTCTCGATTGAGATCGTCGATTGTCTTCGTCAGGGCTTCCTTGCTGTTCGAACACCCTGAAAACACGACCATGAGCAGACCCACGGCAATGAATGTGAATGGGCGGATAGGTCCAGAACGTACTTTTCTTGCATTCATCCGGTTCACCTCTGGGAACACAAAACAGGTGCTCCAGAACCATTGTAGGTGTTTATACTACACGCGGTCAAAAAAACGGACTGACCCGGGAGACCAGCCACCGGGACACATGTTAAAAGGAAGGGGATGTCTACTACCCCAAGATCCATGATCATGCGATCCGTCAAGGTCGGACGAGAGCACATCGGCTACCTCAAATGGCTATTGGAATCCCACGACGGCATGGCCACGCCCACGACGAGAGAGGGCACGGACGATGTGGTTGACCTGATGGTTGCACCGGATTTCGTGGAGGAGCTTGACGAACTCCTCGACGCAATCTCTCTTGAAATCGGCCTGACCCGGGTGCCCGTGCCCCCGAAGCCACCGTTGTAGAACAATGGCTGGGACTCTACTCCATACTACCCTGGCCGACGGCGCCGCGCGCAAAATCGATGATGGGGCCGGGATCTTGAATAACCATGACGATTTCCGTCTCGGGGCCGTACTCGTTGATCTTCCATACTACGACAAGCTCTGGCTCACCGGGCTGAAGATGCTGATGAAACAACCCCTGAGCTTCAATCCGTGGGGCACGCTCGTTCACCTGAGATCTCCCAGCGGACTGTGTCTGGCCCTCCTCGACCGGGCGAAAACACCGGGAAGACGCGCCGTGGCATTGGGAGCGTTGACCCATCAGGCGGTAGACCTGGTCTTTCACCCGGAGATCGCAAAGCGAGTACTTGCCGACGCAGACGGAACAACCGATCTGGATACGGTTCATAAACATATAGAAGACCAGATGGATCTTCACTGCCATTACCACCTGCTTTCTCACAGCGGAATGGGAACTCCGTATTGCCGCAGATCGCTATGGCTGCGCCCGTCTGCAGGGTGGGAGGACATGGTTCGAAGCGCCTTTTTGAAAATCCACGGATCGGCGCCTGCTGCCGGGAAACTCCGTTCCTGGCTGAGGAACCTTGCGCTCTTCGGAGTGGGCAGCTCCACAGGTCTCGCACCGTGGGTCAAGACGTTGCCCGCGGACGATCCCCGGCTGTTGGAGCTGTCCGTGGAGCTGGCGGACCGGGCGATATCGCTTTGCGTGGAGTATATCCAGGCGGGAATAGCGTACATGAACGGCGAGATCGACTCCGAGGTCTTCATGGAAAAAGTCCCCGACCTCTCCATGATCGACGGAACCCCGGCGAAGCCCGCGGTCAACCGTTTTTGACGATTGTCCGCCTTCGCCGTGGCCTGGTTGAACCACGATGCTCGGCTTTGGCGGATGAACGAGGTGGCTTGTCCGCCGTCGCCGGCGTTCGCCGCATTGGTCGCCTCTTCGCGCTCCTTTTTAAGCCTTTTTTTTTCCTCGAAAACAACTTATTGTCTACAAACTCGATGAACACTCAAACACAAGGTTCACAAGCCATGACCAATCCCAGAATCAACATGCTTCTTGTTTCGATGCTACTCGCCGCCTCGATCACCTCTTGCGACAAAAGCTCACCATCTAACATCGATGCGGGAACGGACTCGGACACCGACTCGGACACCGTCTCGGACACCGACTCGGACACCG
>JAUXHN010000263.1 GCA_030621515.1 Deltaproteobacteria bacterium | reverse complement strand
GTTTCGGCTCCGTCCATGTCGGGCATCACCATGTCCAGCACCAACAGGTCGAAAGCTCCATCCGTCGCCGTGAACATCTCGATCGCCTCCGGACCGCTCGCTGCGGTCGAGACACGGTATCCAAGCTCGGACAGCATTCCCTGAATAGTAGTCCTGGCGATCTCTTCGTCGTCCACGACCAGGATACTGCCGGTGCCCCTGGGAAGCCGTTCCTCGGGCTCCGGAGGGAGGAGGCTTTTCCGGGCCCTGGTGAGGTACATGTGGAAGCTCGCGCCCTCTCCAGGGGGGGAGGAGACATCGAGGAAACCGCCATGCTGGCGCGCGATGTTGTAGACCATCGAGAGGCCCAGGCCTGTGCCCTCACCAGGGGGTTTGGTAGTGAAGAAGGGGTCGAAGATCTTTTCCATGATCGACTCATCTATGCCCACGCCGGTGTCCGTGACCGTGATGCGGCAATAATCATCATCGCCGTCTGCGTCGGGATGACTGGAAAGAGCGGGATCATCGTATTCGACTTGCGCGATTTCGATTGTGATCACGCCTTTCGAGTCCATGGCGTCCGAGGCGTTGACGCAGAGATTGAGCAGTGCCTGAGTCAGGGAGGTGGCATCACCCATGACAATGGGGGAGTCGTCCACGTTCGTGATCCGGATGTCGATCTCGGGGCCGACGGTGGTTTTACATATCGAGGAAACCTCCCGCGCCAGGGATTCGAGGTCGACGGGTTCGGTTTCGACGATGCTGGTCCTGGAAAAAGTCAACAGCCGCTGGACCACATCTCGCGCCCGATCGCCGCACTCCTTGATGATCTCCACTTGTTGATCGAGCTTCTCCCTGGACGGGCTCGGTTCGACATTCCGAAGGGCCCGCCGCACCAGGGACGCGGCCCCCAGGATCCCGCCGAGGATGTTGTTGAAATTGTGCGCCAGACCGGCGGCGAGGCGTCCGATGGTCTCCATCTTCTGCGACTGGGCCAGCCGACGCTCCAGGTGAACTTGCTCGGCAGCATTGCGGACGCTCATCTCGACGCACGGCTCGCCCTTGTATTCCATGGGCATAGTCTGTGTTCGGACGGGAACCTTCGTCCCGTCGGCCCTGATGAGTATTGTAGGGCTGCCTACAAAACCGAACGGGAAAGGAGTATCGGGGCGGGTGTGTATCCCGTGGCCGAGGAAATCGTTTACGTCGCGGGACTCAAGAGCGCCCTTTTCTACTCCCACCATGTCGGAGAATCTCCGGTTGACGGCCAGGATGCGACGTTTTGAGGACGTGATGACGATCCCGTCGGGCACATGTTCGAAAAGAACATGGTAGTGACGCTCGGAATCGCGGAACTCCTTGGTGACGTGGCCTATGATCCACCCGGCCGACGCCAGGCAGAGGGCGACTCCCACCCCGTCCAGCAAAACGATCTCCATGGCGTGTCCGTTGATCTCGGCCAGCAAGTGTCCGGAGGGAAAGCACGTGTACATACACACGCCGGATACGATCAGGTGAATCAGCGCGGAGGAGATCCCCGTCATGAAGACAAGGAGGCGGCTTTCCCTGAGCGCGGCGATGCCGATGATCACGAAGTAGACTGCGGTGATGGGGCCGTTCACAAAATTGAGGGGCACCACCGTCATAATCACTGCCTGCATCGCGGTGACGATGGCCAGGTCGCACAGCGTCGAGAAATAGGACATGAAAGGGCGGTAGTAACCCTTCCGGAGGAGGAGCAGATAGCCGATTCCCAGCAGCGACCATGTGAACCCCAACGCGAAGGAGATGATGAGAGAGTGCCGTTCGGTATGGACCGCCATCTTGAAATACCCGATGAGCAACACGATGCAGATGGCGCCCAGGATGATTCTGAGCCAGGATGCCAACTTCTCCCCGCCGATCTGGGGAGCGTCGTATCCGTGGTCTTCTCCGATATTCTCCACGATTTCGTCGCGAGTCATGAGGTCCTCGCGATAGGGGTTGCGGCCGTATGCATGGGCAGGAAGACCCGGAAAATCGTTCCTTCGCCGGGCGTCGACGATACGTCGAAGAAGCCGTTGTGTTTGATGAGGATGCTGTAGGCCATGGGAAGCCCCAGGCCTGTTCCTTCGCGCAAGGGCATGTTCGCCAGGAAGGGCTCGAGGATTTTCTCCAGCTTATCCTGCGTCATTCCGAGCCCCGTATCGGATACCTCTATGCACCAGTAACCGCATTCGGGGATCGCCTCGGGGTGCTTCTCGATAAGGCCGTTGTCCGGAAACTCCTCGTGCAGCGAGAACTCTATACGACCCCCGTCCGGCATTGCGTCCTTCGCGTTGAGGCAGATATTCAACAACGCCTGTGACAGGGCGCCGGAGTCCCCCACGATCGTGGCTGTGGGAGGGAGCGTGCTCGTGGATACCTGGTACTCTTTCCCGAAGGTGCGGGTACAAATTGAGGAGACATCTACGATTACGCCGAGCAGATCGACGACGCTTGTTTCCAGGGAAGATACCCGCGAGTAAGTCATGAGGGTGGCGATTATATTGCGCGCGTCTTCACTGCACTGGAGGATGACATCCAGTCGAGAATCGATGCGTTCACGCTCCCCCCCTTCAAGGCGGCTCGCAAACCGCTTGGAGAGGGTAGACGCGCCGAGGATCCCCCCGAGAATGTTGTTCAGATCGTGGGCGATACCGCCGGCGAATTGTCCGAAGGCCTCCATGCTCTGAGATCGGGCAAGCTGGTTCTCCAGACGAACCTCCTCGGTAACGTCCCTGATGCTCATCACGGAGTAGGACTTGCCTTTTCTCTCCATGGAGGTGGTCGCCGTCATGACGGAGATCTCCGTTCCGTCCTCGCGCCGCAGCACCAGGGAGTCTCCCACGATGGAGAGCGGGTCGGAGCCGGGGAGGCGCGGTTCGGGCGTCTTGACGGAGAGCAGGCCGGCGAACTCCCGCCCGATGAGATCCTTTTGGGGTACTCCGATCATTTCGGCGAGACGGGGATTCACGGTCTCTATTCGATCGTCCGGCGAAGTGATGAGAATGCCGTCCGGTATCTGCTCGAAGAGATCCTTGTAATGCCGTTGCGAGTTCATCAGGTTCCTGGCCACGTGGCTGATGAGCCAGCCGAGAATAAGCATTGTGAGGGCCTTGGCGATCTCGTCTATGAAATGAAGCCCCATCATTACCTCATCGCCGGATTTGATGTAGGCGCGCCAACCCTGGACGTAGTGGAGGTAAATAATACCCATGGTGGTGAGGTACGCTACGGCGGAACAGGCGCCCATGACGGCGACCAGGGTAGGGGAGTGGCGCAGGGCCGCCAGGGCGATGATCACGAAGTAGATGTACGGCGCGGCGGTGGTGAAGGAGCGGAGGGGATCGGAGAGGGTGCTGTTTGCAAATAGCAGTGTGACGAGCGCCAGATCTGTTCCGGCGGAAAGAAAGACCATCCATGGCGCGAACTTGTCCACGCGAATGAGGATCAAGAAGAGGGTGCTGATCACAATGAAGGATGTGCCGCCGATGAGCTGCAACGCGAACGGGCTTGACGCGTAGGTGGCGCTTCCCAGCATCAACGTGTGGATAAAGAAGATCATTATCGAGGAGAGGATGATGCGCGCCCAGCAGATTCGCCTCTCACCCACGATATACATGGGCTCGTACAAGGGCCCGCGAACTGTCTTCCTGCTGGGGGCGGTTGGTTTCATCGCACAACAGTCTACGAGCATGGGCATTCATGTCCAGCCGTATGATGTCTCTACGAGGCGTATCCGTAGCAGATGAATGCGCCGTAGCCGGTGTCTGTGCAAGCGGTGTCGATCGGGCAGTCGTCCTGGGTGTTGCAGGCAATCATGCAGTGGAACGGGGGTTCCCAGGTTATTCCATCGTCAGGAGTCGTGCCGATACTGCAACTCTCCTGGCCGGTGGTCACATTGGTGCAGTGGTCGGGGTCCGCTGTCTGGAAGTTGCAACACTCGGGAGCGCAGAAGCCCTGTGTGGTATCAATGCTAGAGAAAATGATGCATTCGGTGTTGGGTGGGCAGTCGGCGGTGGTATGGCATGGTCCGCCCCAATTGGTGATGCCTGTGGGCGCCGTGCACCAGTCAGTGTCGGAGTCCGAATCCGAGTCACTGTCGGAATCGGAATCCGAGTCCGAATCTGAGTCCGAGTCGGAATCCGTATCGGAGTCCGAGTCCGTGTCCGAATCGCTGTCCGAGTCCGAATCCGAGTCGGTGCCGGTATCCGTGTCGGCGTCTGTATCGGTCGTATCGCTTGGAACAACCACTTGCTCGGTCCAGCAACCGGCAAGAATCACGGTTGCCAACGCAATAAGAAATAAGTATCTCATGAGGCGTAACCGTAGCAAAAGGATCCGGCGGTGCCGGTATTCACGCAAGCGGTGTCGATCGGACAGTCGGTCTGTGTGTTGCAGATAATGAGGCAGTAGTACGGGGGCTCGAAGAGGCCTTCGTCATGGGTTTTATACAATAAACAACCCTCCTGGCCGGCGGCGACATCGGTGCAGTAATCGGTGTCTGCTGTATCCATGTTGCAACAATCGGGAGCGCAGAAACCCTGTGTTTCATCCAGGGAATTGAAAATGGCGCACTCGGTGTCGGGTGGACAGTCAGCGTTGGTATGGCATGGGCCGCCCCAATTGGTGATGCCTGTGGGTGGCCCACACCCCTCGTCAGACTCGGAGTCGCTGTCCGAAGCGCTGTCCGAGTCCGAACCGGTGTCCGAGCCGGTGTCGGAATCCGTGTCGGTGTCCGAATCCGAGTCAGTGTCTGTCGTATCGTTTGAAACAACCTCTTGCTCGGTCCAGCAACCCGTTGAAATAGCGGTCGCCAACATAATGAGAAATAAATATCTCATGAGGAGTATCCGTAGCAGATAAGTCCGCCGGTGACGGTATCCAAGCAAGCGGTCCCGGTCGGGCAGTCGGCCTGGGTGTTGCAGTAGATGAGGCAGTAGTACGGGGGCGGGTATTCCCATGCATCGACCTGGGTTTTAAGCAAATCACAACCTTCCAGTCCTGCAGCGACATCGGTGCAGTATTCGGTGTCTGCTGTCTCCAAGGTGCAACAATCGGGAGCGCAGAAGCCCTGTGTATCATCTACGGAATTGAGAATGGCGCACTCGGTGTCGGGTGGACAGTCGGCGGTGGTATGGCAGGGGCCACCCCAGTCGGTGATACCTGAGGGCACCCCGCACCCTTCTTCCTCGGTTTC
>JAUXHN010000184.1 GCA_030621515.1 Deltaproteobacteria bacterium | reverse complement strand
CGTGGTAGAGAGTAATGAACTGGGTCAAGGTTCCCACCACGGAAGGATCGCCCAGCGCGTCGATTGCGAACGCGATCTCCCTGATCGCCTCCACCGGTGTTTCGTAATTCATCAAGTGTGTCAGCAGTCCAGGCACGGCCGACCGGTCGTTCATGTTCACCAGAGCGGGTGCTACGACCTGCATGGGCGGGGCCTGAGTCTGCTCCAGGAAATCGTAGCGCATGTGGAGTGCCTTGACGAGATACTGGGATCCGATGGTCCGCTTGGCGAGAGCCTGGACCACGGCGTCGCGGAGGCCTTTGGGTATGCTCGCGTCCGAATATATTGTGAGCAGATCCTGCGTGACCTCCGGGATTGGGAAGTCGGCGATGAGGAAAGCGGCATACGCCCTGATCGGCATCATTCGGTTGTCCTTGTCCCACATCATCTCCTTGAGACCGATGATCGGATCAGCTGCTGCGCCGGCTGTACCCTGAGGTTTGAAGCCGTTGGCGTCGAAGGTGGCGGTCAGCACCTTGTGGCCGGTCTCCTTGCTCCAGATCTCGTTGCCGGAGTTCGCGTCGAGGAAGAATATCTTGCCATCGCTGTCGACACCGATGACCCCGCCCGGCACCGGCCGCATGCTCTCGATATCCTGGCCGGAGCGATAGGTCCAGCGAACCCGGCTCGTGGTCGAGTCGAGGGCGACGACATAACGCCAGTAATGAAGGTAAAAGAGATTATCGGACATCGCGATGGGCGATGCGCCGTCGACTGTCGGCAACCAGTGGAATCGGATTTTCTCGGTTGCGGAACGCCCTGCGACAGGCCTGCCGAATGCATCGCTCTTGAACCCGGGATCTCCAGGAACAGGTTCCAGCACCGGAACGAACACGGTGGATCCCGCGCGCGTTCCCGTTGCCGCTTTCTCATCGAATCGGAAAATACTGCTCAGGCTCATACCGGTTGCGGCGGAGCCGAAGAAAACCCCGGACTGACCGGCCTCCACGAAATTTATCGTGTAGTCGTCAGCGCGAAGCCGGCAGATTTCCTTGCCTTCCTTCGCGTCCAGCACGGCGATTTTCTGCCGGTCCCATGGGACAAAAACATATTTGCCGTAAATGGCCGGAGCGCCGAGCAGTCCGCCGCCGGAAGAATTGTCCCAGCGCTTGTGGCCGTTCCTTGCGTTGATGCCGAGGATGCGTCCGTTGGCATACGCGCCGGCTTCCTCACCGCCGACGCCGACAGAAACCACAGCCGTGTCGCCGTAAAGGTCGGCGCCGTGGTAGTTCCAGCCTTCGTCGATGGTGATGGTCCAGAGTTCCTCCCCGGTCTGAAGAGAGTGCCCTGCGATCTTGAAACCGGACTGGAAAACGAGCAGGTCGCCCTTGAGCGTGATCTGAGAGCTGACGGGAGGGGTAATCTTCCAGATCTCGTTTCCGGAATTAAGATCGATGGCTACGATGGCACGAGGATCTTCCTCTATGACCAAAAGCGCCACGGGAACGCCCATGGAGTTACTGATGCCCCCCACTGGCTGGGGTGCTTCCAACCCGCTCACTATGGATTTCACATCTTCCGGCTTGTTGTCCGGAAATCCGGATCCGAACGCCGCAGCGGTGGTCTCGAAGAACGAGCCGCAGATTTCGCCGGCCGCGCCGAAAGAGAAGATCACGATAAGCGCGATGAGGGATGCCCTTGTTGCTTTCGCTATTTTTTCGCGTGTCATTTTCTGCTCCTCTAATCGGCAATCTGGCGGATCATGCGGCATACTTTCTTGTACAGAGGATTTTCATCTTCCTCCGTGCCCTTTGGGAAGGTGGCCTTGTAAGCGACCGCGAACTTCTTCACGTCCGGCCCGGCGAGCTCCTTGAGCTTGTCGAGAATCTCCGCCTTGGCCTTGTTGGGAATGGCCTTCCTTGCGAGAAACTGCTCGAATCCCGGCAACAAAATCGCCACGTTCATTTTGCCAAGGTAGTTGGCGAGTCGCTGGGCGTCCTCTGCGCTGCCGATCTGCCCTATTGCGATGACGGCGGCGTACACCCCCCGATCAAAAGCCTGAAAGAGGATGGGGACGGACTTCGCGTTGCCCTTGTTTCCGATGGCCAGAGCGGCGGTGCTGCGGACCTGGGCGTCGGAATCACGCAATTTGTTTTCGAAAGCCGAAATGATCTTGGGATTATTGTAGCCCTCGAGCGCGAACAGGGCAGCTGTCCTCGCGTCCGGCCGACGATGGTCCAGGTACTCTATCAGCAGGGCGGTGGAGCTCTTGGAACGGATGGAGCCCAACGCCTGAATGATACTGTTGGTGATGTCGTTGCGAGGACCCGTCCGCAATAGATCGCTGAGCGGCCCGACCGCCGTCGTCGATCCGGAAGCCGCCAGAATCTGGATGCTGGTCATGACTTCTTCCGGGTTGGGGCTCTTCAACTTGTGGATGGCGTCTCTGATCTCTGCGCGCCCGACTTTTTGGGCTTGAACGTTCCACGCGCCCAGAAACAACATTGCCAGAACCAGAAGCATTGACACTCTGTACATTGTCCACCTCGTCCGTATATAAAGATTCAGAACAATTACCCATATCAGTAACATTATAGGTTTTCAACCGCTGATAAGGTTTCTCAATCAGGGGTATACTGTCCGGGCATGAAGAGATTTAGCAATCACCTTGTCGGACGCGCCTGCCTCCTGTTGGGGGTGGCCGCCCTGTCGGCAGCGTGGATGTTTTCGGGTCCGGCGCCTCAGGATAACGCCGACGCGGACGCGGTGAATCGCCTGTGCGCCGGCGAACGTTGCCCTGTCGTCACGGAGGGAACGTTCAGCTGGGTATGGCCGAAGCGGGTAGCCGAGAGCGGTCCGATGGGCTGGCATCCGGCGGTCTTTCTGGCGCACCCCTTTCGCGACGAGCCGAGGGATTTGTTCGTCGCCGATTTTCGTGTGACCTCGCGGGGAACGCCGAGGGATATTCGCCGCCTTACCAACTTGACCAGGACCGCCGCCGGTGACGAGGAGACCCTGGCCTGTGCTCCGGATGGGCGAGTCGCGTTCGGAGTGAGGATCGCCGGCGCATTCAACGGGGTGACGATTCTGGATTTCAACGGTGAGCCCGAGAGGCTCACCGCCGACTGGAGCACGGGCTGGAAGCTCGCGAACAGCATTACCAATTTCCAGAGGACCGGTCGCACAGAAGGGATATCCTGGAGAACCTACATGTTTCACGACTTGTCGGATCGGATGGATTTCCGGTTCGAGGCGCCCGACTGGAGTCTGGCGGTAAAGACCTCGTCGGACAGTTTTCGGATAGATCGGAGCGGCGGCACCGGGGCTTCCGACGTGATCGTACAGGAGATGGTCAAGGGCCGCCCCGCGCTTCTTGCATGGGTGGTGGACACGGTCAGGGCGGTTCAGTGGGTCGGGCGCAGGAAGATCGAGTGGCTTGAGAAAATCTGGTTCGATCTCAACGATTGGATGGCCAGGGCGCGATATGAACTGGTCGGCGAAGAGCAGGGCGAGGAGATTAGGCGCTTCGCTTCATTCGAGGAGGAGCGGAAGTCGGTCGGGATCCCCGGCTGGCCGCCGGATGATCTGGATCCCGTTCTCAGGCGGGCCAGGGCGGGGGAAGGCGTGTGGATCCCTGTCAGGGACGAGGCTTTCACACCTGTGACCGGAGGGCCGCCGCTTTTCTATGAAACCTACATGCGGACCGACAGGGAGAGGCCCTTCTCCAAGGTGTTCCTCTCCGCGTGGGATCCGTCGATGGTAGAGCTGCGGATAATGGCCGGCGTTCGAGAGCCGATATCCTCCACCGGGCTTCGGGGTAACGGCGAGGTGCCGAGGGAGGACGTGGGCCGCCTGGTGGCGGCGTTCAACGGCGCGTTTCAGGCGTTACACGGGGAGTGGGGCATGGTCCTCGATCGAAAGGACTTTCTTCCCCCGCGCGCTTACGGGGCGACAGTGGCCGTTTACGATGACGGTGGCGTGGCCATGGGCACTTGGCCTCATCCCGTGATCGCCATGCCGGACGGCATGAAAGATCTCCGTCAAAACGTTCACCCGTTGGTGGAAGGCGAAGAGGTCAACCCCTACCAGCGCAAGTGGTGGGGTGGGGTCCCCGAGGGCATCGAAGAGCGCGTGGTCACGGTTCGCAGCGGGATCTGTCTCACTTTTGGTGGGAAGCTCATATATTTTTGGGGGCAACATCTTTCACCCGAGGCGCTCGGCGCGGCGATGGTGGCGGCCAGGTGCGACTACGGTATTCACCTGGACATGAACTCGGGGCACTGTGGGTTCGAATATTACTGCGTCGATCGGGCTGGGGATCAGATCGCGCTTCACAGGAACTTGAAGAGGAAGACGGAGGCGCAGGGCCCTGTACCGCGAAGATCGGACCTGTTCTTCAGAGCGCGGAAGATGGCGAGCGACATGGGGCACATGCGATTCCCCCGCTACATCGCCAGGGATCCCAGAGACTTTTTCTATCTCTTGCGCAAGCCGTCGATCTTCGACCGTTCGCCCATTGTCGGGCCGGACGGGAAGGATTCCGGCTGGTCCCCCCTCGGATCGATGAAGGGCTATCCGGTGCCCGGCGTCGTTGCGAATGTGGGCGACGAGGGCAAGTTGTACAGATTCGATCCCGGCCAGGTTCGATTGTTCATATTGGACAAGCGTCCGAAAGACGCGTTGCTGGCGATTCCGTTCGTTTCATCGTCGCGCGGGATAGCGACCGGCCTGATCATCGACGGGCGCGAGGAGCGCCCCTGGCAGTCCGGGGAGCCGGGGTTGGATCTCGCGGGCGGGAAGCCGTCCATGCTGGACTCCGGCTCGAAGGGGAAAGGTGAGATGGCCATCCAGGGCGTATGGCCCGCGGTGGCGCGCCTTCTGGACGTACGGTACGCGCTGGGAGCAGACCCCGAAGGGTACCTGGTTGCGGCTTGCGCGAAGGGGATCGACGACCTCGTCGAAATGCTCGAGGGTGCGGGTGCTGAAAAGACCCTCGCTCTCATTCATCCGGATACGGCGCCCGATGAGAGAGTTCGCTGGCTCGTGGTGCGATCGGACCCGGCGGCGGCGTGGAAAAGGATTTTCAAGGACGTAAAACCAGTTCCCAAAGCGGTATGGCGAAAGGTTTTTCAAAGTCGCGACAAGTTGCTCGATCACGATGAGGAATGATAGATATGCATTGACTAATTGACCGTTGAGTTTCACTTTGTCAGTTCATTGACTTCAATCAATGCGCGTGAGATATTTTCAATCCATGTGGATTTTGATCAACAAATTCGGAGACTAATAGTGAAGAAACCAATTCCATTTGGGAAATACTATTTGTTAGACCGAATCGCCGTTGGGGGGATGGCCGAGGTTTTCAAGGCCAAGGCTTTCGGGGTTGAGGGTTTCGAGCGTCTCATCGCAGTCAAGCGGATCCTTCCGAGTATCGCCGAGGATGAAGAGTTCATTACCATGTTCATCGACGAGGCGAAAATCGCAGTGCAACTCCAGCACGCGAACATCGCCCAGATCTTCGACTTGGGGAAAGTCGGGGATTCCTTCTTCATCGCAATGGAGTACGTGGCCGGGAAGGATGTGCGGGCCATTTTCGACGCGATGCGGAAGAGGGCGGAGCCCGTACCGATCCCGATGGCCGCATACATCGTCATGAAGGTCTGCGAGGGCCTCGATTACGCCCATAATAAGAAAGATGCGGCCGGCAGGGATCTCAACCTCGTTCACAGAGACGTTTCTCCGCAAAACATCCTCGTATCGTTTGACGGAGAGGTAAAGATGATCGATTTCGGCATCGCCAAGGCTGCCGGAAAGGCCGGCAAGACCCAGGCGGGCATTCTCAAGGGCAAGTTCGGCTACATGTCGCCGGAGCAGGTGAGAGGGCTTCCTCTCGACCGGCGATCGGATATTTTCGCCATTGGTATTTGCCTGTGGGAGATGCTGACCGGTGAGCGTCTCTTTATCGGTGAGAGTGATTTCTCGACACTCGAAAAGGTGCGGAATGTCGAGATAGTTCCGCCGTCCAGTTACAACAAGAGGATTCCCGAAGAGCTTGAGAAGATCATTTTAAAGACGCTTAGCAAGGACGTGGAGGACCGCTACCAGAGCGCGATGGACCTTCACGACGATCTTCAGAGTTGGATGTACACCTCCGGCAATTTCTTTGCGCGAAAGGATCTGGGCGCGTTTCAGCAAGAGGTTTTCAAGGAGGACATAGAGAAGGAAAGATCTGTTGACGAGGGGATGAGCGATCTTGCGCGATCGACGGTACCCCCGCCTCCGCGGGTAGCCCAATCCGGCACCGGACGTGTAACTGCGCGACCGGGAGCACCGCCGCCGCCGCCTCCAAGAGCGAGCCAGGCACCGCCGCCTCCTCCTCCGAGATCGATGGCTTCGGCACGTGCGACCGTTCCGCCGCCGGTTCCCGCAAGGAGCGCCGGTCCGCCCGCCGGCGCAAAGCGAACGATGCTCGGGATGCCTGCGGTCCGGGTGCCCATGGCGCCAGGCGCGCCTCCTCCTTCGAGATCTGGAGGGGGAGCACTCCCGCAGGATCTGGTCACGGGTAGAGTAGCCACGCCCATGGCGCCACAAGCGGGTGGCGCAATCGAGATGGACTGGGATGATGATGAGCCTCCGACCAACATCTACGACAAGAAGACCGCTGCGGAGATGGCCAAGGCCGCTGTGGCTGCCGGACCGGATGGAGGACCGACGGAGTTGTCCCTCGACGACGAACTCCTGGAGGAGATAGGCCGGGACGGTCGGCGAAAGGGGTCCATTGCGCCGCTGCTTATCGGTATCGGCGCCGGCGCCGTCGTGGCTGCGGCGGTGGCCGTCGTGCTGGTCCTTTTCGTGTTCGGCGCGGCGAAGACCGGCATGCTCGAGCTCAAGGTCGATCCAGGTGACGGCCTGCAGGTGGTGCTGGACGGTGTCAACACGTTGCCGGGAACCACGTCGCCCATGACCATAGCCGATCTTTCGGTGGGACCGCACAGGCTGACCATCAAGCACAAGGACTACAAGGACTCAGAGATTGATTTTTTCATCCGGGAGGGAGAAACAACGGCGAAGCCGGTGACGCTGGAGAAAGTGGCGAGCGGTTTCTTCCTCGACACAGTGCCTGCCGGAGCGTCCATCTGGATTGACGATCGGCCATACGAGGAGAAGACGCCTGTCACGGTGACGAATCTCTCCGCCGGCACACACATGGTGCGTGTTTCAAAGGGAGACGCCTACGAGCAGATCAGCAAGGAAATCGAGGTCGTCCAGGGACAGATCGTCAAGCTTCCGCAGATGAAGCTCGTGCTCAGGTCAGTGGAGATAACGTTCAACACCGAGCCCGCAGGGGCTACGGTGGTGTTGATAAGCGGCAAGGATCGCAAGAAGATCGGTGTCAGCCCGGCCAAGGCGACCATAGATACATCCAAAACGTACAAGGTCGAGTACGCACTCAAGGACCACAAGAAGGTCACCAAGGCTATCGAGGAGCAGGACTACGCCGGCAAGGAAACCGTCGAGCTCGCGGCGCTGGTTATGGAGAAGTCGGGTGGCAAGGGCCCGTCCAAGGGCCCGTCCAAGGGCCCGTCGGGCAAGGGCAAGACCAAGGCCGCCGCAAGCGGCCCCCCCGGCAAACTGTCCGTTCAGACCAAGCCATGGTCACGGGTGTCCATCAACAATCGTTTCATCAAGAACACTCCGCTGGTCAATCATTCATTGAGGCCCGGCACCTACACGGTGACCCTGGAGAATGCGAAGTTCAATATCAAGAGAACCTTCCGCGTGAAGATCAAGTCCGGCCAGACGACAACCCTGGTGAAGAAACTTATCTGAGGTTCTCTTGCACACCAGGCATGCACTACCTTCTGGAAGTTGGAGCCTTTTACCCAGCCTGATTTTTCTGATGTCGGTTCTGGTTTGCGGCCCGGCTTTTTGTGCGGAGGAAGCCAGAGTGGTGCTCATCGTTATCCCGACGGAGGAGCCGGCCCCGGACAGGGTACAGGAGATATTGCAGGAACACCTCGAAGAGGTACAGGTGCGGGTGGATGTGACCGAGCGCGAGGCCCTTCCCGATACACCCGGCCGCTGGATCGAGTTCGGCGCGAATCAGGCGGCAAAGGAACCGGGGACCCTCGCGATTTTTGGATGGAAATGTGAAGAGAAGACCGGTTGCACGCTGTACATGGTTGACACCGGGAGCGACTCCTTTGCTGCGATTCCGGTGCGGCCCGACGACGTGGAAGGCCACAATAGCGATAGAATGGCGTTTGCGCTCGCGGCAACTGCACGCGAAGCTGTATGGGGCGCGATGTTTCCGGTGATGAGGCGGTTGATCGAGGAGGGAAAGAACCCGAAGGTTCCTGCCCCGTATCGGCAGCGGGAGCCCGGACCGTACATTGGTGAGGGAGATCCCACAGGGCAGGTGAAGGAGAAGCGACCGTGGATGTGGCTCGAGTGGGGTTACCACGGAGAGTACCCGCATCCCACAGGGCAATCCTTGCATGGGCCGTGGATCGGCGCAGCCCTCTCCCCGGGAAGGAACTTGGTGCCGTGCCTCCAGATCGGGTGGCTCGGCTTGCAGTCCGGGCAGAACGAGCAGGGGGTGGTGAAGACCCATAGATTTCCCGTTTCACTTGCCCTCCGGATATACATTCCCATCGGTCCGGCAATGTTCTCCGTCGCGCCGGTGGGTCGAGTCGATTTCGTCATTGCCAAGTCGGATCCCGTTGGTCCTCGAGGAGAATCCACCGGGATGGAGATAGAGGTCCACGCCGGGGCGGCCACCACCTGGCATCTACCGTTGCCGAGCGGGAGGGTCGAGGCAGTTATCGGAATGGGTGCGCTCGCCACCATTTTGGGACACGACTACAAGGTGGATGGACACACCACGGTCTCGGCTTCCGGTGTCCGATTCATCTGGATGGTCGGAATGGCGTGGAGCCCGTTGTAGGGCGCAGCTGCGCCTAATGATTGATCGCATCCTCTCATGTACAATATTCAACGCCACAATAGTCCAATGTTGTCGGCACTCCCTGCGCCAGCACCGCGGAAATAAATCCCGCGGCCAGAAATGCGCCACTTCGTGTCGGAAAGGGCTTAGCCCTGAAGCACAAAGAGCCCTAATGGCTTTTTCTGAAATGTCTTTTCGTAGGCCTCGGGCCTTTTGTGTTCTTCATTTCTGGCCGCGGGATTTACTTCCGCGGGACAGGGCCAGGCGA
>JAUXHN010000130.1 GCA_030621515.1 Deltaproteobacteria bacterium | reverse complement strand
CGAACCACCTCCAGATCCTGGTATCCCCGCAACACGAGAGACAGGCTGCCCAGGGTGCTCGCAAAGGCGAGCAGCTCCGACTCCTCGAGCCCGACGCTCAGGCTCACCGTGCCGTATCGAGCAGCCTTCTCGTTTTCCTGCGCATTGCTCCCGGTCAGATCCCTCCCCGTGGCCAGAACCGTAACGTTCTGCAACAGCGTTACCGTCACCTTGTCCGAGCGGAGATCCTTTCCCCTTGAAAATGTCCCGAGGATATCCACCCGATGACCCGGCCGCAGCAGCCCGCCCATGGACAGGGAAGAATCGACCTGGATCGTCATCGCCCGCTGACCCGGCCCGATGAGCTCGGCCAGATCGTTCGCCACGTCCGACGGTCGCTCCACGAAATCGGTCCACTGGATCATCTGCCCCTGATCGAGACTGACGGCCAGCGGCAAGCCCACGATCTCGGCGGACCTCCCGGCGGTCACCACCCTCTCATCCACGAACGCCCCGGGGATGGCTCGCGCGGCGACCATCGCCTCCTCCACTATCCCGCCCGCCTCGACGCCCGCCGTCGTCACCAGAACCTCGATCTCCTCGCCGCCACTGGCCTTTGCCTCGACCTCCCGTAGAAAGGTAAAGTGCAACGCACCGGCAGCGAGTCCAAACACAAGCGCCGCGATCCATTTTTTTCTCACGAAATCACCTCCTCTTCCAAATCATCCACTTTGGGGATGGAAACTAGTTAAAGAACCCGGCGGCGACCACTATCGCGGTTGTGCTCCTCACGCCGCGCGTCGCGATGACGTGAAGCCGGGAATCTCCCCTGATCATCGTGGCCACTGGGAGTTCCGCATTTCTTTCCCTGGCCAGCCTGGATTGTTCTGTTTGTGACCACCCCTGCAACTCGAGCCGATCCATGGTTATTGCGAGTGCCTCCGTGCAACCACCCTTCATCTCGCTTGCCGCGATCCCGGCCTTGCGATCAGCCGTCATGGAGGTGATCAGATGATTCCCCGGCAGGCCCGCCGGTACTCCCGGCAACCGGCAACGTTCCTCCGGCGCAACCCAACCCGAGCCGTCTTCCCGTCCGTCGCGAGCCTCCCAAGGGGATGCGTCTCCAGCCAGGTTCATCGCGATTCCGGCGGTACAGATCTCACCGATCCCCGTATCGCGATTGGTATTTTCGTGAGCATTCACATCCTCGTGAAAGACGAGCGCGGCCACCGCAAGTGCCATGAGGACGGGCCACCAGGTTCTTCTTGCCAATCTAGTCATCTTCCATCCCCAACGCATTGGAGACCACAGTGGTCACCAGATCCATCAGACCGTCCACGGGTTCCATGTTGCACATCAGAGTTCTCGTTCCCTTCACATTCACTGTCGGTCCGCCCATGGGCGCGGGCACTCCCTCCACCGAATTTTGCACCGTCGCGGTCGCGTGGGACCAGGCAAAAGGCTGGCATCCGGCGATGCTGCCGATCATCTCCGATTCCGTTTCCTCGAGACCTGTGTCCATTCCACCGATCTGAGAGATATCGTCCAGGGACAGATCCGCGTCTCCGCACTCCCCCGAATCCGCCATCTGCATGGCCACGGCGCCCGCCGCCACCTGCGCCTCCATCCTCCCGACAAAGAGGTGGTGCAGCGCCATGAGGCCCATCCAGATCAGGATGAAGAAAGGCACCACTATCGCACCCTCGGTCATGGCCGTTCCGGCCTCGTCGCGAACGATCCCCATTCCGGTTCTACCTCCCATCAATGGAGCACCAACCCTTCGAGCCCCGTCAGGCCGTTGGCTCCTCCGCCGCCGCCGAAAAACGTGTCGGTTTGACTTCCCACGCTCTGGCATTCCGAGGAGAACTCACCCTCGCAGGAACCCGCGAATCCCTCGTCGGACGAAGGCATCCGAAACCGGATCAGCCGGGATCGCCAGCTCATGTGCCACAGGTCCATGTCGGCAGAGGTGAAATCGGCGGCCGCAAAACCGATCCGCCCGACTGCGTCCACGTCATCGTTCCCGCTCCCGGCGATCCCCACTTTCCTCATACGCCCCTCGTATCCCGTGCCGGCGATCACAAACCCACGCACGCGCAGCCCCTCGGGAAGCTGCTCGTCATCCAGGGTCTTCGGCTTGGGCCAATCGTCAGGATCGAGAGGCTCTCCCTGCAGCTCTATCTCCAGGGTCTCCTCTATCAGGCAGCTGTGTAAGACCGAATACTCCGTCCTCGTCACGCGCTGGGCGCCATCCGGGTAACCCGATCCCGCGTCCTCAACGTCCTCGATGAAGCATACAATCTCTCCGCCGCAACCCCCGCCCCCCTCGCACGGATCATCGTCGATCCACACCAGTTCCCTGGCTCCCGTCGACTCTATTGACTTTGTGATATGCCCACCCGAATCGACCCACTCCACCCACACGTCCTTCCGCCTCGTCCACAACCCCTTGACGTAGCGATTGCTCTCCTGCTTGCCGATGCACGCGGTGCAGCCCCACGCGGAACAAGTATCGCACAGGGCGGTGTCACAGCCGCCGCTCCACTCGTTGGGCCTTGCCGAGGAATCGTCGCATTCGGGATGATCGTTCAATGGATAGGCAACGTCCTGCGTCATTTCATCCGCCGGCGGAGAGTCGCTCCCCCCGCAAAAGAAGGACGTGAACGATCCCGCCACCCCACCCACAAGCTCTCCAACCGTGTCCTGTGCAAACTCCGGAAGATCCCCCGGCAGGAGGAATGTGCAGGCAACCACCACATTCTCTCCCGCCCGCTCGCACAACTCTTCGAAGCTACCTTCCACCACCGGAAGTTCATCCATGAGAGGCCACGCGAAACCTATCTCCACGGGATCGTAGACCGACCTCGTGGAAATGTAGACCGCCTCCGCCTCGGCCAACACCGGAACGGTCTTTGCCACCGCGTTGGATGCCTTCTCCAATCCTTCGAGCACATCCTTGATTCGCGGCTCCACATCGTCCGCAATATCCATCACCTTGTCGAGCGCCCTTCCAAGGGGAACCATCGCGCCGCACGCCGCACCCTGGGTAACGACACAGGCCACTCCGACGACCACAATCGCCACTGTGAGGATCGCCTGGAGGACACGCAGAGCCACGAGGATGGACATCACCGCAGCCATTACCAGGTTGATGAGCGATATGATGTTCATCCCACGCGCCTTGGCTGCGGCGGACGAGTAGGCCACGCTGTCGGCGGCGTCCTGCACCACTTGCTGCTCGATGGCTGCGTGCCCCACTCCGGCGACGTGGTAGACCAGCGCAACCATGAACACGGCCACGAAGGTCGCCATCACCATCACCGCGCCACTGTCGCTCTTAATCAGATTGCTTGTCATTTTCATATCCCTTGGTTGGGAAAGGTTCTCTCCGCTTCGAGCGCGAGCAGTTGCCAGCCGGCGACGTCTGCTATCCCGGCGAGCAGGCCGCCGTTGGTCATGAGCGCTTCCCTTCTCTTCGAATCGAGATCGTCAAAGCTCGAGCACATCAGACGCCGGGCCAGCGGCACCGCGCAGCGGAATAGAAATGTCACCCTCACGGTCACCGGTCCCCGCGGCTCGAACGTGGTAACGTAGCCTCCCTGCGAATCCACGAAGGTCACCGCCACCGCCCATTCGTTCCACCCCAGCACTCCCAGCGCCAATCCCAGGGCCCCGTTTCCCGAAATGGCGCCCGCCACGGAAGAAGACGCGATGCTGTCCATGGACGGCGCGACCGGTGAGAGGGTCAACCTGGCCGCATCCCCGATTGCCGCCAGGCGCCCACCCGAAGGCGCCGTCGTATAGGCCTCCAGCCCGTCACCGCCCCCTCCCACCTGGTTCAACGGAACCCCAGCGTAGTCGGCCTCCTCGTGATCGTCAGGCAAGATCACCACCGCCGCCCTGACCGCCCTGGCCGCCGCGTGTTCCACCATGAGCTGCGCGCTGTATACGAGCGCGAGCTGGGTCAATCCCAGAAACAGCGTGAGAAACGGGATGATCACGACCAGGAACTCCACGTAGACCGCGCCGGAGTTGCACATTGTCCGTCGTTCTCTCATCCGACCGCCCTCAACGCGAACGCCGCCACGGTGCCCACCAGGATCGCCGGGCCGAATCGGATGGAGGTCCTGGAGGCCGATCCGATCTCTTGCCTGCGCCTCAGGCGCGCGCCCGCGAATGGCAAGGCCAGGCTCGCCACCGCGCACAGACCTGCCTTCATCCTTCCCTGTCGGATCCAGACGAACACCCCCTGCGCCGATCCCGTGAAGAAGGCCAGGGTCTCGAGCTCCAGCCCCATCTCCAACCCCAGGAGCGCTCCGAGTGCCGCCAGCAACTTCACGTCACCGCCACCCATTGCCCCGGCTCGAAACAGGAGCAGCGGCACGATGGAGACCGCAAGCCCGCCGACAATCGCCATCATCGCGCCTTCCAGGCCCCCGAAGACCGCGCCGCCGACCAGCCCGGCCGTCATCCCGAGAACCGTCAAAATGTTGGGAATCTTGCCTGTTCGCACATCGACAACCGCCCCCACGACGGCAATTGATATCCCGATGGCTGCAAGGGGCCAGGCCACTGTCATCACAGCCCCCCGACTTCGCCGGTGGCGTCGCCGATCTTCTGGGATACCGTATCTCCGAAAGCCCGCCACAGGCCGATACCGGCCACGGCTATCAGCACCAGAATGATGATGTACTCCACCGTGGAGAGTCCCCGTTCGTCACGCGCCAGAGAACCGTTCGACCTGGCGTCTTTTGTTTTTTCTTCTCCCATTTTCTTCTCCTTCTCGCCGGGATCGTGTGCCGGCGTCTCATGGGATGGGCAGAGCGAGGACTATCTCGATCGACCGGTGATACGCAAAGAGCAGCGATCCCAGCGGCACCGCCGCCGATGCAAACCCCACGGCCACGGTCACGATGAGCACGAGTTGCTCTATCTGTGCGGTTCCGAGCTGCCTGCGTCTCTTTTCAGTTTCCGAACGATCCGACGTCTTCATCGCCTTGCCTCCCGCCTACCCCCCTGTAATCGGCCGCTCGGGCGAGAAGTTGCGAAAAAAGATTAAAAAAATGAAAAAATGAAAAAAGACGAGGTCAGATTTCGAAGATCAGGTCCACGGTTGTGGTCTCTCCGGCTTCGATAACGATGGGGATGGCGCCGTCGGAGTTTTCGTCTCCCGTGGCGTTCATCGGGTCCAGCCCGACTACGGGCGCCAGGCCGTCGAGGGGGTCGGCGTCGATGTAGGCCATCAGGCACCAGTCGCCCGGGTCGATATCGTCCAGCTCGGCATATACGTCGCCGCCGGTCGAGTCCCAGGTTCCCTCGAAGAAGTAAGTGGGGGGCATCGTGAAGGGGCATTCGAAGATCGAGACTCTCAGGTTGGAGCCGCCCGGGACGGCGCCCTGCCAGTTGCCGGTCACCTCAATGCTACCCTTATCCGTATCCGAGTCGGAGTCGCTGTCCGAGTCGGTATCCGCGTCAGTATCTGCGTCGGTATCAGTGTCGGCGCCCGAGTCGGAGCCGCCGCCGTCGGCATCGCCGGCACAACTCCACGACAGGAGCAACAATGCCGACAGGATTCCAAACGAGAAATATCTAATCATTTAACCCCTCCCCTTCTTGCGCCTGTTCTTCATTTCCCTGATCGAGTCTTTAAACTCCTTTTGCGAAAAAATAAACGCCGGTCCTATCAGGAAGTACGTGTTGGTGAGCGTTATTTTCTGCGAATATTCGAAATACGCAGTGATCCCGAAGTTCTCGTTGAACAGCATGGACCCTATCAGCCGCACCGTCCACAGATCGTGGTTGGTATTGTAGTAAACCTTGCCGCGCATCTGCAAGAAGTAGTGAAAGTCGAGGAAGAAGTCGGCCCCCACCAGGTGGGAGTGGTAGTTCTTTTCCGTGGTCTTGTCGAAGGCCCGCACCTCCACCGTGTCCATGGGGAAGTCGCCCGTGATCTCCGGACAAGACAGATCTTCCTGATCGGCGCATTGCCATAACTCCACCGTGCCTCCGTTGGAGCGGGCCCGCGTCTTCACGTGCTCGTACATGTAGCTATAGAAGGGCGTCGCGTACCAGTGCTGTATGGGGATCTTGAACTTGGCGCCCACCTTGGGGAAGGGCGCAACCACCGTGTTGTCCACGGAGATCCACGACATGTGGGCGTAGCCCCTCATGGTCATGCCTCCCAGATCGTCGATGCGCGTATCGTTGAAATTCAGGATATCCACGTCGGTGCTCACCAGCGCCAGCCCGGCGCCCAGGTACGGCTCCACGAAAACGGGGGTGGGTATTGCCACCGACAGGTAGGTGATGCTGCCCAGCAACTTGGCATGGTTGACCTTGGGAAAGCCGAAGAAGACGTTGGTGAGGGCCACCCGCTTGTAAAAACCCATGACGGTAATACCGCCGCCCCAGCCCGTGTCAGTCATCTCGTAGTCTTCGAACACCAGTTCGTCGTTGCCGTCCCTCCCCACCGGCACGGGGAAGGTGGTGGTGTTTCTCAACAAACCCATGGTGGGAGAGACCATGACCATCCAGTCCGGCGCGACCACCGTCGGCTTTGCCTCACCTTCTACCTCCTGTGCGGCGCTTGTGTGGCTCAGGGTCAAATACAGCAACACCAGCGCGAGACTGAAGATGCGAAGCTGTGGAGCGAGATTCTTCATTTCATTTGCCTATCTATCACGTACATGCGCCTTTGTGATCTTAGATGTGTTACATAGGGGACACTATGATCAAGGCAAAACTCAACGCGATGGCTGTCGCCACGATGGCACTATTGCTTGCGGCTGCGTGCGGAGAGACGCGCCGCGAGCCCACAGAGAAGTCGACCGAGAAGTCGACCGATACGGGGGAGGCGTACAAACCCGGCAGGTGCAAAAACGAGGATGTGAAGGGACCATGCAAATTCATTGGCTCCATGCGCCAGAATGAGGGTCCCGAAACCTTCGTGGCAGGCACAGCAGTGCACAGGATCGATTTCCAGATCCTCACAGGCGACCGTGAGATTGTGGTGACCCTCGGATACTTCCGGGTATCCGAGAGCAAGGCGAATGCGCTCATTGAATACTACGAGAAGAACAGCCCGGCGAAGTGCGAAGCCTACATCGTGTGGCCCCCGTGCAACCCTCAGGGCACAACCGTGTCGATAGACATCGAGCCACCCCCCTTCGCCACACCGGTGAGATTTTAAAGTCCCCTTTCGTTCGCTACCACACCCACCCCTTCGGCGGATCGGCCGTCACCGTCACCGGTTCTTTTTTCGTGGGGTGCGAAAAGGTGATCGATCGGGAGAAGAGGGCTATGACACCGGGTCCGCCCGGAAGATTCCGCGAAGATCCGTATTTGCGATCTCCTGTGATTGGATGGCCGATAAAGGAGAGCTGCACGCGTATCTGGTGTGACAACCCTGTCTCCAGATCCACCTCGACAAGGCTGCTCGAACCACGCGTCTCGATGACCCGGTATGACAACCTCGCCTCCTTGCCGCCTTGCTCAACAACCCGGGTGATCCGCGTGGCTCGATCCTTCAGAAGCATATGCACGAGCCGTCCGTTATCCGGATCCGGACAACCTTCCACGACGGCCCGGTATTTCTTCTTCGCCTCGCGGGACCGGAACTGGCTCGAAAGCCGGCCCGCCGCCTTGGACGTCTTGGCGATGATCATTACTCCCGCCACGGGCCTGTCCAGCCTGTGCACGAGGCCGAGATAGACGTTTCCGGGTTTGCCGTCCCGCTGCTTGATCAGCTGCTTCACCACGGTCAGCACGTCCAGATCCCCGGACATGTCCGCCTGGCTCAACATCCCGGCGGGCTTCTCGACAACGATGACATGATTGTCTTCGTGGAGCACCGACAGGGTCGCGACCGGATGATTGTCGGCCCCCATTTTCGGCTACCGGGCTACCTTCCACTCGGTCCCCGAAGGGCCGTCCCGCACTTCCACTCCAAGCTCCAGCAACGCGTCTCGAAGCGCGTCCGATTTCGCCCAGTCCTTTTCTTCGCGCGCCTTCGATCGCTCGTCGAGCCTGGCCTCGATGGCCCCGGCATCGAGCCCTCGACAACGGACAAGGAAACCCCTTATCTCCCCGAGGGCCACAGAAGGATCTTTGGCACAGAGCCCGAGCACTTGACACACTTCAAGGATGTCCTTCCGGACCTTCTCGATGGTCGCCTGCCACGCCGCACGCCCGCCCTCGATTTTCTTGATCTTCTTTGCCTTCATGTCGCACAGCTCGTTCACCAGGCGCATGGCCTCGCCTATGCGCGCGACGGCCACGGCGGTGTTGAAATCGTCGTCCATCGCCTCCGTGAAACCATCCACCACGCCACGCACACGCGGGTCATCCATTAGAGGCGTTCCATCGGGAATCTCGGCACCGGCGGTGGCCTCGCCCGCGCGCTTCAGGGTCTCGTAGAAGTACTCCACACGCTCGAAGGCGATGTCAATTGTCCCTCGCACCGTCTTGCAATCGTCGCCCTTGCTTGTCTCCCGCGTGCGGCTGAGGTCAATCGGGTTGGCGTAATGCGTCCCGAGCGCCAGGAACCTCCAGACCTCGGGAGGGGCCATTTCGAGCGCCTCCTTGATCGTTATAAAGTTGCCCAGGCTCTTGGACATCTTGACACCGTCTACTGTGACGAAGCCGTTGTGAATCCACGTGTTGCAAAAACGGATTCCGGAGGCTGCCTCGGACTGGGCGATCTCGTTCTCGTGGTGGGGAAAGATCAGGTCCTTGCCACCACCGTGAATGTCGAACGGCTGCCCGAGCTCGTTGACGCTCATTGCGGAGCACTCGATGTGCCAGCCCGGACGCCCGTCCCCCCAGGGAGACGGCCACGCCGGTTCCCCCGGCCCGGACTTTTTCCACAGGGCGAAGTCCGGGGCGCTGCGCTTCTTGTCCGTGGTGGCCACGCGGGCGCCGTCGATGAGCTGTTTGAAGTCACGCCCCGAGAGAACGCCGTATGCCCCGGTTGAATCGTGGTACGCCGGTACGTCGAAATACACGTCGCCGTCCACGTTGTAGGCAAACCCCTTCTCGATGATCTTTTCTATCAGCGCGATCACCTCGGGGATGTTCTCGGAAACCCTGGGCTCCGCCACCGGCGCGAGCAGATCGAACGAGCCGAAATCCTCATTCCGGAAAACATCGATGAAGTAATCCGAAACTATCTGCGCCATGTGACGGTCCTGTCCCCTGGTGCGCCCGCGAATCAGCTCATCCTCCTCAAGTCGCACAGCCCATTGCTCCTCGTCGAACGTGGCGAACTCCTTCCCCGATCGCCAGTCTCCCTGCGGCCCGGCCTCGATCTCCGCCGCGCGAGCTATTATCTTGTCGTCGATGTCCGTGAAATTGCGCACATACTTGACGTCGAATCCCCGGTATCGGAAGTAGCGCAGCACCGCGTCGAACGACAGATAACACCGCAGGTGGCCCACATGGCAACGCCCGTAGACGGTGACACCGCAAATGTAGATCCGTAACTCGCCGGCGACTACCGGCGAGAACTCTTCCTTTTTTTTCGTCAGCACGTTCTGAATATGAATGGTCATTGCGAAAAGTTCTCCTTCAAGAAAAAAGAAGCATACTCCCAACTGCCTTGCGAGGAAACACTCTTGGATTTCAAGGGGGGGGTTAGAACAGTTGGATGCTCTCCTGGATCTTCCGCATGACGGGACGGCGAGTCTTGAAATCGGATTTCTTCGAGGAAAGCACGAAAATGTATGTCCCACCGGGACCGTATCCGACCTGCGCGATTCCCTTCTCTTTGCCCGACTCCGCGTCCCATGTCCAGGATTCGCAGGCGCTCCAACCCGCGCCACGGCAGCCCTCCTCGGCCTTGTTCCATTCACCGGGGAAGTAGCTCATCAACCGAAAACGATGCTGGGCCGCCGGAACCTGTTGGTCCTCGCGTACCACAACCTTGATCTTGATTGCGCCGCTCGCCCCGTCAAGGATGATATCGGCCGTGTCCACCGTTGACTTGATTTCTGATTCTTTGCTCCACGAGAACTTCAGGCGCAGCTCCTGGTTCTCGTACATCACGCTCTTGGCCGCAAAAGCCGCAGCGGACGAAAAGAGTATAATCCCAAGAATTACGATTGCATCCCTGGCTCTCATGTTTCCTCCGGATCTCTTGAAGTATGAATTTTCTTCACCTTCTCTTGTCACATTTATATTGACGTGATGCTTTATCAGTAAATTCACGGTACATGGTCACCTGTCAATGAATGAAAGCACCCTCGGCCCGGCGCCGGTTTTCACCGATCGCGCCATTGCGCCTCGGAGAATCGCCCTGGCCCCCTCCACCGCCTCACGCATCTTCACTCCACAGCCAAGTTTGGCGGCTATGAGCGACGCAAGCGCGCACCCGGTCCCCCTCACTTCTCCTACATCCAACCTGTCGTCTTCCAATGTAATTGTGCCGGACTCTCTGCTCGCAAACACATCCACAACCCGGGATCCGTCAAGATGGCCGCCCTTTATCAAAACCGCCCTCGCGCCGAGCCCAAGGGCAATCTGAGCCGCTTCGGTCATATCCTCCACATTACCCACCGGGATCCCACAAAGCACGGATGCCTCCGCCAGGTTCGGAGTCACCAGGGTGGCCATGGGGATCAGGTGCTCCCTCATCGCCGTAACACCGTCATTATCCAGCAACTCTCCACCAGAAGTACTCCGAATGACGGGATCGACCACTATCGGCAGACCGGAATTCAACATCAACCGCCCAATAGCGATCACGACCTTCGAGTTACCGAGGGCGCCGATCTTGACGGCCCTCACTTGTTGGTGCTCAAAAACCGACCTGATTTCGGCCACGATTGACGATACATCCTGCGCCGCCGCGCTTGAAAACGACACGCCATCCTGCACGGTTCGAACAGCGCATACTGCGGCGCAGTGCAGCCGAAGAGATCTGATCGCACCGGCGTCCACAAGAATCCCGGCGCCACCGGAAGGATCGAGACCACCGATTGTCAGCACCGTCTTCTTTTCTTGCGCGTTCATTCCCCAAAAGTGTGCATTCCATCCAGCTTCAATGTCAAAGTCATTAATATCCTCGTTTTTGCAAAATCGACATTTCATCCATTGACGTATCTTTCCGTACCTCATAAGATTTTCATAATTTCTAAAATTCTACGGTTGTGTAGTGGAGGTAAGACAATGGGAATGACCTATGCGCGTTTCCCCAAAATGTTGCTAGTTATGGTGATGATTCTGGCTTTTGCCATGGTTCCCGAAACCGGACTGGCCAAGAAGAAGAAAAAAAAGAAGGGCAAAAAGGCAGTCGCCGCCGAGGTGGCAAAGCCCGAGGATCCCACCGTCATCAAGGCTCGGGAGCATTATTCCAAGGCCAAAAGCCTTTATGATTCCAAGCAATATGCTGAAGCCCTGGTGGAATTCCAGGGGGCTTATGATCTCAAGCCGCACCCGAGTGTTCTCAAGAGCATCGCCGAGTGCCAGCTGCAGACCGGCAATATCCAGGGCTCCATCGCGACATTTGAAAAGTATCTCGCAGATCCTGCCGCGCCCAAGAAGCCGGAGATCGAGGCCCGCCTGGTCGAAATCAAGGGCATGATGGCATCTCTGGAGATCACAAGCCTGCCCGACGGCGCAGGCGTCATGGTCGACGGCACGGTCACTGACAAGATCACGCCGACAACGCTCGATCTGGTCCCGGGCGATCACGAGCTGGCGTTGAACATTGACGGGTACGAACCCATCGTCAAGCAGATCACGCTTGCAGCCGGCGAGAAGGGTAGCATCGAGGTTGATTTCTCTTCAGAGGGTGCAATGACCGACGAAGATCCGTTGCTCATAGACCCGTTTGCCGACGAAGCCGAAGGCGACGAAGGCGACGAAGGAGTCACGGTTGAAAACGAGTCCGATGGACCGCCCACGGCGTTCTGGATTGCGGCGGCGGTTGCCGGAGTGGGGCTCGTCTCGGGAACGGTATTCGGAACCATGGCTCTGGGCGACGAGAAGGATTACAAGGACAGCCCGGACACCTCCATCAAGGAAAGCGGCGAGCGCAGCGCGATAATCGCCGATGTATCCTTTGGTGTAGCGGCGGCGGCGGCGATAGCCGGAGTCGTGATCCTGCTTACCAACAAGGACGATGAGACCGAGACCGACACGGCAAAGTCACGATTTGACATCGTACCGATAGCAACCGGTGACACCGTTGGTGTGAGCACCGCGATTACTTTCTAGGAAAGTGAGGTAATTCGATGACACAAACAAGATTGATTGCACTGGTTGTCACGGCTGTCTTCGCAATTTCGGGTTGTTCTTTGATAACCGACTTCGATGAACCGGGCAGCCT
The DNA here is from genome assembly GCA_030621515.1 of Deltaproteobacteria bacterium. Classification (GTDB taxonomy): domain Bacteria; phylum Myxococcota_A; class Polyangia; order JAAYKL01; family JAAYKL01; genus JAUVAN01. The sequence continues at coordinate 141 of JAUXHN010000130.1, read as the reverse complement.
TTACTCGCTGCATCAGAACATGGGAACGACCGTCACGGTAACACTTTATTCGGTCAACAACACAGGCACTCTTGCCCTTGGTTTCACGGAGCCCCTACCGGAAGGTGATGACATCACGCTGCTCGCTATCCTCGACAACTC
>JAUXHN010000334.1 GCA_030621515.1 Deltaproteobacteria bacterium | reverse complement strand
TAGCGCACTGGGAAGGATTCTCGTCGTACGAGCAACTGGCGACGGGGCAAGTCGAGACCTTCACGTACCTGGACCGCACAGCGTGGCACCGGGCTGGCGGAGAAGATAGTGACAAGTCGCGGGGGGCGTTCATGAAAACCGCGACAGTCGAGCTGTCTCCGCTTCCCTCGTGGGAGCATCTACCGGATCACAAGCGGCAGGCGCAGTTTCGTCGGCTGGTTCGCAAGGAAGAGAAGAGCTGTCGAACCGAACGCGAGAAGGAAGGCCGAAAAGAGATGGGGCGGGAGAAGTTGGCGAAGATTGACCCCCGGGACCGCCCCAAAACGAAGAAGCCGCGGACGCATCAACCGTTGTGTCACGCATCGAGCGTTGAAGCGAAAAACGAGTACAAGGTCAAATGGCGGTCGTTTCTGGACACCTTCTTGTACGCATCCGGAATGTGGTTGGAAGGAGCGAGAGACGTGGAGTTCCCTGCGGGCTCCTTCAGACCGCCGCTGGTGCAACTGTGCTGACCTCGCAAGCCTGACGGCTTGCCTGACTACCGTTTCTTTCCGCGAGAACATTCCTCGAAATGGACCGCTGCGTCTGAAAACCCCGCTTTTCTAGCCAACTACTGTAAACGCAGCGCTTCCGACACCCTCTCTTCGAAAATCCAGAAATTCGCGTCCAAGAAAAGTTAATTTTCTCCAGCCAGGGGCCATCTGCATCAGTTTGCAAACAGAGGGACTTAAAGACTGGGACTCTTGTTGGCCGAGCCGGGGACTTAAAGACTGGGACTCTTGTTGGCCGAGCCGGGGACTTAAAGACTGGGACTCTTGTTGGCCAGACTCTTGTTGGCCACTCTTGTTGGCCGGGACTCTTGTTGGCCGGGCGCCTGTCCGGCAAGGCACGACAACGAAGGACTGGCAGGGCCAGTTCGAGGAGGAGTAACGTAGCCGGGCGGGATGGATCGGCGGTGCAAAATGGGAAGTTATTTTTTCGCGAGCCCATAGGTCGATTATTTTGAGACGGCGGGGTTTTGAAATAGGGTTATCGAGTTGTCTGACGGGGAGATGATAACCATGAATTCAGAAATCAAGAGTCCATTCACCATCGACATGGACGATATGTTCACTGACGAGCAAATCACCGCGCCGGGCAACCTCTACGACCTGATAGTTCCCGGGGAGGAAGTGACCGTCATCGACGCGAAGGGGCGCACGGTGGGAGTGATAGAAATCATCAACGTATCCTCCCGTTGGTAGGTCGTTCTGCTCACACGACTCGAACAGTCCTCGCCCGTCCGGGAACACACCGATTCCTCCGCATAGCCGTTAATATCGCTTGAAGACTCAACGGCATTCAATACACTGCCATCAACAACGATCGAGGTGACGTCATGCAGATCAAACCGGCTCGCAGAATACAATCACTACCGGTCTACGCGTTTGCCGCGGTCAAGGAGAGGGTGGCTTCCCTGAAAGAAAAGGGGATCACTCCGATCGACTTCGGAGTGGGGGATCCCGCCGTGCCAACGCCTTCGATCATTCGCGAGGCGACCAGGAGCGCGCTGGACATCCGCGCCGCCTCCGGATACCCGAGTTATATAGGGACCGCCGAGTTCAGGGACACCGTCGCCACATGGTCGAAAAACCGTTTCGGCATCGACCTGGATCCGGCAACGGAAATCAGTTCAACCATCGGCTCCAAGGAAGGCATCTTCAATTTCCACGAGGCGTTCGTGAATCCGGGCGATCTCGTGCTCATTCCATCGCCGGGGTATCCGCCCTACTCGCGGGGCACCTGGTTCGCGGAGGGAAAAACGTGGTTCTACCCACTCCTCGAGGCCAATGGATTCCTCCCGGATCTGGACGCCATTCCCGCCGACGTGGCGCGTGCCGCGAAGGTAATCTGGGTAAACTACCCCAACTCGCCCAGCGGCGTGTGCCCGGGCCTCGATTTCTACAAGCGGATCTACGAATGGACCTCGAATCACGACATTATCCTCGCATCGGACGAGGCCTACAGCGAGTTCTACTTCGGCGCAGAGCCGCCCCCGACAGCCCTTGATGTCGGGCGTGACGGGGTGATCGTATTCAACTCCCTGTCCAAGCGCTCCGCCATGACCTGCTACCGGGTGGGCTGGATCGCCGGGGACTCGCGGATCATCGAGGCATTTCGCAAGATGAAGACCAACATCGATTCGGGAACACCCACGTTCATCCAGGATGCCGCCCAAGCTGCCCTAAAGGATGAGGAGCACGTGGTGCAGATGCTCGGCGAGTACCGGCAAAAACGCGATACCATGATCGCCGCGCTTGATGACCTCGGGTTGCCCACCAAAACGCCGCAAGGCACCCTGTACATCTGGCAGCGGGTGCCCGAGGGGATGACCTCCATGGATTTCGCCGCGCGCCTGATGGAACCGGAGATAGCCGTCGTCGTGACCCCGGGCAACATCATCGCCGAGGAGGTGGAAGGCGGTCTGAATCCGGGGGAAGGATACGTCCGCTTTGCCCTCACCCCCACCGTCGACGCCGTGAAGACCGCCGCGAAACGCATCGCCGCCATGAAATTGTAACACGGAGAATCAGTATGAATGAGCAACACAAGCGATACTCGGAGGTTATCAAGAAGGTGCTCGATCCCACCGGGCAACGGACCGCCAAGGTATGTCTGACGCCGTACATGTACGACAATGCCCTCTGGGAGCGCATGAAGCGGATAACCGAGGCGTACGCCAACCTGCTGGAGTTCGTCTTTCGGGAGTATCCGAC
>JAUXHN010000272.1 GCA_030621515.1 Deltaproteobacteria bacterium | reverse complement strand
AATTGCGCAAGGAAAAATGTCAACCTCGAGGGATCGATTGCCCCGCCCGCTTCCCGAATGTATCATCCACCACCATGGACAGCGCCGACAGAGAACTGCTCGCCGCACAGCACATGGAGCTGCTCGACAAGCTCACCAACGTCATGCGCCGGAGGTTTGGCGCTTTCGCCGAAACCGAGGATCTGCGATCCTTCGCCATGTTGGGCCTCGCGTCGGCCATCGATCGCTACGATCCCGAAACCGGCGTGCCGTTCAGCGCCTACGCGGCGCCACGAATAAAGGGCGCAATTTACGACGGCCTCGTGAAGTCGAGCTGGCTCCCGAGGAGACTGATGCGCAAGGTCTCGGTCTACAGGAAGTCCGACGAATTGATGTACCACGCAAGCGAGGATCCTTCTCCCGGAGACGTCGTCGAGGCCACCCACCGGATGGCCGACAGGTTGAAGGATGTCGCTGCCGTCTACATCACGACCTGCGTCGCGGAGTACGACGAAGAACAGGACGCCAGCCCCGCACAGGCGGAGTTCGAGATGGAACGAAAGAAATACTACGCGATGGTCAGCGCGTATCTCGAAACTCTACCCACAAAACAGCAGACCCTGCTTCGGATGTACTTTTTCGAAGACGCACAGTTGGTGGACATCGCCAGACATATGGGCCGTTCCAAATCCTGGGCGTCGAGGGTGCTTCGGGCGGCGCTTGCAAGCCTGAGAGACAAGTTCGACGAGGCGCCCGGGGTGATCGAGGATTTCCAGCCGGTGGTCACGGGGCGAGCTGGTTCTCGATCTCACAAATGAAGCCGCCTGCGTCAGCCGGCGCATCCACCTCCTCGGGATCCAGGCCGGTGCACAGGACAAACCAGAGAATCTCCTCGTCGACGGTGACACCGGTAACCAGAAGCTCATAGGCGTCGGATAGAACCGGCACGTCCTCGAATACCAGACTATCCAGGCACCCCGGGCCCGCGTCCACGGACACCTCGGCGGCGACCCATTCGCTATTTCGCAACCCGAAGCCCATGGCATCTACGTTGCTGTTGTAGCAGTCCGCGAACTGGGTGCCATCGGTCTGATGCCAGATGAGGTGAATCTTGAGGACACCGAAGGCCTCCTGGTCCGGATCGATAACGGTGAACCCCAGATCGTTGTGGTCGCCCGCGGTAGCGTCCGCCACCAGGGTCACGTTCCGGGTGTCGTGGTACATGAGCAGGTCGGTGGTATCACTCCCGCCATCGGTGTAGCCGACCTCCTGATAGAAACCCAGGGAAAGTTGGTAGTCGCCGGCCTCGAGAAAATCGTGAATGTGAAGACCGGACCACAAACCTTTACCGTCCTCGTGATCGTGGGCCTCACAGGCGAATTCGGTCCAGCCGGGATCGGTCCACCAGGCCTGCGTGTGAGGGTTCCATACCCACAAGTAAACGTAGTCTATGCCTGCGGCCTCGCAGTCGGCGGCAGACATCCAATCGTCGACGACGTCGCTGTTTCTCCACTGCCATTCGATGGAGGAGTCGGCAAGGGATACCGGGTCGAAAATCAGGACCCCGAAATCGACCAGACCCAGATTGTCAGCCCCGGTGTCCGAACTCAACATGTGGGGAAAGGTTGCCTCGGACACGACGGTATCGCCGCTGAGCAGTTCTGCGGTGACAGATGCGTTGCCGGCAGCCAACTCCCAGTCAACCTCGCCGGCGCCATTGGAACAGAACCCGTAGTATTCGTGGGCTGTACCCTTGGAGTCGACAACCGTGATCCTGACCTTCTGCGCCCGGGCGTCTTCACAGTTGATGGCCTCCCCTGTATCCCAATCCGACAATACCCACTGTACGCTGAACCCCATAACTGTTCCCGTGCCGTCGCCGCCGCCTGCGGACAGCTTGCACCCTATCAGTGCAAATGTCGCGATGAGGCCTGCCAGCAAGTATCCAGCCTTCATTCCAATCCTCCAATTAAAACATTGTATTCGATCATTCTATTTAATTTTTACCCCCATGGACAAGCTCTTCTGAACAATTATTCATTAAAGCGAGCCAAACTGCTTTCGTGTATTCTCTAGATTGACATAAGTTGATTTCAACAATGAACAGGGGAAATTCATGAAGAATCACAACATTCCGATCCTGATTGCGGCGGCGATGATCTTCTGCCTGGGGCCCCTGGCCTGCTCGGACGGAGGCAGCAAAAGTGACGGCGGTCTGCCGGACGGGGGAGACACTGATGATGATGCGGGCGAAGACGGCGGCGATGAGTGCGTAGAGACCGCCGACGGAACCTTCCCCGACCAGGCTGTGGAGATCGCCTGGGACGCGGACGATGCCAACAAGACAATCCCCGACTACGGATGGGAACCCATCAACGGAGCCGAGGGCACCTACCTGCTGGCGGAAGAGCCCATGTGGGAGGCTGTTCGTTTCGATCTGACGGCTCCCGCCACCGTGTACGGCGCCCGCGTCAAGTGGGGCAACCTGACAGGCGGGGGAATCAGACCGGTCACACTCGGCGCATACGATGACTTCGGCAGCAACGGCTTCGATTTCTACCAGTGGGAATCCATGTGGGACGGCGATCGCTGCCTCTCGCCGGGCGACCAGGGAGAATGGGTGGATTACGTCTTTGGAACTCCCATCGAGGTCGAAATACCCGGCCTGTTCTACATCGCCCAGTACTGGGAAACCGAGGAAGATCCGCGCATCATGTTCGGCCCGAACTCCAGCGAATGCACGACATGGGACGACTGTCACTCTTCGATCAACATGCCGCTGGCCGACGCCAACAGCTACTATAACGGCCTCACGTTTCAGTTCCCTTACGACTTCGCCGTCAGGCTCATGGTGGAATGGCACGATGATATCCCGGCAGCCGATAAGTGGTTTCAACCGGGCGGCCTGGCCGTTGGCAACCATGTGGCGTGGGGCGACTACGACAACGACGGCGACGACGACCTGATGACCAACGGTCCCACGCTCTATCAAAACGACGGGAGCGGCGGGTTCACGAACGTTACCTCTGCCGCCGCCATCGACGCGGTGGCGGGATCGTGCGGCGGCGGCGTGTGGGGCGACTACGACAATGACGGATGGCTGGACTTCATGTGCCTCGGGAACGGCAAATCCGCGTGGGATCCCCTGCTTCACAACAACCAGGACGGCACCTTCGAAGATGTGACCGCCGCGTCGGGAATCTCCGACTTCCAGGACGCGCTCGACTGCGACACGGGCATCGATCCGGAGTACTCCCCGACGGAGGGACTCGCGTGGGTGGACATGGACCACGACGGGTTGCTCGATATCTACCAGGCCCAGTACGAGTGCAGCGCCACCTATCAAAACTACATCGACCGGATCTGGCACAACGAGGGAGGCGGCGTCTTCACCGAATGGAACACCGGCCACGGTTTCACCAACGCCCGGCAGGCTGGCCGCGGAGTCAGTCCCCTGGATTACGACATGGACGGAGACATGGATATCTTCGTCAGCAACTATCGCCTCGATCCCAACTTCATGTACGACAACAACGGAGCGGGCATCTTCACGGACATCGCCATGGCAACCGGGCTCATCGGCGAGCTTATCGGCCTGTATTACGGCCACACAATCGGCGCCGTCTGGCTCGACGCGGAGAACGACGGTGACTGGGATATCTTCCTGAGCAACCTGGCCCATCCGCGATTCTTCGATTTCAGCGACAAGAGCCAGATGATGATCAACAACGGATCCGAGTTGTTCACGGACACCACACCAACGGCGGGCATCTTCTACCGGGAGACCCACTCCAACCCCACCGTGGCGGACTTCAACAACGACGGCTACATGGATCTGTTCATCACCTGTGTTTACGAGGGCCGGTTCTCGGAAATGTACCTCAACAACGGCGACGGCACCTTCACGCAGGTCAACTACGAGTCCGGCGCAGTCGCCTACAACGGATGGGGCTCCGCCGCCTCGGATTACGACAACGACGGTGACGTGGACCTGGTGGCGTACGATCTATTCCGCAACGACACCGCCGCTGACGGCAATAACTGGATCCAGGTGCGCGCACTCGGCGGGATGTCCTCGGCCGGGCTGGTCAACGCGGCGGGCATCGGCTCCATCGTCAAGGTCACCGCTGGCGGACAAACCATGATGCAGCACACCAGCGGGGGTTCGGGCTGCGGCGTACAGGACTCGGCGTTCCTGGTCTTCGGGCTGGGTTCGGCCACCTCCGCAAGCGAGATCGAGGTGCTTTATCCGGGCGGCGCCGTCGTGACCGAGACCGGCACCATCACCGCCGGCCAGCGTGTATGGATCGAGGCGGACGGCACCGTCACCTACGGATGGACCCACCCCTGACCTGCACAATTCGCCAGCCTGTCGGATTCATTTTGACGACCATGCGCGGCTATCTGATGATATGATCGTTTCTTGAATGGGGGTTGAGGACGATGCCTAGAATAGATTCCCTGGTAATGACCCTGCTCGCTGTTTTTGTAGCTACCATCGGCTGTTCGGGCGGTTCGTCCAGTGGAGACGGTGGGACCGACACGGACACCGATACGGATACAGACACTGAAGCAGACACGGGCTCCTGTATTCCCAATTGGACCGAGCACACGGTGGTTGGGGAATTCGGCGGCGCCCATTCGGTATACGCGGCGGATATTGATGGAGACGGGGACATGGACGTGCTCGGCGCGGCGAATTCCGCCTCTGACATCACCTGGTGGGAGAACACCGCCGGTGATGGGACCACATGGACCGAGCACACGATAAACGAATATTTCGCCGGCGCTAATTCTGTATACGGGGCGGACGTGGATGGAGACCTCGACTTGGACGTGCTTGGCGCGGCGTATCTTGCCGATGAAATCGCCTGGTGGGAGAACACAGCCGGCGACGGAACCGCCTGGACCAAGCACACGGTTGATGGGGCTTTCACCGCCGCCATGTCGGTATACGCAGCGGACGTGAACGGAAACGGTGA
>JAUXHN010000278.1 GCA_030621515.1 Deltaproteobacteria bacterium | reverse complement strand
TCTCTCCTTCGGGGAGAATCTTCCGCGCTATCGAGGCGTGATCCGAAGACAGGCGCTTCGCCGTCGCACGGGCTTGCGCCTTTCGTCCCCGTTCCAGGAGGTCCAGGATCTGCGTGAGCCGGTCAGTAGAATCGCCTATCGCCGAGACGACGACGACCGGCGCTTCGTCGCGTCGGGACCGAATAATCCCCGCGACCCGCTCGAGCGCGGCCGCGTCCTTCACTGACGAGCCACCAAACTTCATGATGATCATCGCAGGCCTCTTCCTTCTTCAAATCCGGGAATCCCGGACTGGTACAAGTTACAAATGTGAATGTTACTGATACGGCCCCATGAAGCGGGCGAAGGAAAGCGAACCTTCCGAAGCCCTAGCGGGGCCCGGGTTTTATTTTGGCAGCGTCGTGCCGATGGTTCGAAAGTGTGATCATCGTTTCTTCTTAGTGTGGAGTATATCCGCTACTGAATACCGTCCGCAATGGCAAATATCGGCGCGTAGAGTGCAAACCAGTAGATCGCCATCAGCATAAGGCCGGCGAAGAAAGTGAGTCCGATGACGATTCGCGCGACGGCACGAGATCGAGTTCCGAAGAGCGCTATGGCGATGAATCCACATATTCCCAAAAGACACGCAGGGGCGAACCAATCTGCAAGGACGATCCTCGTGACCGTCGGCAGTGTCGCTTCGAGTTCCTCCATTATCATGACGAAAACCGGGCGAACGTAGCCTGCCATTATCGGAAATCCCAGCGCGAGGATAGCGATGAGTGCCACGGCCACCCAGTCCAGCGCGTTCATCAACCTGAACGCTCTCATCCTATTTCTCCATGCCCTTTCGCTTCAGCAGGGCGTCGATAGAAGGCTCTTTACCGCGGAAGCGCCTGTACAATTCTGCGGGGTCGGCCGTGTTGCCCGCCGCGAGGATGTTCTCCCGAAATGACTTTGCCTTCTCCTGATCGAAAACATCGGTCTCCTTGAACGCGGCGAATGCGTCGGCGTCGAGCACCTGAGACCAGAGGTAGCTATAGTAACCCGACGAGTAGGCGACTACCCCAGAGAAGATGTGGCGGAAGTATGTGCTTCGGTAGCGCACTACAATCTCGGGGATCAGGCCGATCCTGTTCAGCGCACCATCCTCGAACGCCATGGGGTCAAGCGTAGTCATCTCTTTTTGGGTGTGCCAGTCCATGTCCAGATATGACGCAGCCAGGTACTCCACCGTCGTGAAGCCCTGGTTGAACAGCGTGGACTTCTGGATCTTCTCGATGAGCTCCACCGGCATGGGCGCCCCGGTCTCGTGATGCTTCGCGTACAACCCGAGCACCTCCGGATCGCCCGCCCAGTTCTCCATGATCTGCGAAGGCAACTCCACGAAGTCCCGCGCCACCGACGTACCGGAAAGCGAGCGGTAGTTGCTGTTCGACAGGAGGCCGTGGAGCGCGTGGCCGAATTCGTGGAACAGGGTCTCCACCTCCTCGAAGCTCAGCAGGGAGGGCTTCCCCTGCGCCGGTTTCTGGAAGTTGCAGTTGTTTGTGATCACCGGGCTCACCCTTCCGTCGCCCGTGCCCCATTGCTTGCGAAACGCGCTCATCCAGGCTCCGCCGCGCTTGGTGCCGCTGCGGGTGTAGTAGTCCACGTAGAAAATACCGATGTGGGCGCCGTCCGCCTCTCGCACCTCGAAGGTCCGCACGTCCTCGTGGTACGTCGGCAGATCCTTGCGCTCCACGAACTCTATTCCGTACAACCTGGTGGCCACGTCGAAGGCGCCCTTGCGCACATTCTCCAGCTCGAAGTACGGCCTCAGCTCCTCGTCCTTCAGGTCGTACTTCTCCTCGCGCAGCTTCTCCGCGTAGTACCACCAATCCCAGGGCTTCAACTCGAAGTTGCCGCCCTCTTTCTTTGCAAGCGCGGACAGCTCCTTCGCCTCGCGCTTCGCCACCCTGGAGGCAGGCTTCCAGACCTCATCCAGCAGCTCGTAGACCTTCTTGGGCGTCTTCGCCATGTTCTCGTCGAGCACGAAGTCTGCGTGGGTCGCAAAACCGAGCATGCCGGCGCGCTCGATGCGCAGGGACACTATCTTCGTGATGAGTTCCTTGTTGTCGAGCTTGTCCCCGTGGTTCCCCTGGTTGATGTATGCCGTGAACATCTTTTCCCGTAGCTGTCGCCGCTGTGAAAACTGGAGGAACGGGATCAGCGAGGACTTGTCGATGGTGAACAGCCATTTACCGGCGAGGTCTGCATCCTTCGCAGCGGCAGCCGCAGCGTCGATCTGGGCGTCGGGCAATCCGGCGAGATCATCCTTGTTTTCGATCACGAGCTTGAAGGCCTTCGCCTCGTTGAGCACGTTCTCACCGAACTGCAGGGTCAACACCGACAGATCCTCGTTGATGGTCCTGAAGCGCTCCTTTTTTTCTGCGGGAAGGTTGGCGCCACCGCGGACGAAGCCCCTGTAGATCTCACCGAGCAGACGCTCCTGTTCGGAGTTGAGGCCCAGCTTTGCCCGCTCGTCGTGGATCGTCTTGATCCGGGCGAACAATTCCTGGTTGAGATAAATGTCGTCGGCGTGCTTGGCCAGAAGGGGCGCTACCTCCTTGGCGACGGCCTGCATCTCGTCACTGGTGGTGGAGGCGTTCAGGTTGTGGAAGATATTGTCCACGCGGGCCAGCAGCAGCCCCGATCGATCGAATGCCTCTATGGTGTTTGCGAAGGCGGTCGGTTCGGTCAGGGCGGCTATCTTTGCGATCTCCTCCTGCTCGACTTTCATGCCCTCGAGGTAGGCGGGCTTGAAGTGGGGCAGCTCTATTTTGTCAAACGGCGGCACTTCGAACGGGGTGCCGAATTCACCTAGCAATGGGTTTGATTTCATCTCTTCGCTCTCCGTGGCCGCCGGCGAGACGGCCGTTACGCTCGCCCCGCAGGACGGGGCCAGCCCACAGCAAATCATGATCATGGTTGCCGCAACTGAAACCGCAGTGATTCGATTCAGGATTTTCATGTGATCTCCTTTGGATACTCTTGTCAGTTACCCTTGTATAATAGCTTTGAGTTTTGTCACCGGAATTGCGGTAATGGCTTCGCTCAAGGGGAAGGCTTCATTGCCGGGATAAACCACGTATAAATGATTGAGGGTCAAGTCTTCCAAAGCGATACGCATCGATTTGGTTATCTTTGGCGTCTCGGTGTACTTGATTTCGAAGCCGATAGCCTTTCCTTTTGAGAACAGGAGAACGTCCAATTCGGCGCCACCGTGTGTTGCCCAGAAGTAGATGTTTCTACTGCCCGCCAGACTACAAATTTCTTCCACTACGAAGCCTTCGAAAGAGGCGCCCAGCTTGGGATGTGAGAATATGTGATCGGCGTGTTCCAGGGCGAGCAGTGAATGTAGAATACCACTGTCGCGCACGTAGATTTTTGGCGCTTTTACCTGACGTTTTTTCAAATTGGCGAAGAAGGGTTGGAGTTGCCTGACCATGTAGGCACCGGAGAGGATATCCAGATATTTGCGCGCTGTTCCTTCTGCAGAGCCAAGGGCACGGGCAAGTTCGGCGGTGTTTAGCACCTGCCCGTGATAGTGGGCAATCATGGTCCAGAAGCGTCGCAATGTGGTTGCTGGAATGGAAATGCCGAGCTGGGGAATATCTCTTTCTAGAAATGTGCGAATGAAGTTTCCGCGCCACCTGTACGCTGCTGCATCAGATTTCGAGAGGTACGAGAGGGGAAATCCACCCCTTACCCAGAGTGGAATAAAATCTGTGGCTTGTACTTCCTGCAAGTTGAATCCGGATAAATCTACAAAACCGACTCGTCCGGCAAGAGATTCAGAAACGCCTTTCACAAGGGAGGGGGCCGCACTGCCCAGAATCAGGAATTTACCTTCAAACGAGGGACTATCCACCACCACTCGCAGGACTTCAAACAGGGCGGGCATGCGCTGGATTTCATCAATCACAATCACCCCGGTTTGGTTTTGCAGCGCTAGTAGCGGATTGGCTAATCGAGACAAGTGGGTCGGATTCTCCAGATCGAAAAAAACGCCTTCGTCCTTGCCGATAACCTGGTGCGCAAGTGTGGTTTTACCGCACTGCCTCGGGCCCAGGATTGCTGTCACCGGGTTCTCCGCAAGGGACCGCTGCACGTTTCCAATAGCCTCTTTTCTTTGAATCATGAGACTATTTTATCATTGAATTTCCGCATGTCAAGTGCGGATTTTCAATGACAATGGTCAATGACTGGGACTCTTGTGGGAGGGGGAGATAGCGTTGAGACCACGCAACTATCGTCTGGCGAGGTGTTGCGCAACTTCTGAAGTCCGTCCCCCATTTTTCTTCCCCATTTTTCTGACAACCTGAAATATCGGGCGCGCTACTTGGGAACCCTCGACGCGGTGACCGGAATGTGAAACGCGACGGCTTCCTCCTGAGCGGGAAACCGGGTCCTCTCAGCCACCGAGCGCAAGCAGCTTCCAAGGGGGCTCCGGGATACGCCGGCGGGGCTCACCGAAGCGGTGCGCACCTTGCCGGTCTTGTCGATTTCAAAGTTGATCGAGATCTTGGGCTGCTGCCCCGACTGGATCCCGTGTTTCTTGAAGCATGCGGACACCGACCCCTTGCGCTTTCGAAACGCGGTACTGAACGCGGCGGTCTTGGAAACCGGGCGTTTTTTTGTTGTCGTCCTTGGTCTCGGCGAGGCTTCAACCTGCGCCGGCTCTTCATAGTCTGCTTCAGCGGCAACGCTCCCGGTGGGCACGGCGGCGTCCGGGGCGTCTTGTCCGATGCCTTGCCCGGTGTCTTGCCTTCCGCGCTCGGAGACCACCGGTTCATTTCTGTCGTCGTCAACCGGGCTCTGGATCACTACGATCTTGGGTGTATCGGTGCTCTTTCCCAATCCCATA
>JAUXHN010000176.1 GCA_030621515.1 Deltaproteobacteria bacterium | reverse complement strand
CTCGACCCCGACTGGGAGGCCTGTATTCCAGGGGGGATGAGCGCAGCGCGGATCGGCAAGTGCGCCGGCGGGAAGACGGGAAGAAAGCTACTCGAGGCCAGCTTTACCCTGGCATTGGAGGTGGGCATCGCCGGGAGTCCGTCCGGGATGCTCAACAACAACTTCGAGATGAACGCGAGAGACGCCGCCGGAATTCTCGAGGCTTTTTGCGCTCGCAACGATCGCCCTGTGTGCAAGACGGAGATCGAACCCGCGAAGGGCGACTCCACAGAGGTGTTGACCGATAAATGTCAATGAGGCTCGGAGCCCGCACCCGTGTCGGCTTCTTGTTACCGATGGCATCCACAACTGAAATATAGTATCTCTTCAAAAAAAACAGCTCACTGGTAACAACATATGACAAGCCATCCGAAAGACATACCGCACGAGATCGAAACACTGGCCAATCTGTGCGTGGCTCACGTAAAGAATCGTTTCAGTTTCGAGCTGGATTTCGGCATAGACACGCTCTCGGTTCTCGACGGCTTCATCGATGCCGTGGTCAAGGACGAGTGCGAAGGTGTAATGCCTCCGCCCGGAGACAGGCGCCGCTCCCATCTATTGCACCTGCTCGCGCCCACGGTGGGCGCCTATTGGGGAGAAGTGCTGCGACGCCAATTCGGTGGAAGGTGGCGTTTCGTCACTCAGGAACCCGCCAACTGGATACTCGAGTTCGACGAGTTCTTCCTGAGGCTGAATCCCGCAGGTACGGCAGCCAGCGTGGTAATGGGAGAGCGCGTCGAGGAGTGGAGGAGCTCCCTGGTCACATCTCCCGAACTGACGGGACCTCTTTCTGAGCGCCTGGCAGTTGCGCCGCCGTTGCCCGAAGATCAGTTCTACACCCTGACCACCATCCACGAGACTATTCAGATCGCCGAGGAATACCTCAAGGAGCGCGCCGCGAAAGACGGTTCCGTGGGCTGCACTCAGGAGGATTACGACCGCGTTTTCGGTGTCTGATCTCTTACTGACCGTCTTCCGCGCCCATGGCGCGAGCGAGGGATTGCAGGTGCGGATCGGTTTCGATCATGGCGCGTAAGGTTTCTTCGAGGGCCTCGCGCATATTCTCGGGCGCGCCTGAAACCATATCGGAGTCCATGGTCTGAGCGATCAATCGATCCACGGCCTGCCCCGGGGAGATCTTTCCCGCAGCCAGTTCACGTGCGATCTCCATCACGGGATCGGTCGACCCGGTGCTCGCGGCCGCATCGATCTCCGCAGACTCCGGCGTGTTCTGCACGCCGGAAACCTCGCTCGTCGGAACCGCCCCGGGAGGGCCTGTGGGTATCTTGATACTCATGGGCTACACCACAGGAAAAATGTACTTCATAAAAGCCTGTTTGCACAACAACGTATCGGCCAATTGAAATTTCAAAATGCGCAAAAAAACCGAAAATCAATTCCCTGGATCGGGGTATATACATCGTGTTCAGATAACATCTACAGGCGAAGCTTGATCCGGCCTGGTTTGGTAAGCCGCTACATTGGGGGGCTTCCCGAACGCGATTCGGATAACCCCTGTTTCCACGGGCTCTGGACATGCTTGTCATCGGGAAAGCCAGTTTTTAAAACGCTTTTTTTTTCAAAAAAAGGGATTTTCTTGCCCTAAAAGGAAAAAAGTAACGTGCAAGAACGAACTCTCATGACTGACGGGGTTAATCTTGGTATCGTTTGTTATTATTGAGGTTTTAAAGGACTTTCCCGGCACATGATTGCTTTGAGCCAGCTACCGTGCGGAAAATCTGGTTGCCCAAAATGTTTTTTCTCTTGACGGGTAAGACTTCTGAACATATGATTCCCCCAACTTTGATTTGGGGGAAAACGAATCAACAATTTCCCCTTAAAAACAGGAGAAAAGAAAATGACAAAAGCAGATCTCATCAATGCAGTTGCCGCCGCCAAGGCCGTCCCGAACGACACTTCCAAGAAGACCGTTCAGGCAGTGATCGACGAGACTTTCGAGCAGATCAAGAAGGCCGTCAAGAAGGACGAGCGCTTCTCGTTCCCCGGCTTCGGTACCTTCAACAAGAAGAGAAGGGCTGCCCGTGCCGGCCGCAATCCTCAGACCGGCGAGAAGATCAAGATCAAGGCCCAGACCACGGTCGGCTTCCGTCCCGCGCAGGCCCTGAAGGACTTCGTCGGTGGCAAGAAAAAGAAGTAATTTTTCTTAAGAGAGTTTAAAAACGAAAAGGGCGTGCTCGAAAGGGCGCGCCTTTTTTGTTTTCGCTTGAGAACCTATCTCTGGTGGGCACTTCCCGTCAGCTACGTCCTCGCTTGCGCACGAATCATTCCAAGAGCGGCACGCAATGGCGAGAGACCGGCATCTGTACGACCCCTGCGGTTGCGAAGAACTATGATCTCCTCCTCGAGGTCCGGCGTGAGGTGATGCTCGACGGCAAACCGGCAAGCGGCCAGCCGGCGCGCAACTACGGTGCCCGGCTCCATGCGAAGTATAAAGGCTTTCCTGGTCCGATAGGTGGAGCCGGATCGCACCACCTCTCCAGCAACTTCGATGCCCCTGAGGTCGCAGGGAGGATTCTCTACGCGAAGCCGTACCTCTATGGTGCCCCTTTCGTCCTCGCGAACCCAGAACGACGCGTCGGCGCCGGGAACCCGAGAGCCCGCCACCTTCACGAGACCCTTGCGCCAGCGGCGAAGAGTCGAGAAACCTTCGATGGTGGCATCTACGGGAAACTCCGAACGCACGTGGGCGAACCAGGCCGGGATGCCCCAGATCAACGCGTTGAGCAAGGTCGCCCATGCGACCCGGGACCAGTTTTCCCGGGCCATGATCACAACGTATCCCAGGGCGCAAAGGGCGATGAGGAAAGTTACCACGCCGCCGGGCGTGGAGATATCAATCAGGGAGCGGCGACGGGCACGGTATTCCCTCGCCAGTTTACGGTATTTCGAGACGTCTTCGTCGCTCATCTTTCGCCACGAACCCCCTGGACGGGGAGCGATGGAACCGATCGAAGAACGCACAAACCAGAGAGACACGGCGATCGCCAGGGCCGGCACACTCGCCGCAAGGGAGCCCATGTGCTGCGCCGTAAGACCGAGGGCGGCCGCGGCGATGGAGAGAAGCAGCCGTCCGGCTATGCCGGTGCGGGAGAGCATGTGGAAGCGGGCGGAGATACCCAGGTCGGCAAGGGCGCGGTGAATTTGCCAGGATTTAAGAATCATCAGGATCAACCCGATCAGGACCATGAGCGCCGGAAGTCCCTGTATATGGAGTGGTGTCTGTGTCACGGGAGACGATATCCGAGCCATCGAGACGGCGGCGGCCTCCTGCGGTTCCGGAAGAGACTCTGGTATTGTCGTGAGCAGTGAAAGATCGAAATCGAGCACCACCTGCATGGGGTACCAGCGAACCGTGCGATGCTTGGTCAGAGTGACCCTGTCGGCCTCCACGTCGATCTCGTAGTCCCTGGCCACGTTCCGATCCACGACGATTGGAGCGCCCGTGCTCGCTCCGGGCAAGATCACTTTCACGGTCATGCGGTTGGTGCCGTGGTCCCAGATGATGGGAGTCCAGTCCATTCGAGCTCTTCCTTCGTACTCGCGCAATCCGTTGTGCTCGACCAGGTCGGTAATGTGTACCAGCGTGAAGCTGACCGCACCTTGCTTCACGGAGGCCCCGTCTGCAAGGAGCACGCGGGTGCGGCCATCGTAGAGCTTCCGAAACGAGACAGGAAAACGGCGCCCGTCGTCCAGCACCGCCCGACACTCCTCGCGGATCAGATCTCCGTCTGCCAACACCGACAGATCGAACCCGTGAAACCGACCTCCGGATATCTCGAAACGCGCGACGGTGGTCACCCGGGAAGGGCCTTCTTTTGTGATCTCGATGGTAGTGTCGACTTCGGCAAGTTTGGCAGACGTCCAGGAAAAGGCCGGGCCTGGCAGGAACAAGAGAACCGTCAGACACGTGAATACCAGCGTTTGCATTCTCAGGTCATTTGTGAGCTGTTTCATCATAGTTACATGTTATTATTGAATTTTGTTCAAAAGCAAATTTTGTGACCAAATGTATGCAAAAAACTACAAAAACGTACTTTTGAACACGTCAGCCACAGGGGGTCAGGCCTAGACAATAGACACTTTGGGGGCAATTTCTCCGCAGGGAAAAAGTAACGTATGTTGCTCGTGACTTAAGTCGTGAATGCCGTAAAGTATCTATTGTCTAGGCCTGACCCCGTACCCACCCGTACCCACGATCAGATTGCAAATGAGCTCATAGGTTCCGTTTTGCGCTCAACTCGCCTAAACTGCACCGTCGTGGACGAATCCAGAATTCAGAGCGCCCTTCTGGGCTGGATCATTTCCCTTGCGATCACCGTCTCGGTCTTGCTGAGACGTGACAAGGACCCGCGCCAGAAGTTGTTCGTCATGCTCGCCGGCAACGTGACCCTCTATTATTTCTTCACCTTTCTGTATTACTGGCGCGGGGAACCCTGGTTCGAGCGGATCTCCCTGGCGCTGGCTGTGCTCATACCCCTTGGAGGCCTCTACTTTTTTCGCGCGTTCGCAGCGGGCAAGGGACGGCGTGTTCGCCTGAGCCGCCTGGCCATCGTGCTCGGTGTTCTTCTCATCGCGGTGGTGCTGCACCCGAACTGGCTTCGGCCGGCGGTAGGCCCCGCCGTGCTCGCGTACGTGGTCGGATTCATGTTGGTGGCCATACTGGACCTCAACGTGCAGGCGAGGACAGCCCCCACCCGTGTGGACGCCGCGCGGATCAGATACCTCTTCGGAGGTGGCCTGGCGGTGCTGACCCTGCAAGTCGGTGAGCGCCTCGGGCATCTTGTTCACCTCGATCTGCCGCCGGTGGGACTCGCCATGACGCTGATCTATCTGTACGTCATTTCCCAGGCTATCGTGCGATACAGAATCCTGGATCTTTACGAGATGTTCGGTCGCTTCGCGGTGATGACCCTGATGGGCGCCGCCCTCGCCGGCATCTACACCGCCCTTGTCTTCTGGTCCCAGAGAAATTTTGTCATCAACGCCTTCCTGGCGTCCCTGGTCATCCTGCTACTATTCGATCCCCTGAGAGATCTAGTGGAGCGCAAGATTGCGGATTTCTTTTTCGGCGAGCGCAGGGTCCTGGAACAACGAACCCTGGAACTTCGAAAGAGGATCGCCCACATCATCAACATCGACACCATGGTGGAGGTGTTGCTCGCCGGGCTCGAGGACTCGCGCCGTTTTACACACGCCTCTCTATACCTGATCGATCCCCACGGCCGCGGTTTCGATCTGCGGGCGAGCTTCGGACCGGAACCCTCCGCGAGACGAGTAGAGGTGGCCGCCGCCAAAAAGCACCTGCGTCCCTTCTCGTCCATGGCCGGCTCCCTGCTGACTTCCGATCTTTCCGGCCGAAGGCAGAGGCTCCTTCGGGAGGGTAAACCGGAGGCCACCGAGCAAATCGGGGAGGCCATCGAGTTGCTCGAAAGCTTGCAGGCGGACGTGCTGCTGGCTGTGGAGGGAGAGGAGCATCTGCTGGGGTACCTGACGGTTCGCGACGAGCGTATCCGCGATGCGTTTTCCCAGGAGGAGGTGACGATGCTCGCCGGCCTGGCGGGGCAGATCGCCATCACCGTGGAGAACTCGCGACTGTACCAGCAGGTGAAGGAGCGGGATCGCCTTGCGGCGTTGGGGCAGATGTCTGCAGGCCTCGCGCACGAGATCCGCAATCCATTAGGGGCGATCAAGGCTGCGGCCCAGCTCGTTCAGGATCTGGCTCAGGCCACCAACCATGACGAAACGGGTGGACAGGATCGCGAATTTCTCCAGGTGATTGTCGAGGAGGTGGATCGCCTGAACCGCGTGGTGAACGATTTCCTCGCGTATGCACGTCCATACTCCGGCCTGCCCACTAAAATGGATGTCAACGAGATCCTCAAACGCACTATTCATGTGTTCGAGACCGGCCGGGAGGACAACACGGATCTGGTGGTGGAGTACGGGGTGGATATTCCGGCGGTGACCATCGAGGGCGAGCGACTGCACCAGGTCTTCCTCAATCTCATGCTCAACGCGATACAGGCCATGGAGAGTAACAAGCGGGCGCAACTCGATATTTCCACCAGGGTGAGAACCGTTCGCACCATGCGCAGGCAGATGCTCGATCTGGAACCGGCTCAATTTGTGGAGATCCGGTTCTCCGATAACGGCCCGGGGATCCCGCCGGAAATACTCCAGAACATCTTCATTCCATTTTTCACCACCAAGTCCAAGGGCTCGGGACTGGGGCTCGCCGTGTGCCAGCGGATCATCAGGGATGCGGCAGGGGAGATAGAGGTGCGCAGCCAGATCGATCAGGGAACCATCTTTACGGTGGTTCTCCCGGTGACGAGCAGAGATGAGTAAATTGGTGTACATCGGACTGGACGTGGGTTCCGTCTCGACCAACCTCGTGCTGATGGACGAGTCCGCAGAAGTCATCGAAACCTCATATGGTTATACGCGCGGAGATCCAATCGGAGCGACCAGGACCAGCCTCATCGATTGCCTGACCGACAGGGACTACCGGGTCTGCGGCGTCGGAGTGACCGGCTCCGGCAGAAACCTTATCGGATCCGTGGTGGGAGCGGATGTCAAGAGAACGGAGATAATCGCCCACTTCAGGGGCGCCCTCATGGTGCGGCCCGGGTGCAGGACGATAATCGAGATCGGCGGACAGGACTCCAAGATCATCTGCATCCAGGGGGGGATGGTGGCCGACTTCAACATGAACTCCATCTGCGCCGCCGGGACCGGCGCGTTCCTGGAGTCACAGGCGAGGCGCCTGGGGATCGACGTGAAGGACGTGGGCGAAATGGCACTGTCCGCAAGGCGGTCGGCCCCAATATCCGGTCGCTGTACTGTGTTCGCCGAGACGGACATGATCCACCGCCAGCAACAGGGTTTCGGACAGGAGGAGATCCTCGCGGGGCTCTGCCGATCCCTGGTCAAGAATTACCTCAACAACTGCGCAAAGGGAAAACCCATCAGGGAGGAGATTCTTTTTCAGGGCGGCGTATCCAACAACAAGGGGATCGTCAAGGCCTTCGAGGAGGAGCTCGGGATGCCGGTGATCGTGCCGCAATACAACGACGTGATGGGTGCAGTCGGCATGGCGGTCTTCGCGCGGGATTTTATAGACGAAACCGCGTTCAAGGGGCTGGAGGCGCTAAACACGGCCGTGTACGAAACCACCAGCTTCGGGTGCGACAAGTGCGAGAGCCATTGCGATATTGTCAAGATATCCGAGAACGGCACGCCCATCGCATACTGGGGCGGCGCCTGCGACCGCTGGACTAATGAGGAATAGGATACTTCAAGTCGAAGAGCTCAGAACCCCTTTCCCCCTTGGGTCTAATGGCAAGTGGGAGTGGCCGACCCCTTGTGTGACGCATTATTCTTATTCAGCGTGAAGAGCATCCAGTACAGCCTGGGGATTTCTGGATGCTACTTTCAGCAATGCTCTGGCAGGACCCTCAGGTTCCCGCCTGCCTTGTTCCCAATTCTGCAATGTACGTACGCTTACGCCGATCATCAGGGCGAATTCGCTCTGGGATACGTTTAATGATTTGCGTACGCCCTTGATGTCAGGTGGACTCAATTCAAAGATACGTTTGGCCTTCTTCTTTCCCTTTTTGATTTTGCCGGCTTCTTTGATGCTTGCAAGCAGCATATTGAAGTCATTTTTTTTCATAATAAACTCTCCTCTACCAGTTTCTTCAGTACCTTCAGTTGCTGAGGCGTCAGGTCTGCCTGATCCGTTTTTTTGTACATAAAAATCATGTAAATAGTGTCTGGACGGTCCCAATAATAAATGGTACGCAGTGCGCCGCGTTTACCCGCGCCAGGTAATTTCCACCTGATTTTACGCAGGCCACCGCTTCCTTTTATTATGGCACCAGCGTCCGGGCGAAACATCAATGAAGACTGAAGCATTCGATAACTGTCATCCGGAAGTAGTTCTTTTACCTGTTTCGTGAAGATTGATGTCTCTATGAACTTCATATACCCAATGTACGCCAATGGCGTATAGCTGTCAATCCCCCAGAACAGTGCCATCGATAAAGCGGACGTTACCGTCAAGGAAGAAATTGGTTCTTCCCCCGTTTCGTGATGCCGCAGATGTTGCCCATTTACCTGATACTGCTTCGCCTTCCGGCTGATTAGTGAACTTACGAAGTTCGCCCCTGAAATTTTTTCCTGAAATTTTCCAAGCAAGGCCTGTGATTGTGTCGCGATGAACAGGCGAAATATCGGATGAGGTGTTATAGTTGAAACTGGAGCGGATCGATTGACAGAAGTTCGGTTTCTAGCAATAGCTATTGTGGAACCCAAAAATGAGTGTGACGCGTTCGAGCGCGTCGAAACGCGGTGATGTCAAAGATGGACCGACGCGAGATTGAGGCCCAGGAATCGGCGCGAGTATTGCTCGTCGACGATGATCCGGGCCTGCGCAATATGATCGGCATCCTCCTTGAGAAGATGGGGCTGCAATGCACGGCGACCGAGAGCAGCGAGGAGGCGATGCTGTGCCTCGAGAACCAGGGTTATGAGCTGGTGATCGTCGACAAGAACCTTCCCGGGCTCAGCGGGCTGCAGCTGGCGCGGATTATCCACCTGCTCAGCCCCAAGACGCCAATATTGCTCATCACCGGCTATGCCTCCGAGGAGACGGCCCGCGAGGCCGCGGCCCTCGGCATTAGCGAGTACATCCTCAAGCCAATCGACATCGACGATTTCCGACGCACCGTCAACACGGCGGTGCGCCACACCAGCTCAAGACCCGGTAGGTCAGCCAAGCGCTTCCGGTCCACCTTCCCGCCGGGCACAACACCGGCCGTGGTCGCGCGCCTGTCAAAGCCGCCCAAGATCGAAATGCAGGACGACGACACCCCCAGCGTGGAGCTGTTGCGCGGTGTGGCGGTGTTGCTGATCGAACGAGACGACAACGTGCGGCTCAGGTTGGTCGAGATCCTCAGCCTCACCGGTAGCCAGATTGTTTCGTTCACCTCGGTCAACCAGGCGCGGGCACACGTGGAGCGTCAGGGATTCGATCTGCTGATCGCCCGCCACGGCGTGCTGGCTGCGGCCAGGAACCTGATCGAGCGAGCCCCCAAGCCGCCACTCGGAACGATTGCGATCATGCAGCACGGCGGGCTCGACGAGGTGATCGACGCGATCCGACTCCAGGCCCGGGGCGTCCTCTCTCCGCCGTTCGTCACCACCAACGTCATGCTCGAACTCGGGCGCGTCATGAAGGGTTTGGCCGACGAGCGCACCGCCCGCGCCTGCGCCAGCTGAGTTTCTGTTCAGTCAGCTGAAGAGACCCGCACTTTGACTTAAGATATGTCATTCTTGACGTAATAAATCTTGAGCGACAAAGTTGCCCCTCCTGAAGGCATTCTATCTTAGGATGAGTCAGGAGACAGCCGAATTTTCGGCTCAGTCAGCCAATGAGAGACGGAGGTTTGTTCATGAAACGCCGCACGATTCGTTCCTACGCCATCGCTGCCATGCTGCTCGCCAGCTTCGTCGCCGGCTGCCCATCCGAGCCGTCGACCACGGTTCCCACCAAGGAGCCCACGACCAAGGCCACGCCCACCCAGAGCACCT
>JAUXHN010000262.1 GCA_030621515.1 Deltaproteobacteria bacterium | reverse complement strand
TCACCTACGGAGCCGGCCTGGGCCTCGGAATCCCCATCGGTGACATCGTACGAACGGAGTCGAGGGAAAACCAGCCGCTGGTCAAGTGCTCGGGACCGAGCGGCACGGACACCTGGTGCAATCCCGGAGAGGAGTACGGCGAAGTATACGACCTTCCCACCGGCATCGTTCCGTGGGTCAATTTCCTGTTCGGCATGAGGTTCAAACCACACCGTCACGTGGCCATATATGCGGACGCCGGATTCGGTCTCGGATTCCAGACGGGTCTGCGCGCTTCCTACATTTTCTAAAAAACCTCGCCAGCCTGAAGCATCTTTGAAATTGTCTGCCGGCCACGGCTCGGAACGCTTTTCGTTTCCGTATTGAAAGTTTTTTTTCATCAATGAAACCAACATTACCGGACTGTTTAACTTTTCCCTCGGAGGCATAAATCAACTCGCCTCCATTTCATTATTGAACTCAAGACCATCGCTGATTTTGTGTGCCTTCGCCGGGCCAGGGCACACAATTTGCAATTGATTTGATCGCAAGACGGCGAATTCGTCCCGGATGACCCCCCCACATCCATCGAATTCGCCGTTTTTTTTTGTTTAGTGAAATGCCATTGACGTATTAATATCCAAAATTCTGATGAACACAGGATCACATATTCCTCCCTACCTTTTTTGCGAGCGCTTCGCGCAGGGAAGCAGGGTCATCGATCTACTGCCGCCGAACGAGCAGGGGGCGGCTTTCCTGGCACGCAGCGCCAGCTTGACTGTTGTAGTTCAGAAGACCATCGCGGATCACTCCGGGGATGAAGACGGAAAGATCTCTCGCCTGGTCGGCGATCCTGACAACCTGCCGATCGTCGGCGGATCTTTCGATCTGGTTCTCGTGACGGCGCCTGGAAAAATCGGCTCGGGAGGTGAAATAGAACAACTGGTAAAATCGGCGCGCAGCCTGATCAACCCCTCGGGCGTAATAGCCATTACCATCCCGAATCGGGATGCCGTCGGCCTGGACATCCGATCGCATTCGAGCTTCCCCGATTTTCTGGAGTTCGAACGAAACCTCCGACGTCATTTCCCCCATGTGATGCTCTTTTCCCAGCAGCCGCTCCACGGAGCCACCCTCACGCCCCTCGGAAGGCGACCCAACTTCGACGGGCCCGTGCTGGACGATAGAATGATTCCTGAAGGCGGCGAAGTTCCCAGTCATTTCCTGGCGGTTTGCTCGCCCAAATTTCAACGAGTGGACGATACCATCATCGCTCAGCTCCCCTTCCGAACCCTGGCGGATCAGGTTCGCGCCCGGGTGGAAAAGCTCGAGGGTACCGTCTCCCTTGTCAGGCAGGAAAGCGACACGCGATTGGGCGAGATAGCTTCCCTCAACCAGCGCATTGAGCAGCTCACTGATCAACTTGCCAGGACCGAGCTGGACGGTCGCGATCTCGCCAGCCGGGCAAAACAGGTTTCGGAATTGAAAGATGAGGTGACCCGGCAAAAAAAAATGCTGGAGGATCTGGAAGTCGCCTCGGAGCGCCAGGCCAGTGAGCACAGCCGCAGCCTCAACGAGTTTCACACGGCGAACCGGAGAATCCGAGCGCTCGAAAAACAGATCGAGGACGCTCGCAGAATAGACGAACTGGCGCAACAGGAGCGAGAAGACAACGAAAGCGAGCGCCAGAAACTGGTGGCGGAGGTGCACGAGGCCCACGCCAGGCTGAAGACCAAGCAGCGCGAAATAGACGATGTGGTAGAGGAACTCGCCGGAACCGAGGAGGAACTCGCGGTTTTTCACAAGGAAGCCGGCAAGCAGCGCCGGGAACTGGTGTCGGCGCGGGAGCAGATCAGGCGCCTCGATCTCAAGATCGCCGAGGTGGATGACTCCGAAGCGAGTTTTTCCTCCCTCGAAGCGGAGATGGAACGAATCCGCGAGCACGCATCGACGGAACGGAAACGGCTCGAAGAAAACATAGACGAGGAGCACCGGCTGATGCTCGCGGAGATGTCGAAAAGAAATGCGGCAACCCTCGAGACCCGCAATATGCAGGGCCAGCTGCGCGAGGTTTCCGATGAGCTTGGTCAGGCTGTGCAGGCAAAGGCGGATGAGATCGAACGGCAAGCCCACACAATCGCTCTTCTCTCGAATCGCGCAGATGAGGCGGAAGAAAGAGCCTCCTCAAGCCAGAAAAAGTTGGCGGAAATTCACAGCGCCCTCCAGGAGTCGGAGATCAAGCGCATGGAGCTGGAATCCTCTTGCGAGCGGGCCGATTCACTGGCGGACTCCCTTGAGGAAGCTCACAAGCAGACAGACGCCCTTCGAGAGACAATCGGCCAGCTCCGCCCGGAGGCGAACTCTTCAAAAACCGCGCGGCAGCGGGCAATCGTCGCCGAGACTGAGGTGTCGGAACTGGAGGACCTCCACCAAAAGCTCAACCTGGAGAAGGCGGAGCTGGAGACCAAGATCGCCGACATGGAAGACCAACTCACCGTATCCGAGTCCGAGATCGCGGAGTCTCGCGCGCATAACGTCGAGCTGGAAGAGGATCTCGCGAAGTCCCAGAAGCAGGTGTCGGATCTGAACAATGACATCACCAGCGCCCTGGAAGCTCTCGCCGAATCGGAAGAGGGAGCCAGTATCCGCGCCGTGGACGTGGGCCAGCGAATTGGTGAGATGAAGTCGGAATTATCACGCCTGCGGGAAGAGAACGAAACGGAGCTTCTCCTGGTCAGGGAGGACCTGGAAACAGAACTCAGACAGACCAACTCCCTGCTGGAGTCCCGCCAGGGAGAGATCTGGGAGCTTCGAGAGGAAGTCGTCCGGTTACAGGCCCAGGTGATGGCCAGCGCCGCAAGCAGTTCCAAGGATGGTACCGCAACCGATTTTCAGCGCACCCTGGTCGAACAGGAGACCCTGATCAACGAGATCTCTGCGGAGCGCGACCGGCTTCGTGAGCAGGACGAGAAGAAAAACCGATCTCTGGAGAACCGGAAGAAAAACCTCAAGATCCTCGCCGCCCTGCTCAGGAGAGAGCGCGCGAAAAACCTCGAAGACATCCCGTCAGGGGATTCCGCCTCGCAAGGGGCGCAGGACGACGACAAGACGATGACACGCAAGTCGCTGGTCACACGGGAGCTGGATATCGCCGCCCTGATAGCGGAAGCGGGGGGACAGATCACCGACGACATGGCCGACGACCTGAAGGACGACGACGACCTGAAGGACGACGACGACATGAACGATGACATACCGACCGTCAAGCTCAAGCGCGACACCGACGACGACCTCGACGCGGAAAGCGAGATAGAAGCTGTCATGAACAGCGTTCTCAAGAAAAAACCGCAAACCAAACCCGACGATTCCTAAGATATATTGACTCTGCCGACGGTTGATGTATGACCAATTGCCCTGAAACGCGAAAGTGGCGGAATTGGTAGACGCGCAGGCTTCAGGTGCCTGTGCCCGCAAGGGTGTGGGGGTTCGAGTCCCCCCTTTCGCACTGTGGATCAAGCATCCTGGACCGGCGGGCAAACGAGCCTGAGTTCGAGAGCGCCTTTTCCACGCCACTCGTCTTCGGATATCGACGCGGCAACACGGATCAGGGGCGGAAGGTTCTCCGAAAAACGACCCATACGGGGGCCAAAGGCAGAAACGGATCCGGTTGGCGTCTTGAGTTCCAGCTTGAGATGATCGGCGCCGACCACTCGGCTTTCAAGGACGTCGAGACCGGCGACCTCGAATACCGGCTCGGGGTTGCCGTTACCGAAGGGACCGAGCCGATCCAGATCCTCGAGGAGCGACATCTTCAACTGTGACGCGTTCAGCCCGGCATCGCACACCACCGCAGTGTCCGGCCCAGCCGTCGATTCATTCCTCGCGAAATTCATCAGCGCACTTCTCAGGTCTTCCAGCTCGGCGCGCTCGACCATGAACCCCGCCGCCTCCTTGTGCCCCCCGTAACGCACGAGGGTGTGCGCAGCCTCAACCAGGCTCTGATGAAGATCCAACAAGCCCGAGGCACGCGCCGAGCCGACTCCCACGTCACCGTCGAAACCAATCACGTAGGACGGCTTCGAGAACTCCTCCACCAGTTTCGCCGCCACTATTCCGATCACACCCGGATGCCAGCCGTCACCGGCAAGGACCAGCGCAGGTTGATCCTGCATTTTCATCTGTTCGATCTGTCGTCTGGCCTCCTCGGTTACCTGCTCCTCGATCCTGCGGCGTTCCCTGGTCAACTTCTCCAGCTTCTTTGCGAGCATCGCGCAATGCCCGCCACCACCAGACACCAGGAGATCGAACGCATCGTACGCATCAGCCACTCTCCCCGCCGCGTTCAACCTCGGAGCAAGCTGAAAAGAGATGTGGCTGGCGCGGATCTTCCTGGTTCTGATCTTGGCGGTCTTGAATAGCGCATCGACCCCGGACCTCCTGTCATTGGACATCTGACGCAGCCCGTAACTGACGAAGATCCTGTTATTTCCCTTGAGCAACGCAACGTCGGCAACAGTGCCAAGCGCCACCAGATCCAGTAGCGATCGCGGATCCACGCCGTCCCGCTCCACTCGGCCCAACTCCACCAACCTGGCTCGAACGGCCGCCGCGAAATAGAATGCCAACCCCACGGCAGCCATGGTCTTGTCCTGAAATTCACAATCAGCGCGCTGCGGATTGACGAACGCCAGCGCCCTGGGATGGGGGCCCTCCACCCGATGGTGATCTATGATGATCACATCGACTCCCAGCTGGGCCGCCCGCTCCATTGCTTCGTGGTCGCTGGTCCCGCAGTCGACAACGATGATGAGGCTGCACCCGGATTTCACCAGGCGCTCGACCACATCAGGCCCCAGACCGTATCCCCCGGTGAACCTGTCCGCGATAATGGTCTCGGTCTCCACCGACAGCTCCCGTAAAAAGTTCACCACCAGCGCGGCGCTGGCCACACCGTCCACGTCATAGTCGCCGAATACACCAACCCGCTCTTTTTGCCTTATGGCCTCCACGGCGCGTTCTGCGCCGTCAGAGAGACCGGCCATCTTTCCGGGAAGAAGGAGCCGCGCGAGTCTGGGTTCCAGGTGATCACGCGCCGCATCGATCTCGCCAAGGCCCCTATTCACCAGGCATGTGGCCAGGATCCGGCTGACCCCCAACCCGTCGACGAGGCCGTCCACCGCCTGAACGTCGGGCCCGGCGACTCTCCATGTCGCCTGAGGAAGCACTGCT
>JAUXHN010000325.1 GCA_030621515.1 Deltaproteobacteria bacterium | reverse complement strand
GAGAAGGCCAATTCGAAGACCGAGATCACCGGCTTGCTGGATCGGATCAAGGCTGGAGAGGACTTCGCACAGCTGGCGCGCGAGTTCAGCGAGGATCCCGGCAGCGGCGCCAAGGGCGGAGATCTGGGTTTCAGCCCGCGCGGTCGCATGGTCCCCGAATTCGACGAGGTGATGTTCAACCTGGAGCCCGGGCAGATCTCGGACGTGGTTGAAACAAAGTTCGGATTTCACATTATCAGGCTGGAGTCTTTCAGGGAGGGCAACATCTCCCTGGAGGAGGCCACCGAGGAGATCGCCGAACAACTTTACCGCGAATCCGAGGGAAAGAAGCGAGCCGAAACAACCGCCAACGAGTTCCTCGCGAGGCTGAAGGCAGGCGAGTCTATCGAGAGCCTCATACCGGAGAGCCCCATCGACGGCGCTCCTGACCATCTGGACCTCAAGTTGCGCACTTCGCCCTCGTTTTCCCGTAGCGCCGACAGCATACCGGGCATCGGCAACGCGCCGGAGATCGTCACAACTGCGTTCGGTCTCACCGAGGAGTCCGCCATCCCGGACAAGGTATTCACAGTGCGCGACGATCTCTTCGTGATCGCCATCAAGGACCGCGTGGTCCCGAGCGACGCTGACTTCGCGCAGCAGAAAGACGAACTGGCCGAGAAGATGTCGGTCATGAAGCAGGCCACCTGGCTACGAGAGTACATTCACACGCTCAAGGAAACCGCGCTGAGGGATGGTCGAATCGAGCAAACCGCCGAAGTGGCTGCGCCGATACAGGAACACGATCTTCCCTCCGAGGGCGCCGACCCCGCTGAAGTCGACGACAAAGTTGAAGACAAGGTGGAGGACAAGGTGGAGGACAAGGTGGAGGAGACCGCACCCGAACCCGCCGAGGCTGAAGCCGAAGAGGAAAACAAGGCCGAGGAGACCGCGCCCGAACCCGCCGAAACCGAGGAGACCGCGCCCGCGAAGGTCGAGCCCCCGAAACCCGCGCCGAAGCCCGCGCCTCCGAAGGTCAAAACCAAAGTCGAGAAGCCGGCGCCGAAGCCCGCGCCTCCGAAGGTCGAAGAGAAAGTCGAAAAGCCCGCGGCGAAGCCCGCTCCCCCGAAGGTCGAAGACAAGGCCGCGGAGGTCGAGGAGAGCCCCTACTGATGAAGAGAACGTCGACGAAGGTGACCGGGCCTCTCGAAATACAGCCCTCTCAAACACTCGATGACCGATCCGACCACTGGAATTACCAATGCAATCGCAGGATCCTTGCTGGAGGGTTGACCCTGATACATGTCGCACAGCCGCACCTGCACAGCGTCTCCATCTCCGCATTCGTGGGCGCCGGTTCGCGGTTCGAAAGTCCAAAGGACAACGGCCTGGTCCACTTCCTCGAGCACATGGTCTTCAGAGGAACCCGCGGCTTCCCCACTTCGTTCGATCTCAACCTCGCCGTGGAGCGCATCGGCGGAAACCTGAACGCGGCAACCACCCCGGACTCCACGGAGTACACCATGTCCGTTCCGAGCGAGAACGTGGAGCGCGGCATCGACCTGGTTGCAGAGCTTCTGACCAGACCCCGGTTCAATAGTATCGAAGTGGAACGCAAGGTCATACTGGAGGAGATCCGTGAGGATCTCGACCAGGATGGCAACCCGGTGGATATCGATTTTCTGTCACGCCGGCGCCTGTGGCCCAATCATCCGCTCGGGCAGTGCATCATCGGTCCCGTGGAAAACGCGATGCGTTTCGACACCGGCGATCTCGGCCGGTGTTTCGAGAAACACTACGTATCCGGCAATACGATCGTGTGCGTCAGCGGCCCCATCGATCCTGACAGGATCGGCGAGACGATGGAACGGGCTTTTGGTGAAATGTATCCCGGATCGCGCGTCGTGGCGCCGCAGACACCTCGCCTTCCCACGCACTCGTCCACGTTGCACGTCAACAAACCAGGCAGCCAGACACAGCTTCGCGCCGCGTTCCACGCCCCCGGAGCCACCGCTCCGGATTCCACTGCAACGGACATCATGCTTCGGATGATAGATGACGGTATGTCCACGCCGCTGCATCACCGTATATTCGAAACCAGGGGGCTGGCGTACGACGTGGGCGCCTCCGTGGAGCAATACCCGGATGTGGGCGCGATCAACTTCGACGCCGCCTGCTCCCACGAAAACGTGTCGGACATCCTGACCGAGATTCTGCAGATCGTTTCCGACCTGAGGGATCGCCCGATCGTCCAGGCGGACCTCGACAAGGCCCGCGAGCGGGCTGTGTGGGACCTGAAGGACTTCCAGGACAGCCCGAGCGCCATGAACGGCTGGTACGGGGAGCAGGAGCTATTCCGCAAGGCCAGGACAATCGAGGACGAGGCCGAAAAGATATCCGCGATAATGATCGAGGACATCGCTACCGTCGCCAGGCGGATCTTTATAGGATCGGGCCTGCACGTTACCACCGTCGGGATTCAAGACGACGCACAGCGAAACAGGGTGGAGATGCTGGCACGGTCGTTCTCGTGATCTTCATGGATCCACGCGCTGTACTGAAGCGCCACGGGTTGAGGGCAAAGCGGTCATGGGGCCAGAACTTTCTCGTCAGCGCGGGCGCGGTCGAACGAATCGCCCGTCTCTGCGTCGATCAGCCCGGGCGTCACGTGGTCGAGATCGGAGCCGGCCTCGGAACCCTGACGAACGCCCTGCTCGCCGTGGGGGGAAGAGTCACCGCCGTGGAACGCGATCGCGACCTGTGCCGGGTGCTGAACTCCGAGTTCGAAAAAACCGACATGCTCACCATCGAGGAGGAAGACGCCGCGACTTTCGACTACCGACGCTGCCTGGGGGATATCCCGGGAGTCATCGCTGGAAACCTGCCCTACCAGATCACCGGTCTGATCCTTCGCCGGGTAATGGAACCCCGCATGCCTCTCGTGAGGGCTGTTTTCATGTTGCAGCTCGAGGTGGCGACGCGTCTCAAGGCCGGGATCGACGACCGGGAACGCAGCGCCCTCACCGTGATGACCGACGCGCGATTCACCTCCAAAATTGTCATGCGCCTGCCTCCGACGGCGTTTCATCCAAAGCCCAAAGTACGCTCCGCAGTGGTGGATCTCACGCCGCGAGAGGAACCGCTCTTTGGCAATATCGATCCGGAAAAGTTCGACATGACGGTCAAGGCCGCCTTCCACAACAGGCGCAAGATGATCAGAAACTCTCTTGTCG
>JAUXHN010000285.1 GCA_030621515.1 Deltaproteobacteria bacterium | reverse complement strand
CGCCAGTGCGCGCCTCACTTCCCATTCACAGAACGTGGGATCGTAGGAATAATAGTACGGCATCTTCGAGTGTGCCTGCAGGTACAGTTCATGGTGCTCCAGATCATCATCGTCGATCTCTGTCGTGCTCATGAACCACTCCGAATCTCTGAACTCAACGCGTAGACTCATTCTCGACATGGGGTCCTCCTTTTTTCTCTTCACCCCTTTAATCGGCCGTTTCGCAAAGAAGTTTCCTAAAAAATGAAAAAACCGCGAGAATCCCCGAACCTTGATTTTCATGCATCCGTGCATTAGCTTGTCATCCATCCGGCGAAACGCCGGGTTTAGATGAAATCAATTTAAAGGGATTCCAGACACGACAATGCTCAAGGTACTTAAAAAGCTGGTAGGCACCGCGCACGAACGAAGGATGAAGAAGATCCGGCCGATCATCGAGGCCATCTCTTCGCTGGAGCCCCGGATACGGCAGATGTCGGATTCGCAGATCGGCGCCCAGACCCCCAAATTCCAGGAGATGCTCCACAATGGCGCTTCCCTCGACGATATTCTCCCAGAAGCTTTCGCCACCGTTCGGGAGGCCTCCGTCCGGACCCTGGGCATCCGCCCGTTCGACGTTCAGCTCATCGGCGCCGTGACCCTGCACGAGGGCTCTATCTCGGAGATGAAGACGGGCGAGGGCAAGACCCTGGTGGCCGTCGCGCCTGCCTACCTCAACGGCCTCGAGGGCAAGGGCGTGCACATAGTCACGGTCAACGACTACCTGGCGAGCAGGGACGCCGAGTGGATGGGAAACATCTACAATTTCCTTGGGCTTTCCGTTGGAAGCACCCTGCACGGCATGGGACGAAAAGATAAGCAAGACGCGTACCGGGCCCACATCACCTACGGGCAGAACAACGAGTTCGGGTTCGACTACCTGCGCGACAACATGAAGTTCAGCATCTACGATTACGTTCAAAAGGCCCTGAACTACGCCATTGTGGACGAGGTAGACTCCATCCTCATCGACGAGGCCAGGACGCCGCTCATCATCTCCGGCGAGCCGGAGGCGTCGTCCCAGCTGTACATGTCGGTCAACGCCATCATCCCCAGGCTGCGCAAGGAGGCGGACTTCATCGTCGACGAGAAGGGGCACTCGGTCACCATGACCGAGGAGGGCGTGGACCGTGTGGAGAAGGCCCTGCAAATCGGCAACTTGTTCGATCCGGAGAACATCGACTTTCTCCACCACATCAACCAGGCGCTCAAGGCGCACAACCTTTATAAACGCGACGTCAACTACATGGTTTCCGACGATCAGTTAATCGTTATCATCGACGAGTTTACCGGACGAACCATGCCCGGGCGCCGCTGGTCGGACGGTCTCCACCAGGCAGTCGAGGCCAAGGAAAACGTCCCGATCCTGGAGGAGAACCGCACCCTGGCAACAATCTCCTTTCAGAACCTCTTTCGACTCTACAAGAAACTCTCCGGCATGACCGGCACGGCGGAGACCGAAGCTCAGGAGTTCATGAAGACCTACTCCCTGGATGTCACGGCCATCCCCACAAACTGGCCGTGCATCAGGGCCGACAATCAGGACGTCATCTACAAGAGCGAGCGTGAAAAGTTCACCGCCATCGTCGACGAGATCCTCGATTGTCGGGAGCGGGGCCAGCCGTGTCTCGTGGGCACCGTGAGCGTGGAAAAGTCCGAGGCGATCCACCGGATACTCTCTCGAAAGGGAATCGAGCACAACGTCCTCAACGCCAAGCAACACGAGAGCGAAGCGTTTGTGGTCGCCCAGGCCGGACGAAAGAGCGCCGTCACCGTGGCCACCAATATGGCGGGGCGCGGGACGGATATCATCCTCGGAGGCAACGCGGAGATGATGGCCCGCGGACGCATCAACCCGGACGAGGACGGGCCGGGCTACCGCAAACTCGCCGCCGAGTACAAACGCCAGTGCGAACTGGAACGATCCGTGGTCCTGTCTGCGGGCGGCCTCCATATTCTGGGCACTGAACGCCACGAGTCCCGGCGGATCGACAACCAGCTGCGGGGACGTGCGGGCCGCCAGGGCGATCCCGGATCGTCCCGCTTCTTCCTGTCGCTCGAGGACGATCTCCTGCGCATCTTCGGCGCTGAACGACTCGGCGGGATCATGACGAAACTCGGGATGGAGGACGGGATCCCAATCGAGCACAAGATGGTTTCCCGCTCCATCGAGAACGCGCAAAAGAAGGTTGAGAGCCGCAACTTCGACACCCGGAAGCACCTGCTTGAATACGACGACGTCATGAACCAGCAGCGAAAAACAATCTACGCGCTGCGCAAACAGATCCTCGAGGGCAAGTACATGACCGAGGTGGGACTGGCCGATGCGGGCAAGGCGAACAGCCCCGCCAAGGCCGAGAAGAAGATGGTGGAGGTCGAGGTTCCTGCCGAGCAAGTAGAGGAGTTCTCGCAGCTTCTGACACAGACCCTGGAGCGCGTGGTCATCGTTCACAGCGTGCTTCAAGATCCCCCGCCGCCGGAACCGGACGGCAACATCCCGGAGCCCACCATCGATGATATTGTCGAAACACGCCCGGACAACATCGAGCAGCAGATCTACGCGTTTTTCGGAATCCGTCCGGATCTGAGCGACATTACTGACCCCAAGGAGATCTACAAGATCCTTCTCGATGTGATTCCCCACTCCCAGGCCGCACAGCGCGAGCGGATCCTGGACGACGCGGACGAAGTCATCTCGAACTTGGTGGTCGAGTATTGCTCCGGGGCAAACGAGGAACTCTGGAACATCGACGAGCTGAACACGGCCGTCAATGGCCTGCTGGCGTTCACCCCCTCCGGATTGGAGAATGCGCCCAATGTGGACGCGATCCCTTCCTTGCTATTCGATCAGGTCGAGAAGTTGATCGCGCGCAAGGAAGAGGAGATGGGCAAGGACGTGCTCGTCACCGCTTTTCGGCATTTCTACCTTCGCGAGATCGACCGTGCCTGGCTGGATCACCTCGCCGCAATGGATCATCTCAGGTCGGGCATCGGGCTGCGGGGCTACGGTAACAGGGATCCCAAGCAGGAGTACAAGCGCGAGGGCTACGATATGTTCACCGAGATGATGCAGAACATCAAGGTGAACGTGCTCACCAAAACCTTCCACGTACAGATTGAGAACAAGGAAGACGCCCAGCGCATCTCCATGCCCAGAAGAAGCACGCGAACTATAGAAGGTCGCGGTTCAATGGAGGGAGGCCCCGCCGAACGAAAGAAACAGACCACAGTGAAACGCGACCAGCCGAAGGTCGGGCGCAACGATCCCTGTCCTTGCGGCTCCGGCAAGAAGTACAAGAAGTGTTGCGGACTCAACGCTTAATCGCTGTCATGGTCATGGTGCTCGGGTGTGGTGGGGATATTCCGACCGTCAGGGAGTCTCCGAAACCGGACGATTCCCCAACGCCCTTCCGACAAAGATCCACCCACTACGGCGGAAGATATGACCCCGTTCGCCTGGAGCCCGCCGAGGAAGCCATCTGGAACAACCTCCCATCCGACGCGTTGTCGTGCACGCTCGACCCGAGGCTCGTGTCGGCGGCGCGGAAACACGCCCGGGATCTTCTGACCAGCGGATTGGGATCCGGCGAAGATATCGATCACCTCCGGTTTTCCCTCGAGTACCTGGGCGGGTTCGACTACGCGCTGGCGCCGTTCGTCCTCGAGATGGGCAAGGGCGACGAGAAGGCGCTCGAGCGCCACGTCATCGATCACCAGGGGGATTGGACCCACTGCGGCCTCGGCCTCGCCTCCGCAGAAGATCGCACCATCGCCGTCTGGATAGGGGTCAGGCGCGGCATAGATATCGATCCCGTGCCCGTCACCCCGTCGATCGGCCATGCACTTACCGTTCGAGGACGCGTGGTCATCGACGGTATGCGGATCTCCTCCTCTTTCCTGGGACTGCCCGACGGGTCGGTCCGGAAACTCGATACTGCCCAGATCCCTGGATCCGACGACTTCGAGGTACGCATCTCCTTCGACAGGCCCGGTCGTCACGAGCTGGAGCTGCAAATAGAGGACGGCTGCGGCCCGGAGACCGCGGTGCTACTTCCACTGTACGTGGACGTGAATCCCGACCTGCGTCCGATCATCGTTCCCTCCGGAGCGATGGCGGGTGATCTCCGCCCCCCGGAGGAGATCCTGGCGCAGATGATCAACTCGGCCAGAAAAAAGGCGAACCTGCCGGTACTCGTCATCGATCAGCGGCTGGAGTCCATCGCCCGCTCCCACACCAAGGACATGGTGGCGCTGGGCTACTTCGGGCATCGATCCCCCGACGGAACCAGACTGGAGGATCGTCTTTCCGCCCGGGGCCTGACACCTTCGTCGAGCGCGGAAAACGTCGCCCGCAGCCACGATGTCGTCCGGGCTCATCGCAACCTCATGCGCAGCCCCTCCCATCGGCTGAACACCATGTCACGGGAGTTCACCCACATGGGCATAGCGGTCGAGCAGGACGGCGACTCGGTGGTGGTCACAGAGGTGTTCGCCAGCTGGTAGGCTAGACTACCGGTATCCAGGTGTCGATCTCTACGCAATCATCGTAACAACTGTAGCAGCAGGTGGGGGGAGAACATGTCCCGGGGGAAATATCCTCCGAAACGGCCACATTGCAAGACCAGGAGCACCAGCTGTGGGAGTAGTGATTTATGCAACAG
>JAUXHN010000287.1 GCA_030621515.1 Deltaproteobacteria bacterium | reverse complement strand
GCACCGCTGCGGGAGGCGTCGCCTCCTGGGGTGGATTCTGCGTCGACCCGGCAGACTGTCCCACTGACACCGAATGCACATCCATCAACGGCATGGATGACACACAGGGTTTCTGCGCGCCGGAGTGCTGCGATTCCGGCCAGCCGGATCCAACCTACTGCACAGACCAGGGCTCGGGTGATGAACAATGCCTGCTCGGTACTGGAACAGACGGCACGGATCCCCCCTTCCACTGCGTAATCGTCTGCACAAGTGTAGCCGATTGTCCGGCAGGCACCGCCTGTACCGACACCGGCCAGTCGTTTTCCATCTGCTACGGCGCCGTCTAGAGACACCACGCCGACGCCTACCAGAGTTTCTCGATCAAATTAGTTTCCCTTTCGACCATGAAATCGTCTAAAATTTATATATAGGGAAGGAGAAACACCATGCGCGTTTATTATATCGTCCTGAGTGTCCTGATTTCGGGTTTCGTGCTGGCGGCCATCGGGTTCGCCTGTAGCGCCGGAAGCGTTGACGTCGGCTCCTCCGACTCGGACAGCGATTCCGACAGCGACTCGGACAGCGACACCGATTCCGATTCGGACACCGACAGCGATTCCGACAGCGATTCCGACTCGGACAGCGATTCCGACACGGATTCGGACACCGACACGGACACCGACACGGACACCGATACCGATACGTACCCCACCGATTGGGGCGGCCCCTGCTATACTGTCGCCGACTGCCCGGCCAATACTGATTGTATGATTCTCGATTCGGTGGATGCAACGCAGGGGTTCTGCTCTCCGGAGTGCACCGACTTCGAGCAACCGGACGTCACTTTCTGCACCGATGTGGCCTCCGGCACGGAGGGTTGCCTGATCGGCATGACTTCAGACGGGGGAATCACCTGGGAGCCCCCGTACCACTGTATGATTTCCTGCACCACCGTGGCTGACTGCCCGACCGGAACCGCTTGCGTGGATGTCGGCGGCCAATCTATCTGTTACGGCTACGTCTAGGAGAAACGCCCATTTTTGTTAGTCGTGCGTCGACTCGTGCCAGAGTCCAGGCCCCTGAACCATTCGAAGGGAACGAGACGCCCGATAGGGCTTGTGGGTGTCCGCCCTGGGCGCGTCTTTCACATCCTCGATCTCCGATGGATCCGAGATGCCCTTGTGCACGAACTGCGTAGTCGGCGGGTACTTGTCCACGGACTGGAAGCGGTAGCCGACCTTGTCACGCTCGATTACTTTGTAGCGGTGGACCGTATAGCCTGGAACACCCAACTGGGTGATGATCTCTTCTCCCCTTTTCAGTTTTGAATCTTCGATCACTCGTACGGGGAACGGCCGCGTCCCGATGATCTTCCTCAGCAAGGTAACGGTGAATGGACGCTCGATGGCCCGTATCTCCGCCCGGGCCTTGCCGTCATCCACTGTGAAGTGAATCACCACGGGATACTCGAATGGGTTCCTGATCTTCAGATCCAGGTCGGGATAGCTCACCGTGGCGTCGAGCCCAAGCTTGATGTAAGAGCTGGGTCTCGAGTGGGGCTGCCTTTCCTCGATGACCAGACCGGCAAAGAACGACGCGGCGTACAGAGTGGATGCAACCTGGCACGTGCCGCCGCCCATCCCCTCGACGATGGCTCCGCCGGCAATGACCGGGGCATACCTGAAACCTCTTGCTTCCGAACGATCCCCGAGGGTGTCGTTGAAAGACAACAGCCGGCCCGGCAGGATGACCTGACCATCGAGAAGAGACGCCCCGAGTCCGACATTGTGGGTTCGATCCTGGTCCTTGCGCATTCGCGAGTAAGGCGTCTCGTAGAAGCCCGCCACCTCGCTCACGTCAATCCCCTCCAGATCCGCCTTCCTCACCTTGGCCGGTACTTTCGCAACCACCATCTCCACCCGATCGTCCCCCCTGCTCAGGGCCTCATCCAGGCGCGCCAGAGTAGCGTACACATCGAGTGCCCGACCATCCTTCTCGACGGCCACCTTCTTTGCCGCAAAATCGAATCGGGCGTTGACCGGCGCGCGATCGACAATATCTTTGAGCAGCACCAGAGACTCCACTGCTGCGCCGGAAACCAGTGACGCCGGAAGCTCCAGGCGCGGGCCCTCCTCCAGGCCATCCGATTCCTCGCGAAAGTATCGCGCCGCCGGGCTGTCTTTGAGAGCCATCTGGACAAGGATCCGCTCCAGGGAGCCCATGTCCACCCGCGCGCCTAAGGCCGCCCATCTGGTCGTATGAGAGAGATCGGGTCCCGTCAGCACCACCTCTCTTTGCATATGCTCACGCGCCAGCCTGACCAATTCCTCCGGACGCGGATCTCCCGTCTTCAGTGTAAGGCCGCTCACGGTTATCGTCTCCACGGGCTCGGCCGGTACATTCCAGGGCTCCGTCCAGAGAAGGGCTGCGCCCGCTCCGAACAGCGCCAGCAGGATCATGAGCATGCTGTCTTCGAAAACGGCGAACCAGCTCTTCTCGGAGTGCTTTTGCAAAAAGCCCCATGGCGCGAAAAACCATTTGTAGATGTTTTTCAATACGTTCTTCATATGCTGCAAAATTGCTAGCCGCCCGATCCCCTTCTTGTCAAGAACAGCACACAAGGCATAATCAAGAAAGGAGTTCTCCAAAATGATGCGACCCGCAGTATCACTGTTCGTTCTTCTCGCGCTGAGCGCCGGTTGTGATAACGGCCGCTCCCCCACCGACGATATCGACAAGAAACGAGATGCAATCCAGAAGAGCGCCACGCCGCAACCGCCTCCAAGCGGGAAGCCGGTCTCCTGCCCCGTGTGCGATCTACAATTTGACTCGAGCGAGGCGGTGGAACGGCTGCAACACGAGGGGGAAACTTACTACTTCTTGCTGAAAGATCACGCGGCCGCCTTTTTGGAAGATCCCGCACGCTACGTCAAGATCAGGTAGAGATCGCTTTCATCAATTTTCCAGTCGGGATACACTTATCAACAGTAGCGCCCATCTTTATTGAAAAGGAACTACCCGATGAGATACTCTCAGATCCCTCCCCTTTTATTGCTATCAGCAATGTCCATCTTCGTTTTTGCCGGCTCGGGTTGCTCGGATCTCCACACCGAACACGAAGGCGTTTCCAACAGCGAACCCAGGGGAACTGGCATCGTGGGGGGGACGGCCACGGGCTATACCTCGTACCAGGGAGCCGTGGCGGTAATGACCTCCAGCGGCCTGTGCACCGGTACATTGATCGACCCGGAGATAGTTCTGACTGCGGCCCACTGTGTCGATGGTTCCATCACCGCCGGTGACATCGATATCGCCGGGGGCGCGGACGTCTACGGATCGAGTTATCAGCACATCTCCGGAGTTTCGGACTTCGAGATCCATCTGGACTGGACGGGTGACACCGCCGACGGCGGCGATCTGGCTGTTCTTCACCTGGACACCACGGTCACGAGCATCACTCCATATTATATCAGGGGAATTCCACACCCTTCGGACTCGGACCCCGGCGTAATCGTGGGCTATGGAATAACCTCATTTGGAGGTGGCGACAGCGGCATCCACCGGATGGGCAACACCACTATCCTCAACGTGTGGAGCGACTACATCGAGCTCGGCGGAGCCAGCGGGACGTGCATGGGCGACTCGGGCGGACCATTGTTCACAACCCAGTTCGGAAACGAGGTGCTCACCGCCGTCGCTTCCTTCGTGTCCAACCTTCCCGGGGAAGAATGCGATTCCACGTACGGAAGCTTCAACACCAACCTGCTCTCCGATCGCGCCTGGCTCGAAGAGACGGTGCACGACATGACCGGGCACTTTGTGGGACAGACGAGCCCCTCCCCGACGGACTGTCCCTGGAATTCGGGCTGGCCGTGCGCCTGCGCCGGAGTCGACTTCTGTGACGACGGAGCGGAGTGTAGACATATCATCGGCCTGGGCGATCCCGACGTCGGGTTCTGTGCGGAGCAGTGCACCGCGTTCGGAGACCAGTGCCCCGACACGGCGTGGCCGGTCGAGGAGATGTGTACCCTCTCCTCCTATCAGACCGCCGGCGTCCTCCTTTGCTCGACCATCTGCTACCTGGACGAACAATGTCCTACTTACCAGACCTGCGAAGAATACGCGTCCATCCCGCTATGCTACCCGGACGGCAGCGGAAACCCCGACATAGACATAGATACGGACACGGACACGGATACGGATTCCGATACGGACACGGATACGGATTCTGATACGGATTCCGCCACCGATACGAACACTGACACCGGCACCCAGTTGCCGTTCTCGCCAACGCCGCCGACCTCGTGCGACCATTCCGCGGGCGGCTACCTCGTTGATCATTGCCTCATCTTGATCTTGTCCAGCCTGCTGTGACTTGACAAATTTCTCTTCTTATAGTCTGAAAGTTGCTTATCAAACCCAGCCAACGGAAGGGGAACCAAGCAATGGGAAAAGAAAACCTGACAGAAGAACAACTCATCGCAAAAGCAGAAAAACCATCGGCGGATGCCATGGAACTGCACCCTTTCTACAAGGGCAAAATCGAGATCGTGCCCAAGTGCTGCATCCGGGACATGGATGATTTCGCCATCTGGTACACCCCGGGAGTGGCCGCCCCGTGCAAGGA